>NZ_BPQM01000124.1 GCF_022179245.1 Methylobacterium gregans
GCGGGCACGCTTCTCGGGCGTGTCCTCAGGCCCGAGAAGCGTGCCCGCTTCCAGGCCGAGACCGCGGTGATGCAGGAGCGCTGGGGCGCGGAGCTCAGGGCCGATCCGTACTACAACATCAACCTTTCGCGGATCTCGGCGCATTACCGCCTGTAGGCGAAAGGTCCCGTGGCCGAGCCACGGGAGAAGTTCCTCATCGTTGTCGCCCCTCGGGAGGGCCGGCTGGTGGACCGGGGCTGCGGTGGAAGCCGCTTCCCGGATCGCTCGGGGCTCCGGTCAGTTCAGCTGGGCCGAGATGCTGCCGAACTTGTCGTTCAACTTCGTGCCGATCATCTGAAGCGTGCCGATGATCACCACGGCGATGAGAGCCGCGATCATGCCGTACTCGATGGCGGTCGCACCGCTGCGATCCTTCAGGAAGCGGGTGATCAGCTGCATGGGTTCCTCTTGCGCTCCGTTTCGGGCGCTGTCCGGCTTGGGACCGGCGCCACCGACAGAGATGAGATAGCTGAATACAACTTAACGAAGTCTCGCCGAGGTAGAAAATTGTCGCATATCAGGGTAGAATTTCGCAAAAGATCCTGAATATTGTAACCGCCGATCCGTGATGATGAGATCTCGAATAATCGTGCCCTATAAGATTGCGCGACAAGCCCATGTCAGCGACGCGCGCTCAACCGTGAGGCCACGAGGACCGCGAGCGTCACAGCCACGACAAGCAGCGTCGAAGCGGCATTGATCTCGGGGTTCACGCCGAGCCGGACTTGGCTGTAGAGGCGCATCGGCAGCGTGGTGGCGCCCGGCCCCGAGACAAAGCTCGCGATCACGAGGTCGTCGAGCGACAGGGTGAAGGCCAGGAGGAATCCCGCCAGCACCGCCGGAGCCAGAAGCGGCAGCGTCACGGTGGCGAAGACCCGCAGCGGTCCCGCGCCCAGGTCGGCGGCGGCTTCTTCGAGGCCGCGGTCGAGGCCGCGCAGGCGTGCGCCGACGACCACGGCGACGAAGCCGGTGCAGAACGTCGCGTGCGCGATCACGATCGTGCCGATGCCGCGGTCGAGCCCGATCCCGACGAAGAGCAGCAGAAGCGACAGGCCGATGATGACTTCCGGCATCACCATCGGGGCGAAGACGAGGCCGGTGAGGAGCGGGCGCGATCGGAAGCGCCCGTGGCGAGCGAGGGCCAAAGCCGCCAGCGTGCCGAGCACGGTGGCGATGGCGCCGGAGATGAGGGCGACTCGCAGGGAGACCCAGGCAGCGGCCAGGAGCGGCCCATTGGAGAGGAGCGCCGCATACCAGCGGGTCGAGAAGCCGCCCCACACGGTGACGAGCTGCGAGGCGTTGAACGAGTAGACCGCGAGCACCAGGATCGGCGCGTACAGGAAGGCGAGGCCGAGCCCGAGCACGGCGCGCAGGAACAGGCTCATGGCCGGTTGACCGGGCGGGTCACTGGGCCGCCTCACGACCGGCGCCGCGGAACAGGAGGACCGGGCCGATCACGATGAGGAGGAGCAGAACCGCGACCGCCGAGGCGAGCGGCCAGTCGCGGTTCGAGAAGAACTCGCCCCACAGCACGCGTCCGAGCATTAGGGTGTCGGAGCCTCCCAGCAGATCCGGAATGATGAACTCGCCGATCATCGGGATGAAGCAGAGCAGCGCGCCGGCCGCGATGCCGGGCGCGGCGAGCGGCAGCGTCACGCTCCAGAACACCCGCACCGGCCCCGCCCCGAGATCGGCTGCTGCCTCGCGCAAGCTGCCGTCGAGGCGGCTCATCACCGCGTAGAGGGGCAGCACCATGAAGGGCAGGTAGGCGTAGACGAGGCCGATCACCACGGCGGCCGGCGTGTTCAGGATCTCGAGGGGCTGCGCGATCAGGCCCAGGCGGATGAGGCCCGCGTTCAGCAGCCCCTCGGGCTTCAGGATCGCGATCCAGGCGTAGACCCGCACGAGGAAACTCGTCCAGAACGGCACCACCACCAGAGCGACGAGAAGCGGCTGTCCTCGGGCCGGCGCGCGGGCAAGCGCGTAGGCTAGCGGCGTCCCGAGCAGCACCAGGACGAGGCTCGCTGCGCCCGCATAGGCCAGCGAGCTGAGCGCCGCGTCGCGGTAGAACGTGTCGAACCAGAGCACCGCGTAGTTCTCGAAGTCGAGCGCTTCGAGGAAGCTGGCCCAACCCTCCCGGCCCCCCTGCCAGTCGAGCACCGGCAGGTAGGGCGGCATCGCGGTGGCGGCGTCCGATAGGCTGATCTTCAGGGTGATCAGGAACGGCACCAGGAAGAAGGCTGTCAGCCACGCGAGGGGTGGCAGCCGCACGAGGCGCGCGCGCCAGCTTTCCGCGGAGAACGCCTTCATGACGGCAGGATCGTCGCCGTCTCGGCGGCGAAGCTGAGAAGCACCGAGGCACCGGCCGGGAAGGCTTCCGCGTCCTCCGGCGGGCCGCTCGTGCGCACCGTGCTGCCGTCGCTGAGGCGCAGTGTGCGGGCGATGCGGTCGCCGAGGAAGGTGCGCTCGATGACCGTCGCGGCGATCCCCTCGCCGTCCGGCCGGAGCGCGATCCGCTCCGGTCGGACAGCCACCACCGCCTCGACACCTTCCTGCAGGGGCTCGGCGAGGCCGCGAGCGCGTACCGGCCCGAACGCGGTCCCGACGCTGCGGATGCCGCCCGGCTCGTCAGGCCCGAGCCGCCCTGGGATCAGGTTCACGTCGCCGAGAAGCCCCGCCACGTAGCGGCTCGCCGGCCGGTCGTAGAGCTCGGCCGTCGAGCCGATCTGCACGATGCGACCATGTGCCATCACGCCGACCCGGTCGGCGAGCCGCATTGCCTCCTCGGGATCGTGCGTGACCACCACGAAGCTGGTGCCCAGACGCCGCTGGAGGGCGCGCAGCTCGCTCTGCGTCTCCTCCCGGAGCGACCGGTCGAGAGCCGTCAGCGGTTCGTCGAGCAGCAGCAGCCGGGGTTCGCGGGCGAGCGCGCGGGCAAGCGCCACCCGCTGACGCTGGCCGCCCGAGAGCGTGTCGGGCCGGCGATCGCCGAAATCCTCGAGGCGCACCAGCCGCAGCAGCGCCGCGACACGCTCGGCGCGCTCGGCTCGAGGGCGATCCGCGAGGCCGTAGGCGACGTTCCGCGCCACGCTCATGTGCGGGAACAGCGCGTAGGACTGGAACATCATGTTGATCGGGCGCCGATGGGCCGGCTGCCCGGTCAGGTCCTGCGCCCCCAGCCGGATCGTGCCCGCATCCGGCTTCTCGAAGCCGGCGATCAGGCGCAGCAACGTGCTCTTGCCGCAGCCCGAGGGGCCGAGCAGGCAGAAGACCTCGTTCTCGGCGAGCGCGAGGTCGACGCCGTCCACGGCGATCGCGCCGCCGAACCGCTTCGTCACGCCAGCGAGCCGCAGCAGCGGCGCGGATGCCCCGGTCGCCTCGACCACGATCCCGCTCAGCCGTCCTCGCGCAGCGCCTCGGCGACGCGGGCCTCCAGGAGGTCCGGCCGCCGGATCACCAGGGCGCCGCGGGTGCGGTCCACCAGCCCCTCGCTCGCCATGGCGGTGAACTCGCGGGTCACCTGCTCGCGCCGACAGCCGATGCGGGCGGCGAGCACGTGGTGGTAGGGCGGCGGGCTCACCACGCGCTCCTCGCCTCCGCCGGAGCGCGGCACCGACAGGCGCAAGAGCTCGGCGTAGAGGCGGTGGCGCAGGTCGAGCAGCGCGTGCTCCATCAGGCGGGTGTTCAGCTCGCGCACCCGCTTGGCGAGCAGGCGGAACAGCCGGTCGGCAATGACCTCCGAGGCGAACACGATCTGGCGGAACACGGTGGCCGGGACCACGCAGACCTCGCCGCGGGTGAGCGCCGTGACGTTGGCCGAGCGCCCGACCCCGTCGATCGCCGCGAGCTCTCCGAAGAACGCGCCGCCGCGCATTTCTCCGAGGATCACCTCCTTGCCTGACTGAGTGCGGTTGAGGATGCGCACTTCGCCGCCCGCCAGGAAGTAGACGTCGGTGGAGATGTCGTCGAAATCGACCAGCACCTCGTGCTCGTCGAAGCGGCGCCAGTGGCAGCGGGTCTCGAACGGAGCGAGGTCGATGCCCGGCTCCTTGAAGAACGGTATGGTGGACAGCCGCGCCATCCGGATATGCCCCTCGCTGCGCGGGCCCGTCGCCGCGGGACCCGGGAGCCGGTTCTTCGCAGGAGGCGCCCCGTGGCCGGCTGATCCGGGTCGGGGCTTCGACGTGGCCGTGTCGTAGGTTTCGATCGTGACGGCAGCCTCAGGAGCGGTCAAGGCTGGGCCGGGCCGCGCGACCGGGTTGCGGCACGATTCAGGTGGATGGGCTGCGCTGACACCTTTGTGAGACACGCGCTGCTTTCCGCTCCCTGGCGCGCGCGCTAACGAGGATGCTTCTCCGAACGTGGCCGGCCCAGGGGGCGCGGCGGGCCGCGACGGCCGATCGAACCGGCGTTCCGCCGGCCGTCGCGCGTATCTGGGCCCCGACCGAGCCCGCGCGATGTCCGCTCCCTCCCCCACGGTTCTGCCGGAGACCTGCGCACGACACGGCCGGCAGGCAACGCTGGCTGCCGCCTTCGAGCGCGCAGGACCGGGCCTGCATACCGGGCGCTGCGCGCAGGTTCGGGTCTCGCCCGCCGCGGCCGGGGCCGGCATCCTGTTCCGTCGCACGCTGAAGAACGGGTGCCGGGCCGATGTGCCGGCTCACTGGCGCTACCGCGAATCGCAGCCCCTGTGCACGGCGCTGCGCTCGGCCGACGGCGTGCTGGTGCGCACCGTCGAGCACCTGATGGCGGCGCTCTCCGCGCACCGCATCGACAACGCTCTGGTCGAGCTCGATGCCGAGGAATTGCCGATCTTCGACGGCAGCGCCCTGTCCTGGTGCGCGGGGATCCGCCAGGCCGGTCGCGCCGAGCAGGACGCGCCGCGCCGGGCCGTGCGCGTCCTCCGCCCGGTCGAGGTGCGGTCGGGCGAGCGCTCGCTGCGTGTCGAGCCTTGCGACGTCTTGCGGATCTCGGCGCATCTCGCCCTGGCGCGCTTCCCGGCGATGGACTGGACGGGGCCGGTCGATCCCGAGACCTTCGACCGTGATCTGGCGCCCTCCCGCAGCTTCGGCCGGTTGAAATGGGCGGTGCCGCTGAAGCTCTACAGCTTCGTTACCGGCAAGCCGGTGCTGCGCGGCGCCAACCTCCGCACAACGGCCGGCATCCTCGGACGTCGCGTCGTCGGCGGCATGAGCGTGCCGGACGAGCCCGTGCGCCACCGTGCGCTCGACCTCGTGGGCGACCTCGCGCTGATCGGCCACCCGCTGCTCGGCCACGTCACGGCCGCACATACGGGCCACGAGCTCAACCACGCGCTGGTGGCGAAGCTCATGGCGGAGGCGGACGCCTGGGATTTGACCTGAGGCCGCCTTCGCCGGCCTCCGGCCGGTATTCTTTGCCGCTACCCTGTGCCAGCTAACCCTCTGCACCGCGCGCGTGGGCTCGATTCGGGTCGATCGCCCTTCTCTCAGTCGCGCCATTTGGGTCATTCTGATTGTAGGCATAGGAATATACAATCTAAAAATGTTTCAGGGCGCGATTTCTTGCGAAGAAATCAACGATCTATCTAAGCAGATCGACCAGATTAAGGAAAGTTTAGGAATCGTATCTTTAGGTTCGGACCTGATCTTCGGCCTGTCCGCCAATCTGATGCAAAATTATTGCTCAACAACGCCGGGTGTGTCGTCAAGCATTCGATGAGGGCCCATCTGGCTTCTGCCGCAGGACCAACGGCTGGAAGATCTGAGCGAAACGTAAGTCTTGAGCGCCGGAGACCGGGGCCACCCACCCCGCGCGTACAAGCCCGACAGAGGGGATGTTGCATGACACGGATCGTCGTCACATGGGCGAATGATGCCTCGCGGCTGGCTGCCGGCAATCGGGCCGACCTGATACTTGCGACCGCGCAGGGCGCCGCGGACGGCTGGGCGAAGCACATGCAAGGGCCCGGAACGATCGATATCGCCCTCGGTATCGGCAATGTCGGCGGTGCCAACGTCCTCGCCAATGGCGGTCCGCAATATGCCCGCAACGGCGCACGGTGGGAGTACGCCGCCCTTCTGGAGGCTCGAGAGGGCTACGACGGAAATGGCTGGACGCCGGACGGGACCGTCAACCTGGGCCAAAACAGGCTCAACGACCTTTTCTTCGATCCGAAGGGACTTGCCGGCGTACCGCGCAACAAGATCGACGCCTTCGCCCTGTTCCAGCACGAGATCGGCCACGCGCTCGGCTTCATCGACTTCCAAGCGCAGACGGCCCCCTCCGGAGCTCTGGTCTTCAACGGTGAGAACACGCGGGCCCTCCTCGGAGGGCCCGTGGTGCTCGACGGGTCGCGCTCCCATGTCTGGGGTATCGAGGATCTGATGGATCCTACCTCGCCATGGGGGGGACGCCCGCAGATCTCGGATCTCGACCTCGCAATGATGCAGGATCGTGGGATGCCCATCGCCACGGAGCGCGCCGACGTAGTCCGGCTCGGCAACGTCGCCAACACCTTTTTCGCCTATGGCGGCAATGACCGGATCGACGGTGGCGGCGGCGACGACACGATCTCGGGCGGTGCCGGCGACGACTCCCTCTGGGGCGGTGTCGGCAGCGACGTGCTGCAGGGCGGTGATGGAACGGACAAGGCCGTCTTCGGCGGGACGAGCGCGGGCTACAGCCTCGTCTACGACGCCGCCGCGGCCGGCGGCACGCTGAGCGTCCGGGACCGATCGAGCGGCAGCGTCGATCGCCTGAGCGAGATCGAGCAGATCGTCTTCGACGACGCGACTTTCGACGTGAAGACCCTGATGGAGGGGCTCGCCGATCGCTTCGGACCGATCGCAGCCGACGGCACCGCGCGGCACGAGACGGCCGTCGCGGCACAGGCCACCACCGTTCCGGACATCGACGGCGCCTTCGTGGCGACGGCCTGGGCACGTTTTGACAACCTGGGCGGTGGCTGGTTCCAGCGGATCTTCGACACCGGCAACGGGGCGAACGCCGACAACGTCTGGCTCGGGCAGGTCGGCAACAGCACCGACATGGCCTTCGAGATCCTGGACGGGACAACGGCGTACCGGGTCACGGCGAAGAACGCGATCGTGCAGGGTCAGGGCGCCGACTGGAAGGCGAGCGTCGACGACAACGGCTGGATGCGCCTGTTCAAGGACGGAGCCCTGCTCGCCGAGGGTCAGGGGACCGTGCCCCGGGACGTCGAGCGCACGAGCGAACGCGTCGGCCGCTCGAACTGGGCCGCCGATACCCCCCTCGTCGGCAGCGTGTACGACCTGCGGACCAAGGCCGACCTGCCCGACATCCACGGCGCCTTCAGTGCCAGCGTCCACGCGCGCTTCGACAACCTGAGCGGCGGCGCCTACCAGCGCGTCTACGACATCGGTAACGGCCCGAACGCCGACAACGTCTGGCTCGGGCAGGTCGGCAACGGCGACGACATGGCGTTCGAGGTCATCCGCAACGGGCGGGCGTACCGGATCGTGGCCCGAGACGCGATCGTCCAGGGCGTCGAGGAGAGCTGGACCACGAGCGTCGACGACAAGGGCTGGATGCGCCTGTTCAAGAACGGCGCGCTGCTCGCCGAGGGCCAGGGCGTGGTGCCCGCCGACGTCGTGCGGACGAACGAGCTGCTCGGACGCTCGAACTGGTCCGGCGACACGCCGCTGATCGGTGCCGTCTCGGACTTCACGCTCACGCGGCCGAACGGCGTGGCCGACATCCACGGTGCCTTCAAGGTCGTCGCCGAGGCACGCTTCGACAATCTGAGTGGTGGCGCGTTCCAGCGGATCTTCGACACCGGCAACGGGGCGGACGCCGACAACATCTGGCTCGGGCAGGTCGGCAACGGCGACGACATGGCCTTCGAGATCATCACCGGCTCGGCCAAGCACCGGATCGTCGCGGAAGACGCGATCGTTCAGGGCGAGACCGCGGATTGGAGCGCCGGCGTCGACCGGAACGGCGTGATGCAGATCTTCAAGAACGGCGCGCTGCGTGCCGAGGGGAAAGGCGCGCTGCCCGACGACGTGCTCCGCACGAGCGAGCTGGTCGGCCGCTCGAACTGGTCCGGCGATACGCCCCTGATCGGCGCGGTGACGGAGCTCCAGTTCTTCACGTAGGCGCGCCGCGAAGGGACGGAGCGCAGCACATTGCGGTCTCGGCTCAGCCGAGGCCGGTCAGAGCGCCGAGACTGATCATCACCAGCGGCAGCAGGGCCGCGGCCATGACCGTCTGGGTCGCGGTGATGCCGGCCATCAGCGGCGCGTCGCCGCCGAGCTGGCGTGCCATGATGTAGGCCGAGGACGCGGTCGGCAGGGTCTGGAACAGCAGCGCGGTCACCGCTGCCGGGCCGTTCAGGCCGAGCGCGAGGCAGGCCAGCACGGTCGCCACCGGCATCAGCCCGAACTTGAAGAGCGAGGCGGCGGCCACGGGCCAGATCCAGGCGCGCGCCGTGCCGAAATCGAGTGCCGCCCCGACGCAGAGCAGACCGAGCGGCAGCGACGCCTGACCCAGAGCTCTCAGGGCCGGCTCTATCCCCGGCGGCAGGGTCACATGGGCCGTCTGCAGGACGATGCCGCCGAGGCTGCCGAGCACCAACGGGTTGAGGGCGATCTGCCGGAGGATCGGGCCGGGGCGCGCCCGCTCGGCCGTGCCATAGCGGGCGAAGATCAGCACGCACAGCACGTTGACGGTCGGCACGATCGCGGCATTCGCGACCGCGGCCAGCGCTACACCCTGCGCCCCGTAGAGCCCCGCCGCCGCCGAGACGCCGACATAGTTGTTGAAGCGGATGCCGCCCTGGAACACCGAAGTGAAGGCCGCCCCGTCGAGCCGGAGCAGCGGGCGCGCCGCGACCAGCACCAGTGCGACGCAGGCCGTCGAGAGCACCAGCACGGCGGCGAGTTCGAGCACCGGCACGCCGTCAAGCCGGGCGGTGGCGAGACCGTGCACGAGCAGGCTTGGAAGCAAGACGTAGTAGGCGAGTCGCTCGGCTTGCGGCCAGAAGGCCGGCGCCAGGAAGGCGCCGCGGCGGAGCGCCGCGCCGAGGGCGATCAGGAGTGCGATCGGCACGAGCGCCGCGAGAATCGTCAGGGTCATGGCGCGCGGTATACCGAGCCGCCCGGTCGCGGGAAGCTCGGCCGCGGCGCGCCGATGACACGCGCCTGCGCGTCCGCTCGCGACGATCCAGTGATGATCCCTTGCAACCGGTTCCGGCCCCGGCCAGAACGCGGACCATGCTGCGCGTCAACGACCTCACCTACCGCATCGGCGACCGTGTCATCTTGGACGGGGCGAGCTTCACCATCCCCGAGGGCGCGCGGGTCGGCCTCGTCGGACGCAACGGCGCCGGCAAGACCACCCTGTTCCGGGCGATCCTCGGTGATCTGCCGACCGACGACCGGGCGATCGGCCTGCCCAAGGGCATGCGCATCGGTGCCGTGGCGCAGGAGGCGCCCGCCGGCCCCGAGACGCTGCACGCGGTGGTGCTCGCCGCCGACACCGAGCGCGCACGTCTGATGCAGGAGGCCGAGACCGCCGACGGGATCCGCAGGGCCGAGATCGAGACCCGGCTCGTCGATATCGGCGCCCATTCCGCTCCGGCCCGCGCGGCGGCGATCCTGCATGGCCTCGGCTTCGACGCGGCGGCCCAAGCGCGGCCCTGTTCGGACTTCTCGGGCGGTTGGCGCATGCGCGTGGCGCTCGCCGCCGTGCTGTTCTCAGAGCCGGACCTCCTGCTCCTCGACGAACCGACCAACTACCTCGACATCGAGGGTACGCTCTGGCTGTACGACTACTTGCAGAAGTACCCGCGCACCGCGATCATCATCAGCCACGACCGCGACCTGCTCGACGAGAGCGTCGACCACATCCTCCACCTCGACCGCGGCAAGCTCACGATCTATCGCGGCGGCTACACCAGCTTCGCCCGGCAGCTTGCCGAGAAGCGGGTGCTGCAGGCCAAGGCCAAGGCCAAGCAGGACGTCGAGCGCGCCCACCTCCAGAGCTTCATCGACCGCTTCAAGGCCAAGGCCACCAAGGCGCGTCAGGCACAGTCCCGCATGAAGCGGCTCGCCAAGATGGAGCCGATCGCGGCTTTGATCGAGGACGACGTGCCGGTGATCCACCTGCCGAGCCCGGAGAAGCCGCTCTCGCCGCCGATCGTCGCGATGGAGCGGGTGCAGGCGGGCTACGCGGACCGGATCGTGCTCTCGGGCCTCAACCTCAGCCTCGCGCCCGACGACCGGGTGGCGCTCTTGGGCGCGAACGGCAACGGCAAGTCGACCTTCTGCAAGCTGATCGGCGGGCGCCTGGCCCCGCTGACGGGCCAGGTGAAGCGCTCGTCCAAGATGGACGTGGCCTACTTCGCCCAGCACCAGCTCGACGAGCTGCGCCCCGCCGAGAGCGCCGTCGCGCACGTCCGTACCCTGATGCCGGGAGAACCCGAGGCCAAGGTGCGCTCGGCCGCGGCGCGCCTCGGTTTCGGCGCCGCTAAGGCCGACACGCCGGTGCAGCAGCTCTCGGGCGGCGAGAAGGCGCGCCTGCTGATGGGGCTCGCCGCCTTCCGGGGCCCGCACCTTCTCATCCTCGACGAGCCGACCAACCACCTCGACATTGAGAGCCGGCAGGCGCTCGTCGAGGCCATCAACGACTACGAGGGCGCCGTCATCCTGGTGAGCCACGACCGCTTCCTGGTCGAGGCCTGCGCCGACCGGCTCTGGCTGGTCTCGGACGGCACGGTGAAGACCTTCGACGGCGACATGGACGATTACCGCCGCCTCGTGCTCGCGGGCCCCGAGCGGGAGGAGCGCGATGCCGAGTCGAGCGGCGGCAAGCAGGCCGAGGCGCGCCGCGCGGGCGTCGAGCGCCGGGCGGCGCTCGCCCCCATGCGCAAGCGCCTGGAGGGCGTGGAGGCGCGGATGGCCAAGCTCACGGCCGCCATCGCCAAGATCGACGCCGCTCTGGAGGACGGCACCGCCTTCCGCGAGAACGCCGCCAAAGCCGGCGAGATCGCCCGGATGCGGGCGGAGGCGGCCGACGCCCTGGCGGCGGCCGAGGAGGAGTGGCTGAACCTCAGCGCCGAGATCGAGGCGGCCTGACCGTTTACCGGGTCTCAAAGGTCGGGGCGCATGCTGCGATGCGGAATCCGGGCCGCTCCCGGCCTTCCGCCCGCGAGGAGACCCGTGATGATCCCGCGCACCAACGCCTGGCTGACCCGCGTCCGCGCCCGTCCGGAGCCTCCCGCCCCCGCGCCGGCCACCGGGCTCACCGCCGTTCTGGCTTTCCTCAACGCCGTGTCGCGGGCCTGTGCCGACGCTGAGAGCCCCGAGACGGCCGTGCGCGACTGCCTCGGCATCGTGGCGGGCTTCACCGGCTGGCCGATCGGCCACGCCTATCGCCGCCGCCCCGACGGTCGCCTCGCCTCGATGCAGGTTTGGCACCTTGTCCGGCACGGTGACGCTCCGGCCGCGGACCGCTTCGTGGCGACCTCCGAGCAGGCGGTCTTCGCACCGGGGCAAGGAGTGGTCGGCGGCGTGGCGGGGAGCGGGGAGGCCGTCGCCTGTCCCGACGTCACCGTGCTGAAGGGCTTCGTCAGGGCGGACGCCGCCCGTGCCAACGGGGTTCGCGGCTGCTTCGCCTTCCCGGTCCGGGTCGGTGCGCAGGTGGAGATCGTGCTGGAATTCTTCTCCCGCGAGGCCGCCGCGCTGGACGAGAACCTGCTCCAGCTCATGGCCTACGTGGCCGAGCGCCTCGCCGCCGTGCTGGCCGAGCACGCGCAGCGCCAGCGCGTCCAGGCGCTGATGCGCTCGCTCGACGCGGTCGCGGTCGCGCTCGCCGAGACGACGGCCGGGGTCGAGGCGCGGGCCGGGACCGTGCTCGCCGTCGCCCGCGGCGTGGAGGCCGGCCGTGCGCAGGTCGACGGCGCCTGTGCCGAGGCGACGGCCGAGATCGAGCGCGTCAGCCGCTCGGCCGAGGATCTGGTCGCGCTCTCCCGGGATGCCCGGCAGAGGGCACACGACGTCGAGGCGATCGCGGTCGGGACCGCCGCGGTGCTGGGCGAGTCGGCCGCGGTCTTCGCCGACCTCCAGGCGAAGATCGACAGCGTCGGCCGGATCACCGCGCTGATCCGCGACATCGCCCGCCAGACCGGTCTCCTGGCTCTCAATGCCACAATCGAGGCGGCGCGCGCCGGCGAGGCCGGCCGCGGCTTCTCCGTGGTGGCGAGCGAGGTCAAGAGCCTCTCCGCCCGCGTCGCCGGCGCGACGACCGAGATCGCCGACCAGATGGCGCTGCTCGAACAGGCCGCCCTGCAATCGCGCGCGGTGATCGGGCGAGTGCAGGGCGAGGTCGTCACCGTGCAGGAGACGGCGGGCGCCATCGCGCGGGCCAGCGCATCGCATCAGGACGCCTCGCACGCGGTGGCCGAGCGCGTCGAGCGGGCCCGCACCACCCTGACCGGAACGGGAACGCATCTCGACGCGCTGCGCCGCGCCACGGCCGACGCTCTCGTCTCCTCGGAGGATCTGGGCCGCAGTGCCGGCGATCTGCGCGACCAGGGCCGGGATCTCGGCGATGCCGCGGCGCAACTCGCCACCGCCATGCCCTAGGTACCGGACCGGCGGTGATCCGGCGCCACGCAACGCAGGTCCGCTCCCGGCGTTGTCGCGGCGAGCACGGCGGCGGAACGCTGCGGCAGGCAGGAGACGGCATGGCGCGGCGACCTCACGGCATCGGACCGCTCCTGGCGCGCGGGGCCGCGAAGGGACTCGGGATCGCCGCCCTTGGAGGCGCGGCGGCTTGGCTCGCCTGGAGCCGGCTCGCCGTACCGCACCGGGTGCCGCTCCACCCTGCCCTGCCGGGTCGGCGCGAGGCGCTCGACACCGCCCGCGCCGGCCGGGTCTCGTTCTACGGCGACGACGCGGCGGACGGTGTGCCGCTGCTCCTCGTGCACTCGGTCAATGCGGCCGCGAGCGCCTACGAGGTGCGCCCGCTCTACGGGCATTACCGGCGCGAGCGCCCGGTCTACGCTCTCGACCTGCCGGGCTTCGGCTTCTCCGAGCGCTCACGGCGCCTCTACACGCCCGGCCTGATGGTCGAGGCGATCCACGCGGTCGCGGGGGAGATCCGGCGCCGGCACGGCGGCGTGCGGATCGACGCGCTCGGGCTCTCGCTCTCCTGCGCCTACCTGGCCCGCGCAGCCCTGGAGCGGGCACAGGACTATCGCAGCCTCGCGCTGATCAGCCCGGCGGGCTTCGACGCGCGCCTCTCGGGCCGCGGTGCACCGGGCGGCGACCGCCGCCGCCCGACCACGCGGGCGATCCTCGACGCGCCGCCGCACGGCCGGGCGCTCTTCGACGCGCTCACCAGCCGGCCGAGCCTACGCTTCTTCCTGGAGAAGACCTGGGGATCGTCCGAGATCGACGAGGGGTTGCTCGCCTACGACTACGACACGACGCACCAGCCGGGGGCCGAGCACGCACCGTTCTGCTTCGTCGGGGGCTACCTGTTCCCGACCGACGCCACGCGGCTCTACGAGGGGCTCTGGCTGCCGGTGCTGATGCTGCACGGGGAGCGCGGCGACTTCGTCGACTATCGCGACGCCCCGCGCTTCGCGGCCCGGCCGAACTGGCGCGTCGCGTCCCTGCCGACCGGCGCCTTCCCGCATTTCGAGGCGCTGGACACGGTCCGGGACCGCTACGACGCCTTCCTGAGCGAGATGGTCTGAACCGTCAGTTCGCGAGGGCGCTCGCCGAGCGGGCGCGCGGCGCGAGCTGCCGCGGTCCGCCCATCAGGGCATCCAGGCGGCTCATCCGAGCCGTGAAGCCTTCCGAGGCGGCGATGGCCGCCCGGCTCTGCGGTTTTGCCGCCTGATGGGCCGCGGCCCTGCCGTGGTGCACTTCGCGGGCGGCTGCGAGTGCGGGGAGAGCGACGAGGCCGGCGAGCGCGAGTGCGACGGCGCGATGATGCGATGACATGACCGCGATCCTGTTCCGAGCGGCGGGGCGGAACGCGCCACGCCCGATTGCGGTCAAGCTACGTCCGGTCCTCTCCGGCATCTGTGCGGTGCGGCACATCGCGCGATCTGGGCGCCGGTTGTGCAGGCGGGCACGCGCCGCGTAGGCTGGGCCGGAGGAATGCGGGAGGATGGCATGTCGCCTGAACTCAGGGAATCGCGCGCGGCCCTGATCCTGCTCGCCGTCGCGGTCGTCTCGGTGCTGGCCTTCGGGGCCTTCACGCTGCTGACGCAGATCGGCTGAGCCGGCGCGGAGCCGGCCGCGCCGGTGCGCGTTGACGAGGTCGCGACGCGGGAGATCCTGGGCATATGGACGGCGCCGATCTGTTTCCGGGGTTCGAGGCGCTCTGGCTCGAAGCGCCATGGGGCAAGGCCTTCGCGCGGGCCGGTGGCCCCGAGACGGCACCGCCGCTCCTGCTGCTCCACGGTTTCCCGGAAAGCCACGCCATGTGGCACCGGATCGCCCCGGATCTCGCCCGCGACCATCGCGTGATCTGTCTCGATCTCAAGGGCTACGGCTGGTCTGCCGCGCCCCCCGGCGATCCGGCGCACGAGGCCTACGCCAAGCGGACGCTCGGCCGCGAGATCGTCGCCCTGATGGAGCGGATCGGCCATGTCCATTTCGTGCTCGCCGGCCACGACCGCGGCGCGCGGGTCGCCTACCGCCTCGCCCTCGACGAGCCCGGCCGTGTCGCGCGGCTCGTCCTCATCGACATCGTGCCGACCGCCGTGCAGTGGGAGCGCATTGAGGCCCGGCCCGGCCTGAATCCGCACTGGTCGTTCCTCGCCGAGGCGGCTCCCGCCCCGGAGCAGCAGATCGCGGCGGGGCCCGACGCCTATTTCGAGGGTTTGCTGAAGGGCTGGGCGGGCTCGCCCGACCTCGCGGCCTTCGACCCGCGTGCGCTCGACCTCTACCGACAGGCCTGGAACGTCCCGGACCGGATCCACGCCATGTGCGAGGATTACCGCGCCGGGGCCGGCCCGGACCGCGCCGCCGACGCGGCCGACATTGCGGCCGGCCGCACGCTCGCCATGCCGGTGCTGGTCCTGTCGAGCAGCGCGTATCTCGACAAGGGCAAGCCGGAGACCGCGCTGGAGGCGTGGCGGCGAACCCTGGCGCCGAACGCGGTCGGCACGGGGATCGCGGGCGGCCATTTCCTGGCCGAGGAGAACCCGAGCGAGACGCTCAGGGCCATGCGCGCGTTCCTGGCGCGGTGACGCGCGCCGCTGCGGCCTCGGGAATCGACGGGGCGCCCTACGCCGTCTCGAAGCGCCCCAGAACCACGGTCGTCTCGCCGTAGTCGCGCCGCTCGAGCTCGCGGAAGCCCGAGGGCAGCGCCACGCCGGCCGAGCCCGATTCCTCGACGACGACCAGCGCGTCCCGGGTCAGCCAGCCGCCCGCGGCGGCGCTCGCCAGCGCCGCCGGCGCGAGGTCGCGGCCGTAGGGCGGATCGCAGAAGACGAGGCCGTAGGGCGCGCCCGGACCGACCGGCCCGAGCTTCGTGGCGTCGCGCCGGAACAGGCGCGTCGTGCCCTCGGCCCCGAAGGCCTCGATGTTGGCGCGGATCACGCCCCGCGCCTCCGTGCCCTCGTCCACGAGGAGCGCGTAGGCGGCGCCGCGCGACAAGGCTTCGAAACTCAGCGCGCCGGTGCCGGCAAAGAGGTCGAGCACCCGCGCGCCCGGCACCGGATCGTCGTAGGCATGGGCGAGCACGTTGAAGAGGGCCTCGCGCAGCCGGTCCGAGGTCGGCCGGATCGCGTCGGTCCGGGGCGTGGCGAGGCGCCGCCCGCGCCACGCCCCGGACCGACGCGATCCGGCCGACCTCGGACCGGCTGCGCGAGGCCCTCTTCAACGTGCTCGCCCATGCCTACGACGATCCGGTGCCGGGCGCGCGGGTGCTCGACCTCTTTGCCGGCACCGGCGCGCTGAGTTTCGAAGCCTTGTCGCGCGGCGCCGCCTACGCGCTCCTCGTGGACGAGGGCACGGAGGCGCGGGGCGTGATCCGCGCCAACATCGAGGCCTTCGGGGCCGAGG
>NZ_BPQM01000125.1 GCF_022179245.1 Methylobacterium gregans
CCCGGACGGCTCGCTGATGGAGTTCATCAGCGAGCCGTCCGGGTCTCGGAAATAGACGCTGATGCCGGGCCCCGCGGCGCCGTTGCGCTCTACCGGCCCGCGCTCCACGCTGACGCCGTGGCGGTGGAGATGGGCCATCGCCTCCTCCAGCGTGCCCGGCCAGCGGAAGCAGAGATCGCTGTTGCCGGGCAGGACCGGCTTCGCGGCGAGCGGCTCGGCCACGACGCCCGGGCCGTGGCAGTTCAGCTGCACCCCGCCGAAGCGGTAGGCGAAGCCGGCCCCCCGCTCGATCACCTCGGCGCCGAGCACGTCGTGGTAGAAGGCGGTGGAGCGCGCCCAGTCCGAGACGTGGATCACGCAATGGTCGAGATGGACCGCCGGCCGGGTCGGAATCTCGGGAACGGCTGATGCCGGTTCGCCCTCGATCTGGGGCGAAGCGCTCTCCGGAAGGATCTCGGTCACGGGCATCGGACGGCTCCAGAACAGGTCTCGCGGGACGAGATAGGGCGGCCCGCGGGATCAGTCTTCGGGCCGGCGCCGCGCTGTTTCGGTGGCCGCTTCACGTCCGCGTGCGGCGCAAAAGCTACATCCCGGGCCGGACGGAGGGGCTAGTCAGGGCCTCCACGACGAAGCCCGCAAGGTATAAACCCATGCTCGCCCGCCGGACTTTCCTTGCCGCCCTCGCGGTCGCGCCGCTCGCTGCCTGCCAGAGCCGCGGCCCCGCGCAGCTCGCCGCGACCGACGAGGAAGCCGCGTGGTACATCGGCACCAAGCCCGACAAGCCGCACGACATCCCGCTGGTCGATACCGGCCGGCTCGACCCGAAATACCGCCGCCAGGTCGTGCGCTACACCGGTCTCGAGGCGCCCGGCACCATCGTGGTCGATATCGACAACCGCCAGCTCACCCTGGTCCAGGCCGAGGGCACGGCGATCCAGTACGGGATCGGCGTGGGCAAGCTCGGCTTCTCGTGGAAGGGCGAGGCCCGGGTCGGCCGCAAGGGCGTCTGGCCGGACTGGAGCCCGACCACAACGATGGTCTCGCTCAACCCCGACCTGCCGCGCACGCTCAAGGGCGGCGTCGACAACCCGCTCGGCGCGCGCGCCCTCTACCTCTACCAGGGCAACCGCGACACGCTGTTCCGCCTGCACGGCACCAACGAGCCCTGGAGCATCGGCGAGCAGATGTCGTCGGGCTGCGTGCGCATGCTCAACGAGGACATCGCCGACCTCTACGAGCGGGTGCCGGTGGGCACGCGGGTGCTGGTGAAGCGCAACGGCCGGTACCGGGTGTAGAGGAACACGGTCCGGCCACGGACCGCCGGTCTATCCTGCCCGCTCCGCCCCCGCGGTGAAGTCCCGCCACAGCAGCACCAGGGCCGCCATCACGGCGGGCCCGAGGAACAGGCCGAGCAGGCCGAAGGTCTCGACGCCGCCCAGGATCCCGAGAAGCACCCAGAGGAAGGGCAGCTTCGTCGTGCCGCCGATCAGGACGGGCCGCACGAAGTGGTCGGCCACGAAGGTGACCACGAAGCCCGAAGCGACCACGACGAGGGCCGGCACGGTCTGGCCCTGGGCGAGCAGCAGCACGGCCGCCAGCCCGAAGGCGACGGGCGCCCCGAACGGGATCATCGCGGCGAGTGCGGTGAGCGCCCCCAGCAGCACCGGGTGCGGCACACCCGCGAAGTGGTAGACGATCCCCAGCAGCACGCCCTCGCCGAGGCCCACCAGCACGAGACCGTCCACCGTGCCGTGCACCGAGGCCACCATCTGCCGGGCCACCCGCTCGCCGCGCGGCCCGAACAGGCGGTTGCAGGCGGTGAGCGCCTGGTCGCGCACCGCGTCGCGCTCCCGGAACAGGAAGAACAGGGCGAGCAGGCTGAAGCCGAACAGCACCGCGCGGTGCACCACCTCGCGCCCGAGATTGCGCGAGACGCCCAGCACCCGGCCGTTGTCGATGCGGTGCAGGAGCTCCGAGGCCGCCTCGGGGTGCCCGAAGGTCCGGCCCCACCAGGCCGAGGCCTGGGCGGCGCCGAAGGGCAGGTGGTTCAGGAACTCGGGCGCCGGAATCCCCTGGCGCTCGGCGGAGCGGACGAAGTCCAGGACGTCGTGGGCCTCGCGCGCGGCCTCGATGCCGAGGACCACCAGGGGCCCCAGGATGACCAGGGCGACCAGCAGGGTGGCGAGCCCCGGCAGCAAGATGTTGTGCCGGTCGCGGGGCAGGCCGCGCTCGGCGCGGTCGTAGAGCGGCCCGAGCGCGATCACCAGGACCACGGCCCAGGCGAGCGCCGGCAGGAAGCCGTGCAGGATCCAGAGACCGAGACCCGCGAGCACCAGGACGAGGCCGGTGCGGGCGACCCCTTGCGCGCGCGGGCTCCGCGTCGGCGCCGCGGCACCGGGATCGCGCGCGACGGGATCAGTCCCGGGCCGGGCGATCACCTTCGAGTCCATCGCACATCCCTCCGAACGCCACACGCTGAGGATTTAGGACGGGAGGCCGCCTCCGGTATCGCCCGCGCTGCCGAAACATCCCGCGGAATCTTCACGAAACCGACACGGTTGCCCCTCCGGAACCCCTCGTGTAGAGGTCGCGCCCATCCGAAGGGGCCCGGGCGCGGCCCCGCAACGCGTTGGCTTGGGCAGGCGGGGACGAGCGCGGGGGCGGCGTCGCCCATCGGTCCCGCGAGGTCCCGCGCGATGCAGAACACCTGACTGAATCGGCGAGAACGCATGTCTGAGCCCCAGAACGGCAGCACGGCCACCTTCGAGCGCGTGGCCGACATCATCGCCGAGACCGCCGACATCCCGCGCGAGAAGATCACGCCCGAGAGCCACGCCATCGACGATCTCGGCATCGACAGCCTCGCCTTCCTCGACATCGCCTTCGCGGTCGACAAGGCCTTCGGGATCAAGCTGCCGCTGGAGCGCTGGACCCAGGAGGTCAACGAGGGCAAGGTCCCGGCCGAGGAGTACTTCGTGCTGAAGAACCTCTGCGCCCGCATCGACGCGCTGGTGGCCGAGAAGGCCGCCAAGGCCTGATACGCAGCGAATAGACCGCCATGCGCCTCGAATATTTCGAGATGATCGATTCCGTGCGGCTGCTCGACCGGGCGGCGGGGCGGATCGAGGCGCTGGCGCGGGTGCCGGACGCCAGCCCCGTTTTCGAGGGGCATTTCCCGGGCTACCCGCTGGTACCGGGCGTGCTGCTCACCGAGACCATGGCGCAGGCCTCCGGGTATCTCGTGCTCGCCCATCTCGACTTCGCGCTGATGCCGTTCCTGATGGCGGTCGACAAGGCACGCTTCCGCTCCTTCGTCGGCCCGGGCGCCGAGCTCATCGTCGCGGCGAGCCTCGTCCATGACGGCTCGGGTTACGCCGTCACCAAGGCCTCGATCCGGCACGGGGACAAGGCGCTCGCCGACGCGGAGCTGCGCTTCCGTACCATGCCATTCCCCGAGGCGCTCGACGGGCTGATGCGCGCGCGCGCGAGAGAGATCGGCCTGACCGACGCGCCCGGCCCGGTCGATGCCGGCCCGAGCGAGCCGCGCCCATGACCCTCCGGACGACACGCCAGATGACCCGTGACGTCGTCGTCACCGGCCTCGGCCTCGTCTCCTGCCGGGGGGAGGGGGTGGCCGCGCATCTCGCCGCCCTGGAGGCCGGCACGGCGCCCGCCACCGACACGGAGCGCTTCGCGCCCTACGCGGTCCACCCGGCCCCCGCCATCGCCTGGGACGGGCAGATCCCGAAGAAGTCCGACCAGCGCCAGATGGAGGCGTGGCAGCGCCTCGGCGTCTACGCGGCGGGCCTCGCCCTCGACGCGGCCGGCGTGAAGGACGATGCGGCCTTCAAGCAGGGCCTCCACCTCGTGGTTTCGGCGGGCGGCGGCGAGCGCGACTACGCGGTCGACGGAGCGATCCTCACGGGCCTGCGCGAGGCCGCGGACCCGGGCGCCTACCTCAACGAGCGGCTGCAGAACGACCTGCGCCCGACCCTGTTCCTGGCCCAGCTCTCGAACCTGCTCGCCGGCAACATCGCCATCGTGCACGGGGTCACGGGCGCGTCCCGCACCTTCATGGGCGAGGAATCCTCCGGCGTGGACGCCCTGCGGATCGGCGCGGCGCGGGTGGCGGCGGGCCAGATCGACGCGGTGCTGGTCGGCGGCTCCTACAACGCCGAGCGCCCCGACGTGATGGTCATCCACGAGATGGGCGGCTACCTGCGCCGCGGCGGCTACGCCCCGGTCTTCGCCCGCGCCGAGGCGCCGGGCTTCGTCCTCGGCAGTTGCGCGGCCTTCCTGCTGCTCGAATCCGCCGCGAGCGCCGCCGCCCGCGGTGCCCGGGCGCTCGCCCGCCTCGCGCCGGTGGCGAGCGACCTGACCCGGCGTGAGCCCGGCCGGGTAGGGGCGAGCCTTGCCGGCCTCTGGTCGGCGGCCGGGATCGCGGGCCCGGACGCGGTGGTCTCGGGCGCCGCCGGCGTCGCCCCGGTCACCGCCGAGGAGGCCGGGGCGCTCACCCGCCTCGCGCCCGGCGTCCCGGTCCACGCGCTGGGCGACCTCGTCGGCCACGGGCTCGAGGTCGTGGCGCCCTTCGGGGCAGCGCTCGCCGCAGCCCTGGTGGCGGAGCGCGGGCTGCGGGAGGTCGCGGTGACGACGGTCGGCCACCGCCGCGGCGAGGGCGTGATGCGGGTGCTGGCGGCGTAGACGGCGCCGCGCGACAAGCGCGGCCCTGGCGCCGCCCTATCCACCGTAGCTCTGCACCAGCGAGCCGGCCACAAGCCCCCAGCCGTCGACCAGCACGAAGAAGATCAGCTTGAACGGCAGCGCCACGCTCGCCGGCGGCACCATCATCATGCCCACCGCCATCAGGACCGAGGCCACCACGAGGTCGATGATCAGGAAGGGGATGAACAGGAGGAAGCCGATCTCGAAGGCCCGGCGCAGCTCCGAGATCATGAAGGCGGGCGTGACGATCTCCAGGCCGACCTGCTCCGGCCCGGCCGGCACCGGAGCCTTGGCGATGTCGAGGAAGAGCTTCAGGTCCTTCTCGCGCACGTTCTTCAGCATGAAGGTCTTGAACGGCGCGGATGCCCGCTCGAAGGCCTGTCCTTGCGTGATCTGGCCGGCGATCAGCGGCTCGATGCCGGCGCGGTAGGCCTCGCGGCCGGTCGGCGCCATCACGAAGGCGGTGAGGAAGAGTGCGAGGCTGATGATCACCGCGGTCGGCGGGGCGGTCTGGGTCCCGAGCGCCGAGCGCAGGAGCGAGAGCACCACCACGATCCGGGTGAAGGCGGTGGCCATCACCAGCACCGAGGGCGCGAGCGCCAGCACCGTGATCAGCGCGACGAGTTGCAGGGCCCGCTCGGTGACGCCGCCGGAGCCGAGATCGACCGTCACGCTCTGCGCGGCGGCGGGCGCGGCCCAGAGGACGGCGAGGAACAGGGCGACCATCGGGCCGGCGAGGGCCGGGTCGGCGGCGCGCGGCCCCGCGCCCGAGCGCCTGCGCGACAAGCCTGTCTCCCGGATCATGCGGGGTATCATGCGCGTCCGTCCGCCCCCGGAGGCCGCACGCTCGCGCGGCGCGCCTCGATGTTCTGCCAGACCAGGAGCGCGGGCAGGCCCAGCGCCACGTCCGGCACGCGCTTGGCCAGGGAGAGCGCGATCGCCGTGTGCGCGTCGATGCCGAACAGGGCGCAGACCACCACGAAGCCGCCCTCCTGCACACCGAGACCGCTCGGCACGGGGAAGGCCGCCGACTTGATCGCCTGGCTCAGCGCCTCGATCACCACCACCTCGGCGAGGCTCGCCTCGACGCCGATGCAGGCCAGCGCGATCCAGATCTCGGCCGCGCCCAGCGTCCAGGCCGCGAGGTGCAGCGCGACGGACTCGGCGAGCCGGCCCCGGCGCCCGCCGTGCCAGACCGCGTCGAGGGCCGCCTGAACGCTTCCCTGCCCGTCCCGGCGCGGCTCCGCCTCGCGCACGAAGCGGCGGGAGAGGCCGGCGATCTTCCCCTCGACGAAGCGGGCGGCGCCTGTGCGCTGCACGGCGAAGAAGGCGGCGAGCACGAGTGCTGCGACGGCGAGCGCCCTGAGCATCCAGCGGGCGAGGTCGGCCGCCGCATCGCCCTCCATGCGGGAGAGGAGCGCGGCGCCGATTCCGGCGAAGAGCGCCTGGGTGCCGACCTGGATCAGCATGTCGGCGAGGATCGAGGCGGCGGCCAGCGCCCCCGTCACGCCCCAGAAGGTGAGGAGGCGCCCGCCCAGCACATCGCCGCCGATCGAGGCGACGGGCAGGAGCACGTTGATGCCCTCGCGCACGTAGCGCAGCACCACGAAGGGGCCGATGCCGAGCGGGGTGAGGCCGTCGAGGATGCGCGCCCAGGCGAGCCCGCACAGGAACACGATGAGGGCCCGCACCAGCACGATGCCGGCGAGCCCGGGGATGCCGATGCGCGCGAAGGCGGCCCCGATCGCCGCGAGATCGTTCGTCGCCACCAGCCAGGCGGCGAGGCCGAGGCCCGCCAGCGTGCCGATGAGCGGCAGGCGGCGCAGCAGGGCGCGGCCGAGCCCCTGTCGGGCGGCGGCGGTCACGGTACGGTCCGGCGCGGCCGCGCGGCGCGGCCCGGCAATCTCGGGGAGGAGGTCACTGCGGCGCTCGCTCACGCGGGGGCGCCGCGATCCGTCGCGGACGCGTCCCCCGGACGGGCGCCTAGCTTCCCATTGGGGCCGAAATCGGGGCCGAACGCCGGAAAGGCGGCGGCCGGGTCCCGCGGATCGAGGAGCAGCACGCGTCCGGCCGCCGCGCTGGCGCCGGTGGCGACCGCCAGCATCCGCTTCGGACAGGGCCCGAGGCAACCGCACTCCACGATCCGGGGCTTGAGGGCCTTCTTCCCCTCGAGTCCCGGATGCGTCGCGCGGAAGCCGGCTTTGGCGAGCGCCCGCGCCTGACCCTTGGTGAGACCCTGGCGCTTGGCGCATTTGCGGCAGACCAGCAGCACCTCGGCGAACTTGGCCTTGGCGGTCCGGACCTCGGAGGTCCGAACTTCGGGAGGGAGGGTCTCGCGTGGGGTGCTCTCGTGCATCGCGCCGGGGTACTGCGCGGGGCGGGCGGCGTGCAACGGCCACGTCGCCGCTGCCCAGGCGCCCGCCCCTGCGCTATCACTGCGCCTGTCCCTCCGAGCCCGCGCATGGTCAGCCCCGGACAGGCCTCACGCCTTAAAAAGGGCCGAAAAGCGCAGGACTTCCCGGATCGGACGATCGCGGCGGCGCCCACCCGCGCCGGACCACCGAGGCGGCACCAGGACACATCACCGGCATGAGCGTCGACGAGGTCAAGCAGGGCGAGCGGATCCGCGGACTCGTGGATTTCGCGCAGCGCTCGCTGACGGAGCTGCGCCGCGGCGCGGAGACGATCGAGCCGATCCCGGCCGAGCGCGGCCGCGCCCTCGTGCAGCGGGCGCGCGAGCGCCTCGCCTGGACGCGCCTGCCGGGCCTCAGGCCGCCGGACACGCGTCCCGTCAGCTACACCCGCATGCTGCTGCGGCGCTTCGGCCTGTTCGTGGCGCTCCCCACCGCGGTGATCGGCTTCTACCTCTTCGCCATCGCCTCGAACCAGTACATCGCCGAGGCGAAGTTCGCGGTGCGCGGCAACGTCGAGCCGATGGAGCACTCGAACCTCGGCGAGTTCGCCGCGCTGATCCAGAAGCACAACAGCCAGGACAGCTACATCGTCCGCGACTTCATCCGCAGCCAGACCCTGGTCTCGGCGATGGAGAAGAGCGTCGGCCTCTCCAAGATCTTCTCGCGCGGCGAGGCCGACTTCTGGGCCCGCTACAGCGATCCGCAGCCGGTCGAGGAGCTGACCAAGTACTGGCGCCGGCAGGTCGACGCGCATATCGACGCGATCTCGGGCGTGATCCGGCTCTCGGTGCGGACCTTCACCCCGCAGGACTCGCTCACCATCGCGCAGGAGGTCATCACGCGCGCCGAGCGCCTGATCAACGAGATCTCGAGCCGGGCCCAGGCCGACATGCTGGTCCAGGCCCAGAAGGACGCCGAGGCCGCGCAGGAGCGGCTGCGCACCGCGCATCTCGCCCTCCAGCGCTTCCGCAACAGCTGGGGCATCATCGATCCGCTCAAGGCGGCGGAATCGACCATGACGACGATGCTCACCCTGCGGCGGGACAAGATCAAGGCCGAGAACGACCTCCAGGTGCTGCGGGCCTCGAACCTCGATGAGAAGTCGCGCTCGATCCAGGTGCTGGTGGCCAACGTGGCGGCGATCGACCAGCAGATGAAGGACCTGCAGGCCCAGCTCACCCGCGACGGGCTCGGCCAGGATGGCTCGCCGACCATGGCCAACGCCCTGCTGGAATACGAGGGCCTGATGGTGGAGCGCACCATCGCCGAGAAGCTGCACGAATCGGCCAGCAACATGCTCGACCGCGCCCGGGTCTCGGCGGGCAAGCAGCACATCTTCCTGGCCGTGATCGAGCAGCCGGTGCTGCCGACCGACAGCCTCTACCCGCACCGGGGACATGCCCTGTTCGTGGCCTTCTTCTGCTGCGTGCTGGTGTTCTGCTCGTTCTCGCTGATCCTCAGCGGCATCCGCGACCAGCGGATCTGAGGGACGGTATCCGCTCCCCGCGCCTCTCTCCGCGCCTGCAGGCCTCACGCATCCGGTATCGGTCGGCGCGATGGGTATCTCTCCCCTCGGCGGGGGAGGGAGGGCGCGCGGAGAGCCCGAGATACCTGGATCCGCCCAGCCTTGCGCGACGGGAAGACTTCCCTCAGAACCCGCTCGGCGGGCTGTCCGTGACGCCGTAGCGGGCGCAGATCGCCTTGAGGCCGCCGCTCTCGATGAGGGCGGCCAGCGCGTCGCCGACCGCGTAGGCGAGATCGCGCGAGTCGGTGCGCACCGCCCCGCCGAGGTCCCAGCGCGACTTCACGAGGCCGCCGAGCGCGATCTCGGTCAGCGCGACGTCGTCGCGCCCCGCCTCACCGGCCGCGAACAGCGCGCCCTCGATGCCTGCCCGGGTGCCGGCCAGGATCGGGGCCTCGCCCGCCAGGAAGGCGCGCGCCGCCTCCTCCTGGTTGCGGAAGTGCTTCAGGTTCTGGCGGTAGCGCCCGCCCTCGGCGGTGAGCAGCTGCATGTCGGAGGCGCTCGCCCCCTCGACCGCGACCGCGTGCTCGCCGATGTCGGAGAAGCTCTCGAAGCCTTCCAGCGCCCCGCGCCGCCACGCGAAGGCGAGGCGCTGGGCGAAGTAGGGCCGCACCAGGAAGACCTGCTCGTTGCGCAAGCCCAGCATCTTGTCGTTCGGCACGTGCAGCATCAAGTCGGCGAGCGAACTCCCTGCGAGGTCGCCGCGCCAGAGGTTCAGCCGGAAATCGCCGTCGACGTTCTCGCCCGCATCGACGAGGCGCAGGTCGAGCCGGACCTTCAGCGCCTTGGCCACCGCCTCCGCCACCTCCACGTCGATGCCGACGGGTTTGCCCGCGCGCAGCTCCGAGAAGGGCGCGTTCTCGGCGTAGAGCGCGACCCGGAGCGTGCCCGAGGCCGTGACCTCGTCGAGGGGCCGGGCCGAGACCGGGCCGGAGGCGGGGAGTGCGGCGAGGCCGCCGAGCCCCGCCAGCACCGCGCGTCGCGTGAGCGCCATCGCTACTCTTCGTGCTTGGCTTCGATGTAGGTGCGGATCGCCCACATGGCTTCCTGCGAGAGGATGCCGTCGAAGGCCGGCATCTTGGTCACGCCGTTGATGACCGCCCCGTGCTTCATGCGCTCGACGAAGTACTCGTCGCCCTCCTTGCCGGTCGGCAGGTAGCGCAGGTCGGGGGCCAGCCCGCCCGAGACCAGCTGCAGGCCGTGGCAGCGGGCGCAGTTCTGGTTGTAGCCGGAATCGCCGACCGCGACCGCCTTCTGGTTGCCCCGGTAGGGGTTCTCGGCCTTCCACTCGGAGCCGAGCGGCTCGAGCCCGGCGGTGTCGACGGGCTGGGGCTGCACGTCGCCGTGGCCGAGGGCGCCCCCCGCCGTCAGGGCGAGACCCAGGGCCAGCAGCCCGGCCCGCGCCAGCGTTCCACCTCTCCGCATCCGTTCCTCCCGTTCTTGGCTGGAACGGTTAGCAAGTGCCGGCGGGGAGCCCCATTGTGCTTTGGTACGGCCCATGCCCGACCAGGCACGACAATGTGATGGCCGCGGCCATCAATTCCTATCCTGGGACCGCGTTGTCCCGCCGACGCGCGATCCGGCCCTCGTCCGGCGCGGCGTCGGACAGGGAGGACGACATGCGCACCCTCACGCGTTCCCTGAGGATCGGCCTTTCGGCGGGCCTCGTCGCGGGCCTCGCCGCCCGTGGCGCAGCTCTGGCGGCGAGCCCGCCGGAGCTGGCGGCCAAGGAGACGGCCAAGGAGACGGGCCAGCAGGCGAACTCCGGTACCGCGGCCGACCTGCACAGCCTCGGCCCGACCCAGCCGGCCAAGCTGCAGGACGGGCAGTACACCGACCGGAACGGCGACCCGACCTACCGGGTCACCGAGGGCGGGCGGAAGGTCGATTGGTACACGATGTCCGGCTACGTCAGGTACAGCGCCAACTGCCTGGCCTGCCACGGGCCGGACGGGCTGGGCTCGACCTACGCGCCCTCGCTGGTCGACGCCCTCAAGGGCATGGACTACGCGCACTTCGCCGGCATCGTGGTGGGCGGCAAGCGGGACGTGAGCGCCGCGCAGGAGCTCGTGATGCCGGCCTTCGGCGACAACCGGAACGTCACCTGCTACCTGCCCGACATCTACACCTACCTGCGCGCCCGCGCCGAGGGCGCCCTGGGCCGAAACCGCCCCGCGGAGCACGAGCCGAAGCCCGCCGCCTTCACGAAGGCGGAGGACAGCTGCATGGGGTGATCGACCGGGGTGATCGGCCGGGGTGAGGGCCCAGGGTGCGCGGCCGCCCGGTGCGCGCCCACCCTTGCACCTTGGTCCTATATCCGCGCCCGCGCCCGCCTCCGTATCGTCCCGGCCAACGAGACGCCGGAGCGCGGAGACACGGGCGGGGACGGGGCCGGATGCGGCGGGGGCGGAGCCAGCGGCGTGACGGCCCGAGCGGACGGCTCCTCGTCCGCCTCGTCCTTGCGGCGGGTCTCGTCGGACTGTCCGCCGTGGCCGCCCCGCCGCCGCGCGCCGCCCCGGCGCAGCAGCCCGCGCTCGCGATCCACTACATCGAGCGCCGGGTCGAGCGGCCCAAGCCCCTCAACAACGAGCCGCCGGTGCCGGACGACGCGGGGCGCGCCGGGGCGCAGCTCGGTCTCGCCGACGGCAACGCCACCGGCCGCTTCGTCGGCCTGCGCTTCAGCCTGAAGACCAGCGTGGTCGAGCCGGGGGCCGACCTGCGCGCCGCGGTCTCGGACGGGGAGGGCGCCCGTTTCCTCGTGGTCAACGCGCCGGAGGCCGACCTCCTGGCGCTCGCCGACATGCCGGAGACCCGCGACGCGGTGCTGCTCAACGTCGGCGCGCCGGACGTCGCCTTGCGCGACCGCGAATGCCGGGCCCGGCTGCTGCACGTGCTGCCGTCCCGCGACATGCTGGCCGACGCGCTGGTGCAGCTCCTGGCCTTCAAGCGCTGGACCCGGATCCTGCTGGTGCAGGGGCCGAGCGCCGGCGACGCGGCCTACGCCGAGGCTCTGCGCCGCAGCGCTCGCAAGTTCGGGGCGCGGATCGTGGCGGAATCGACCTTCGACGCCCGCGGGGCGGACCTGCGCGACTCGGCGCTGCGCGAGTTCGCCCTCGTCACCCGCGGTCCCGAGCACGACGTCGTCGCGGTCGCCGACGAGGCCGGCGAGTTCGGGCCGAACCTCGTCTACAACACGGCCTCGCCCCGCCCCGTCGTCGGCACGCAGGGGCTGAGCCCCGCCGCCTGGGGACGCCCAGTCGAGGCCTGGGCCGCCGTGCAGCTGCAGGAGCGCTTCGCCAAGCTGGCGCACCGCCCGATGGGACCGGTCGATTGGGCCGGCTGGATGGCGGTGCACGCGGTGACGGAGGCGGCGACGCAGCTCAGATCTGCCGACCCGGAGGCGGTGCGCCGCCTGCTCCTGTCCGAGACCTTCGAGGTCGGCGGCTTCAAGGGGCGGCCGCTGAGCTTCCGCGCCTGGAACGGGCAGTTGCGCCAGCCGGTCTTCGTGCTCTGGCCCGGCGCCGTGGTGGCCGCCGCCCCCGTCGAGGGCTTCCTGCACCGGCGCACCGAACTCGACACGCTCGGGCTCGACGCGCCCGAGAGCGCCTGCCGCGCCTTCGGAGGCTCCCGATGATCCGCCCTACGCTGCTCGCCCTCGCTCTCCTCACCGGCGCCGCGCAGGCCGAGGAGATCTTCGTCTCGAACGAGCGCGACAACACCGTCTCGGTGATCGACAGCCGCGACTGGAGCGTGACCCGCACCTTCGCGGTCGGCCGGCGCCCGCGCGGCCTCACCTTCTCGCCGGACGGGCGCCGCCTCTACGTCTGCGCGAGCGATTCGGATGCCGTGCAGGTGATCGACCCCGACACGGGCAAGCTCCTGCACGACCTGCCCTCGGGCGAGGACCCGGAGCAGTTCGCGCTGGCCCCGGACGGCCGCACCCTGTTCATCGCCAACGAGAACAACGCCACCACGACGGTGGTCGACGCCGAGGCGCGCAAGGTGCTCGCCCAGATCGACGTTGGCATCGAGCCCGAGGGCATGGCGGTGAGCCCGGACGGCAGCCTCGCGGTGACGACCTCCGAGACCACCAACATGGTGCACTGGATCGACACCAGGACGCTGCAGGCGATCGACGCGACCCCCGTCGGCCAGCGCCCGCGCCACGCCGAGTTCACCCGCGACGGCCGGACGCTCTGGGTCTCCTCCGAGATCGGCGGCACGGTCGCGGTGATCGACGTGGCGACGCGCCAGGTGGTCGAGACGATCGAGTTCGCGATCAAGGGGATCTCGGCCGACCGCATCCAGCCGGTCGGCATCACCCTCACGGAGGACGGCGCCACCGCCTTCGTGGCGCTCGGGCCCTCGGACCGGGTCGCGGTGGTCGACACGCGCAGCCGCAAGGTCACGGCCTACATCCTGGTCGGGCGCCGGGTCTGGCACGTGGCGATGCTGCCGGGCGGGCGGGAGCTCGTCACCACCAACGGCGTCTCGGGCGACGTCACGGTGATCGACGCTGCCGCGCTCAAGGCCGTGCGCAGCGTGAAGGTCGGGCGCTATCCCTGGGGCGCGGCGGTGCGGCCCAAGCCGGGCGCCGCGCCCCCTGAGGGGCGGACCGCCGGGGGCGGGGAGTGAGAGCGGTGCGCCTCGCCGCGGCCTTCCTCGCCCTCCTCCTCACCCTCCTCGCATCCGCCCCCGCCCGCGCCGGCAGCCTCGACCGCGCCGGCATCGAGCGGCACTTCCCCGCCCCGCTCGTCGTCGGCGAGCGCGACGACAAGCTCCCCGTCTGGCCGATCCTGAAGCAGGAGGCGGGCGCCTACGAACTCTTCGCCTACGCCTTCGAGTCGATCGACTTCGCGGCGATCCCGGGCTTCGGCGGCGTCGCGCCCAACCTCCTGATCGCGCTGGCGCCCGACGGCACCTTCCGGGACGCGCGGGTGCTCACCCACCACGAGCCGGTCTTCCTCGAAGGGCTCGGCTCGGAGCCGCTCTTCGCCTTCGTCGAGCAGTATGTCGGGCTCTCGGCCCGGCGGGCGATCCGGGTCGGGCGGCCGAACGCGCGGGCGGGCGGCGCCCCGCCCCAGACCACGGTCGACGGCATCAGCATGGCCACCGCCTCGACCCGGGTGATCAACGAGACGATGCTCTCCGCCGCCCTCGCGGTCGCCCGGGCCAAGCTGGGCTTCGGGGCCGGCGCGGTCGGCCTGAAGGTCGAGCCGCGGCCCGAGGCCGAGGCGCTCGACGTCGCGGAGCTGGAGCGCCGCGGCTGGCTCCTGCGCTTCACCCTGTCCCAGGAGGCGGCCGACCGGGCCTTCGCGGGCACCGGCCTCGAAGGGGCCGACCCGGGAGAGGAGCCCTTCGCGGATCTCAGGATCGCCTATCTCAACGTACCGACGATCGGCCGCGCGGTCCTGGGGGAGGCGGCCTACGGGCGGCTGATGCGGGAGCTCGCGGGCGACCACGCCGTGCTGGTGGCGAGCGCCGGCCGCTGGAGCCCGATCCCCGACGACTTCGTGCTCGGCTCGATCCCCGAGCGGCTCGGCGTCCAGCAGGGCGGCCTCGCGCTCGCCGCCCGCGACATGGCCTGGGAGCGGCGCGACCTCGCCCCCTCCCTGCCGCCCGGCCCCTGGACCCTCCTGCGCATCGGCGAGGCGGCGGGCTTCGACCCTTCCGCCCCCTGGACGCTCGTCCTCCGGCTAGCCCGCCAGCGCGGCCAGATCCTCCCCGAGACGGTCACCCGCGAGGTCGAGGTCGCCTACCGGCTGCCGCCGGACCTGTTCGTGCGGCAGGCGCCCGATACCGGCCCGCACTGGAGCGACGGCTGGCGGGCGCGGGCGCCGGAACTCGGCGTCATCGCGGCGGCCTTGGCGCTTCTGGTCCCGGTCCTGGCGCGCCAGCGCGGGCTCGTGGCCCGGGCCCGGCCCTTCGGGCGCTTCCGGCTGGCCTATCTGGCCTTCACCCTCGGCTTCATCGGCTGGTACGCGCAGGCGCAACTCTCGGTGGTGACGCTCGCCGGGCTGGCGCGGGCCGCCTCAGGCCGGGGCGACCTCGCCTTCCTGCTCTACGACCCGCCCTCGCTGCTGCTCTGGGGCTTCGTGCTCGCCACGCTCCTCGTCTGGGGGCGGGGCACCTTCTGCGGCTGGCTCTGCCCGTTCGGCGCCCTGCAGGAATTGGCTGCGCGCTTGGCTGCCCCCTTGCGCATCCGCCAGATCACCGTGCCGCCGCGCCTCGACCGGCACTTGAGGAACCTGAAATACGGGGTGCTGGCCGCGATCCTGGTGACCGCCGCCCTGGGCTTGCCCGCGACCGACAGCCTCGCGGAGGTCGAGCCCTTCAAGACGGCGATCACCCTGTACTTCTGGCGCAGCCTCCCCTTCGTCCTCTACGGGGCCGGGCTGATCGTCCTCAACCTCTTCGTCTACAAGGGCTTCTGCCGCTACCTCTGCCCGCTCGGAGCGGCGCTGGCCGTGCTCGGGCGGCTGCGCCTCCTCGACTGGATCCCGCGCCGGCCGGAATGCGGCAGCCCCTGCCAGCTCTGCCGGGTGCGCTGCCGCTACGGCGCGATCGATGCGCGGGGCCGGGTCGATTATCCCGAGTGCTTCCAGTGCATGGACTGCGTCACCATCGTGCACGACCCGGGGCAGTGCGTGCCGCAGGTCCTGGCGCGGCGCCGCCAGGCCGCCCACACCCGTCCCGCCACGCTCGCGGAGGTCGCATGAGCACCCGGCCTTCCCTCGCCCGCCGCCGCCTGCTGCTCGGCGGCCTCGGCGGTCTGGCGGCGCTCGCGGCCGGGCCCGCGGCCTTCCGGGCGATGGCCCAGGCCCAGGGCCTGCGGACGGCCACCCGGGCCGGCCTCGCCTTCGGCACGACCGTCTCGCTCACCCTGGTCCATGCCGACGCCGCCGTGATCGAGGCGGCCCTGCACGACGGCTTCGCGGCGATCCGCGCGGTCGAGGCGGCGGGCAGCCTGTACCGGCCGGACAGCGCGCTGGCCCGCCTCAACCGGGACGGCCGGCTCGCCGACCCCGATCCGCTGCTCGCGGAGATGCTGCGCTTCGCCCTCGACCTCGCGGCGGCGAGCGGGGGCGCCTTCGATCCGACCGTGCAGCCGCTCTGGACCCTCTGGGCGGAGACGGCTGCGCGGGGGGAGCGCCCCTCGCGGACCGCGCTCGCGGAGACGCTCGGGCGCGTCGGCTGGCGCGCCGTGGCCCTGTCCGAGGCCGGAATCCGGCTGCGGCCCGGTACCGCGCTCACCCTGAACGGCCTGCTGCAGGGCTACGCCGCCGACCGGGTGATGGCGGCGCTCCGGGCGCGGGGCATCGCGCACGCCTTCGTGGATACGGGGGAGTTCGGCGCGCAGGGCGCGCACGCGGACGGCGCGCCCTGGCGGCTCGGGCTCGCGGGCCCGCGCCGGGGCGATCCGCTCGCGGCGGTGATCGCGCCCTTCACGGGCTTCGCGGCGACCTCGGGGGACGACGCCACGGCCTTCTCGGCGGACCGGCGCGACCACCACATCTTCGATCCCGCCACCGGCACCTCGCCGCGGGCGCTCTCCGCCGTGACGGTGACGGCCCCGAGCGGGCTCCTGGCCGACGCCCTCTCGACCGCCGCCTTCGTGCTCGGCGAGGCGGCGGGCGCGGCGCTCGTCGCGCGCTACCCGGGCTGCGCGGCGCGGTTCACCCCGAAGGTGGCGTGAGCCGGCGTTGAGATAATCGCGTCGGCGGCGGCGGATGCCCTACTTGTCGTACTTCACATACGCGAAGCGCGGGTCGGTCGGGGTGCCCTCCAGCGGGCCGCCCTCGGCGCCGGGCTGCCAGCCCACCACCTCCTCGATCTTGGCGGCCAGCGCGAAATCCTTGTCGGTGATGCCCTTGGCGGCATGGTTCATCAGCCGCACCTCGACCCAGGCGTAGGAGGCGGTGAGGTCCGGGTGGTGCCAGGCGGCCTCGGCAAGGTGGCCCACCGTGTTGATCACCATCAGCGTGCTCTTCCAGCCCGCCGTCTTGTAGGTGCGCCGGATCCAGCCGTCCTCGTAGCGCCAGGCCGGCAGCTCGGCCTTCAGCCGCGCCTCGATCGTCGCGTCGTCCAGGGCTCCCTCGCGCCGCTCGCTCATCGTCCGCTCCTCCGCTGCGTTGTCCCGAGCGTGCCGCGGGCGCGCCTCGCGCGCAAGGCGGCGCCGCAGCTGAAGCCGGGGGTGCGGCGCAGGCGCCCGCCTTTGCCCCTCCCGGCCCGTTGCCGATGGACGCGGTGGGGCGAGCACCCTATGACTTTTTGGCAATGGCACCGGGGGCCGCACGCGCGCGAAGCTCGCGAGCGGGATCCGGCCTCGAAGAACCGCGAACACCCAGGGAGAAGGCGCCATGCTGTCACGGCGCGGATTGCTCGCCGCCGCGGCGCTCGCTGCCCTGGCCGCGCGTCCGGTCTCGCCCGCCCGGGCGGGCACCCCCGTGTTCCGCCTCGGCAGCCTGCCCTTCGGCACGGTCGCCTGGGAGGCGGCGGTGATCAAGGCCCGCGGCCTCGACACGGCCAACGGCTTCAGCCTCGAGGTGGTCAAGCTCGCCGGCAACGACGCGGCTCGCATCGCCTTCATGGGCGGCCAGGTCGACGCCATCGTGGGCGACCTGCTCTGGGCGGCCCGGCTCGGCAACGAGGGCCGGCGGCTGCGCTTCATCCCCTACTCCACCACCGAGGGGGCCGTGATGGTGCCGGAGGGAAGCTCCATCCGCGGCCTGAAGGATCTGGCCGGCAAGCGCCTCGGCGTGGCGGGCGGCCCCCTCGACAAGAACTGGCTGCTGCTCAAGGCCCAGGCCCGGGACGCGGCCGGGCTCGACCTCGAATCGGGGGCGGACCTCGCCTACGGCGCGCCGCCCCTGATCACCCTGAAGCTGGAGCAGGGCGCGCTCGACGCCGCGCTCACCTACTGGACCTACTGCGCCCGGCTCGAGGCCAAGGGCTTCCGCCGGGTGATCGGGGCCGACGACATCATGCGGGCCTTCGGGGCGACGGGCTCCGTCGCGCTGATCGGCTACCTCGTGGAGGGCGCCACGGTGGAGGGCCGGCCGGAGCTGGTGGCGGGCTTCGCCCGCGCCTCGCGCGCCGCCAAGGACATGCTGGCCTCCGACGCCGCGACCTGGGAAATCGTGCGGCCCCTGATGACGGCCGAGGACGCGGCCACCTTCGAGGCGCTGAAGCGCGAGTTCCTGGCCGGCATCCCGCGCCGGTCCATCGCGGAGGAGCGCGCGGACGGCGAGCGGCTCTACGCGGTGCTGCAGCGGCTCGGCGGCGAGCGCGTCGTCGGCAGCGGGCAGAGCCTGCCGGCCGGGCTCTACTTCGACGGGGGCCGGAATGGCTGAGCGGGCCGGACGGGCGGGGCACCTCCACGCATGACCCTCCCGTGATCCCATCGGCGACGCCTGCCGCATGACGCTTCTCGCGCGCCTCGTCTCGGTGCTGGTGCTGCTCGGCGCCTGGCAGGCGGCGGCCGCGCAGGCCGGCTCGCGCCTGCTGCCGGCGCCGCTCGCGGTCGCCGAGTTCATCGCCCAGGAGGCGGCCCGCGGCGACCTGTTCCACAATGTCGGCGTCACGCTCCTGCGCGTCGCGATCTCCTTCGCGCTCGCGATGAGCCTCGGCGTGCTCCTCGGCGTCGCGCTCGGGCGGATCCGGGCGCTCGACGCCGTGCTCGACACGCCGCTCCTCGTGCTCCTCAACACGCCGGCCCTCGTCATCACGGTGCTGGCCTACATCTGGGTCGGGCTCACCGAGAGCGCGGCGATCCTGGCGGTGGTGCTCAACAAGCTGCCGAACGTCGCCGTCATCCTGCGCGAGGGCGCGCGCGAGCTCGACCCAGGGCTCCAGGAGATGGCCCGCACCTACCGCTTCGACCGCCGCACCTGGATCGCCCACGTGCTGGTGCCCCAGCTCCAGCCCTACGTGGTGGCCGCCGCCCGCTCCGGCCTCTCGCTCGCCTGGAAGATCGTCCTGGTGATCGAGCTGCTCGGGCGCCCCGATGGGGTCGGCTTCGCCATCAACTTCTACTTCGTGCAGAGCACGAACGTCGCGGCGATCCTCGGCTACAGCATCGTCTTCATGAGCGTGATGATCGCGGTCGATATCCTCGTCCTGCAGCGGATCCAGGCCCATGTCCGCCGGAGGCGATAG
>NZ_BPQM01000126.1 GCF_022179245.1 Methylobacterium gregans
ATCTGCTGTCGGAGCGGGGTGTTCTGGACGCGATGCGGGTGCGGGTGCGCACGCTGACGCTGCCGGACACCTACCAGGACCACGACACGCCCGACCGGATGTACGCCGAGGCCGGCCTCGACGCCGCCGCGATCGTTGCCAAGGTCAACGAGGTCCTGCCCGAGCGCAAGGCGCGCGCGTCCAACGTAGTCAGCGTCGCCCGTCGCCAGCGCTGAGCGGCTCTCCCTCTGCCCGCACGGCGTAGAGGGGGCCACAGCGGCGAAGCGAGGCTCGGACTGGGGCCTACTCCACCTCGCCCTTGAGCGGGCGCGCCATCAGGCGCGCCACCACCGCGTCGACACGCGCCGCGCCCGCCACGATGTCGGCGACCGCCTCGGCGATCGGCATCTCAAGGCCCTGCGCCCGGGCGAGCGCCACCAGGGCCGCCGCCGTGAAGGCCCCCTCGGCGAGCTTGCCGCCGGCCGCGGCCTCCGGGGTCGCACCCGCGCCCAGCCGCTCGCCGAAGGCGAAGTTGCGCGATTGCGGCGAGGAGGCCGTAAGCACGAGGTCGCCGAGGCCCGACAGGCCCATCAGCGTCTCGGGCCTGCCGCCGTAGAGACGGGCGAAGCGCATCAGCTCCGCGAAGGCCCGGGCGATCAGCGCGGCGCGCGCGCTCTCGCCGAGGCCGCTGCCCGCCACGATCCCGCAGGCGATCGCCAGCACGTTCTTGCCGGCGCCGCCGATCTCGACGCCGCGGACATCATCGGTGTGGTAGAGGCGCAAGGTCGGTCCGGAGAGACGGTGCGCGAGGTCGGCCGCGAGCCCGGCCTCGGCCGCCGCGAGCGTCACGGCGGTCGGCAGGTTGCGGGCGACGTCCGCCGCGAAGCTCGGACCGGAGAGCACCGCGACCGGCGTGCCGACGGGCAGCGCCTCGGCCGCGACCGCGCTCATGAAAGCGTCCGTACCGCGCTCGATGCCCTTCGCGCAGAGCACGATGGGCGCGCCCGGCGGCAGGTGGGACTTGAGCTGTCCGATCACCGCGCGGGCGGTCTGGGCCGGGGTGACGAGGAGTACCGTGCCGGCCGCGGCGAGGGCGCCCGCATCCGCGGTCGCCCGGATGCCGGGGTGAAGCGGCACGCCCGGCAGGTAGCGGGCGTTCTCGCGGCCCCGCTCGATCCGGGCGGCGGCCTCCGGGTCGCGCAGCCACAGCGTCACGGGATGGCGGCCCGCCACCGCGTTGGCGAGCGCCGTGCCCCAGGCGCCGCCGCCGATCACCGCGACCGATCCGTTCTGGCTCATGCGCTTCCTCCGGGCAGGTCCGGTTCGCGGAGATCCCGCGCGTCCATGCGGTACAGGATATGGCGGCTCAGGGGATGATCCGCCGGAATGGCGGGGTGGGCGAAGGTCCCATCCGGGCGCATGCCCAGCCGTTCCATCACCCGCCGCGAGGCGCCGTTGCCCTCCGCCGTGTAGGCCACCACCGCCGGCACCCCGCAGCGCTCGAACAGGTCGGCGAGCACCGCGCGGGCACCGCGCGTGGCGATGCCCCGGCCCCAGGCGGTGCGGGCGAGACGCCAGCCGATCTCGACGCCTGCGCCCGGCCGCTCGCCGCCCGGGAACGGCATCGGTCGCATCATCCGAAGCGCCCCGACGAAGCCGACGAAGCGGCCCGCCTCCTCGACCGCCCAGGGGCCGAACCCGTCCGCCGCGAAGCGCCTGTCGAAAGCGCGCGCCTCGTTCAGGCTCTCGGCACGGCTTCGCAGGCTCGGGAAATGCGCCATCACGGCCGGGTCGGCGTTGAGGTCCGCGAAGGGCGCGTCGTCGCCCCTCTGCCAGCGCCGCAACAGGAGGCCGCCCGACGCAACGAGCCGGTCGGGCGCCGCCGGCGCCCGGCCCCTGCCGCGCCAGAGCAGGGAGCGGCGGTTCAGGAGATCGAGATCCGCGCGGCCCGCGAGGACAGCCTCGCCGAGCTCGATCGCCAGCCCGAGCCGCTCCGGCGGCAGGTTGGCCCAGGCCGGTGCCCCCACGCTCTCGCGCCAGGGGCCGCCGCAGGCATTGTCGAGCAGGATGCGGGCGAAGCACTGGTCGAGACGCGCCGGCCAGTCCGGACGCGCGCGGGCGGCCTCCGGCAGGCGCCGGTCGACGAGGTCGCGCCAGCGCGCCTGGGGATCGGAGGCGGGCGCGGCTGTCGGTGCGGTGGCCGGTGCCGCGACACGAAGGTCCAGAAGATTGCCGCGCGGCAGAACGAGGCGGGGCGCCCTCACACGATGACCGCGGCGCTGCCGGGTTTCTCCGCGAAGGGCCAACGGGCGCGGGCCGGCACCGTGAGATCGTCGGTCAGCCCGAGGCGCAGGCGCTCGAGGCCAGCCCAGGCAATCATCGCGCCGTTGTCGCCGCAGAGCTGGAGCGGGGGCGCCACGAAGGCGAGGCCGGCCTCGCCGGCAAGCGACGCGAGCGCGCGGCGGATGGCGCCGTTGGCCGAGACGCCGCCCGCCGCCACCAGGGCCGTCGGGTGGCCGGCCACGCCCGAGAAGGCGCGCAAAGCCACGCGCGCCCGGTCCACCACCACGTCGGTGATCGCAGCCTGGAAGCTGGCGCAAAGGTCGGCGACGTCGCGCTCGGCCAGCGGTGCGATTCGCTCGGCCTCGATGCGGAGCGCCGTCTTCAGGCCGGAGAGCGAGAAATCCGCCTCGCGCCGCCCGAGCATGGGGCGGGGCAGGCCGAAGCGCTCCGGGTCGCCGGCTTCCGCCATGCGCTCGACCTCGGGGCCGCCCGGGTAGCCGAGGCCCAGGAGCTTGGCGACCTTGTCGAAGGCCTCGCCGATGGCGTCGTCGATGGTGCCGCCGAGGCGCACGTACTGGCCGACGCCCTTCACGGCGACGAGCTGGGTGTGGCCGCCCGAGGCCAGCAGCAGTAGGTAGGGGAAGGCGAGCCCGTCCGTGAGGCGGGCGGTCAGCGCGTGCGCCTCCAGGTGGTTGACCGCCAGCAGCGGCTTGCGGGTGACGAGGGCGAGCGTCTTGGCCGTGACGAGGCCGATCAGCACGCCGCCGATCAGGCCGGGCCCGGCCGCCACCGCGATGCCGTCCAGATCGTCGAGGCCGAGGCCGGCCCGGTCGAGGGCGCGGTCGATCAGCCTGTCGAGCACCTCGACATGGGCGCGCGCGGCGATCTCCGGCACGACCCCCCCGTAGGCGGCGTGCTCGGCGATCTGGCTCAGCACCTCGTTGGCGAGGATGGACGCGCCGCCCTCCTCGTCGTGCGCGACGATGGCGGCCGCGGTCTCGTCGCAGGTGGTCTCGATGCCGAGGATCTTCATCGGTGGATTGTCCGGGGCATGCCTTGGGGCGTTCCTTCTACCCGCGCGGCACGCCCCGTCGCAACGCGCCGCGCGGGCAATCCCCGCTTGCCCTCAGTCCACCGCCACCATGACGTCGGAGGCCTTCACCACCGCGTAGGCGTCCGAGCCGACCGTGAGCTTCAGCGCGTCGACGGAATCGTTGGTGATCGCCGCGGTGACGACCTGACCGGGCGCGACCTCGATCTTCACATGCGCGGTGGTGGCGCCCTTCTCGACCGAGACGATCTTGCCCTTGAGCACGTTGCGCGCACTGATCTTCATGGCACCCGTTTCCTTACCTGCGCCGGAGCGGCGGGGATCCTGTAGCAGGCTCGCACGGCAGGGCACCTCACGATTCGGCAGGATCCTCGCCCGCATCCGGTGCATCCTCGGGAATGGGCGCCGCCCCCCAGCCGGTCAGTACGGCGTTCAGCGCGTCGAGCACGAAATGCCGGGCGCTGTCGCGGTCGTAGCCGTCGGCCAGGAGGTCGTCGTACTCGGTGAAGACGTGGCGGGCATAGGTCACCAGGGCGAGCCTGGCCGCGGTTTCGGGGGCGGCTTTGCGCAGGCCGGGGCTCAGGAGCGCCCGGTCGAGTGTGGCCTCCACCTCGAAGTCGGGCAGGCGCGGGGCGAGGCGCCGGAGCGCCTCCGCGACGCGCGTGCGCCGGTCCGTCGCTGGTCCGGGCCGGTCAGGTCTCACGGGCATCCCCTTTTGTCGCCTTCCCACGCACGGCAGTGCTGTCATAATCCCGACCGGCGCGCGTTCGATCCTGCGTGCCAAGGAACCTGCGTGCCAAGAACAAGGCCCCGCGCGGGCCATGGGAGACCTCGTCCATGCGCCGTATCACGTGCCGTTCCGTGCCCCGCGCGGCCCTCGCGCTGGCCCTGGCCCTCGGCGCAGCGCCGGCCCTCGCGCAGTCGGGCACGGCCCGCAGCCTCACGGCCACGGGTCAGACGAAGCCGCCCGGTGCCGTCGCGGGCGCGCCCATGAAGCCGATCAACGAGGCCGCGATGCTCAAAGCGCAGCAGGCCGCCGAGGCCCGCAACAAGGCGTGGGACAGCAAGATGCGCTCGACGCTGGGCTCAATCTGCCGGGGCTGCTGAGGCGGGCCCCCGGACGGCTCTAGACCTGGTTGTCACGCGCGCTCTTGCGCCGAACCGGCCTCCACTTCGGCGGAGAGCGCTCTAGTCGTCGTCCGATTCGTCGGCGCCGTTCACGACCTGCGCGCCGTTGATGCGGGCCTTCAGCACGTTCGAGGGCTTGAACACCATCACCTGCCGGGGCTCGATCTCGACCTCGACCCCGGTCTTCGGGTTGCGCCCGACCCGGCGGCCCTTGCTGCGCACTACGAAGGAGCCGAACGAGGAGAGCTTCACGGTCTCGCCCTCGGCGAGACAGGTGCAGATCTCGGACAGGACAGTCTCGACGAGCGCCGCGGACTCGGCGCGGGACAGCCCGACCTGCTGGTAGACGGCCTCGCTCAGATCGGCGCGTGTGACCGTCTTACCCGTCATGCTTCACCCCCTTGGAGATTGTCGGGATACAGCCGTTTACGACGTATCTCTATGATGCGGCACGCTAATCGGCGCTCCGGCCGGGGTCAACCGCGCGCCCGCGCATGACCCGCGGAAATCTCCGGCCGCTACCAGCGGATCAGCGCGGCGCCCCAGCTGAAACCGCCGCCGATCGCCTCGATCATCACGAGATCGCCCTCCCGGATGCGTCCGTCGCGGCGAGCGACGTCGAGGGCCAGCGGTATCGAGGCGGCCGAGGTGTTGCCGTGCCGGTCGACCGTGAGGACGATCTTGTCGCGCGCGATCCCGATCTTGTCGGCCGAGGCCTCGATGATGCGGCGGTTGGCCTGATGGGGCACGAACCAGTCGAGGTCGCCCGCCGTCGCGCCGGCGCGCTCCAGCGCGTCCACGATCACGTCGGTGACGGAGCCCACCGCGAAACGGAAGACCTCGCGGCCCTCCATGCGCAGGTGCCCGGTCGTGCCGGTCGAGCCCGGACCGCCATCGACGTAGAGCTTCTCCCGGTGGCGCCCGTCCGAGCGCAGGCTGGAGGCGAGCACGCCGCGCCCTTCCGCGGCTTCGGCCTCGCGGGCCTCCAGCACGATGGCACCGGCGCCGTCGCCGAAGAGCACGCAGGTGGTGCGGTCCTCCCAGTCGACGATGCGCGAGAAGGTCTCGGCGCCGATCACGAGGGCGCGTCGCGCCCCGCCCGTCGTCAGGAACTTGTCGGCGGTGGTCACCGCGAAGACGAAGCCGGCACAGACCGCCTGCAGGTCGAAGGCCGCGCCCTGCCGGATGCCGAGCGCCGCCTGGATCTGGGTCGCGGTGGAGGGGAAGGTGTGGTCGGGCGTCGAGGTCGCGCAGATCACGAGGTCGATGTCGTCGGCGCTCAGCCCGGCATCGTCGAGCGCGGCCTGCGCCGCGCGGGTACCGAGGACCGAGGTGGTCTCCTCCGGGCCCGCGAGATAGCGCTGCCGGATGCCGGTGCGCTGGACGATCCATTCGTCCGAGGTGTCGACCCGCTCCGTGAGCTCGGCATTGGTCACCACCCGGGCGGGCAGGCTCGATCCGGTGCCGAGCACGACGGAACGCAGGCTTTTCATCGTGTTCCTTCCCGGAGCGCCCGGACCGTCCGGCCCGCCGCGCCCCATCCCTCATCCATCGGAACGCGTCCGGTTCCGTACCCGGTTCCGACGGGGTGCGGCCTCGCGCGTCCGGGCTCGCCGCTCCGGCGGGCCGCTGTCGTCTGCGTCCCCTACACCCGCGCCATCGTGGTCGGCGTCTCGTCGAGCATGTCGCGGATCGTCCGCATCAGGTCGTGGCGGGCCATGTCGTGGGCGAGATCCACCGCCGAGGCGAAGCCCGCCGCGTTCTCCGAGCCGTGGCTCTTGATGACGATGCCCTCAAGGCCGAGGAACACGCCGCCGTTGGCCCGGCTCGGGTTCATCTTGTCCTTCAGCGCCCGGAAGGCCTGACGGGCGAAGAACGCGCCGATCTTGGCCGAGAGCGTGCGGGTCATCGCCGCGCGCAGGTAGCTGGAGATCTGCTTGGCGGTGCCCTCGGCGGTCTTGAGCGCGATGTTGCCGGTGAAGCCCTCCGTCACCACCACGTCGACGGTGCCGCGGCCGAGATCCGTGCCCTCGACGAAGCCATGATACGAAAAGTTGGCAGCATCGTGCTCGCGCAGCAGGCGGGCAGCCTCCTTCACGGCCTCGTTGCCCTTCATCTCCTCGGTGCCGACATTGAGCAGGCCGACCGTCGGGCGCTCCAGGTCGAACACGATGCGGGCCATGGCCGAACCCATCACGGCCATCTCGACGAGGTGCTCGGCATCCGTCCCGATGGTGGCGCCGACATCGAGCACCACGCTCTCGCCGCGGATCGTTGGCCAGAGGCAGGCGATGGCCGGACGCTCGATGCCCGCCATGGTCTTCAGGCAGATCTTCGACATCGCCATGAGCGCGCCGGTGTTGCCGGCCGAGACGGCGGCATCCGCCTCGCCGTCGCGCACCGCCTGGATGGCGCGCCACATCGAGGACTTGCCCCGGCCCTGGCGCACGGCCTGGCTCGGCTTGTCGTCCATCGCGATCGCCACCGTGGTGTGGCGCAGCTCGACCGCGCCCTTCAGCCGCGGCTCGGCCTCGATCAGCGGGCCGACCACGGCCTCGTCGCCGAACATGATGAAGCTGGTCTCGGGATGCCGCTCGCGGGCGATGGCTGCGCCCGGCACGACCGTCGACGGCCCGTGATCGCCGCCCATGGCGTCGAGCGAGATGCGCACGCGTTCTGACATGGTCTCTGGCGATCGCGGCCTTTGCAGCGGCGTCGGACGAGGCGTTGGGCCTGGCCGTTCGCGCGGACGTAAGCGGGTGTGGAGCGGGCGACGCGCGACCGCTCCGGCGGCGGGTCCCTCCCGCCATCGGCCGACGCGGCGAGCCTTGCCCGGCGCGCCGGAAAATAGCGATCCAGCCCCGCCGGGCAAACGATTTCTGCGGGGTCCCGGTTGCAGCCCCCGCAGCCTCACCTCTTCTCGTCGCGCAGTTGCTGCAGGGCCGCGAAGGGGTTCGGATCCTCGCCGGCCTGGACCGGCTCGAAGCTGACGCCGGGCTTGCGCGGGTAAGGGTCGAGGCCGAGTGCTAGGAACTCGGCGGTCAGCGCGCCGAAATCCAGGCGCCCGCCGACGATCGGGTCCGGCACGTCGGCGTCCTCCGCATCCGTCCCGGCGAGCTGATCGGTGTCGGTGAACTCGACCTCTACGGGCTCGCTCACCTTGGACTCGAACGGCTCAAGCGTCACGCTGCAGACCTGGGTCACCTGGGCCTCGACCGTGCCGGTCACCCGCAGACGGTTCAGCGAGCCCGCGATGTCGAAGCGGCCAACGAGGTCGCGGATCGCCGGGATCTTGAAGTCCCGGGCCAGCGCCTCGGCTTCCGCGGGGCTCGCCTCGACGGTGACGCTGCCGCGCCCCTGCGGCAAGCGGTCGACGTTCACCACCCGCGAGAGCGGGCCGGCCTTGTCCGTGTGCATCATACGCTCACTCCTGCATTCCTGAAGGCTGCCGGCTCGGGGAAGCGCGGCCCGGTCTCCAGCAGCCCGTCGAGGTCGCTTCCCTCCAGCGCTTGCGCCGCCGCCCGCACATAGGCCGCGAGCCCGGCCGCCTCCGCGTCGGCGTGCACCGCGCCGTCCTGGCCGAGGACGTTGCGGGCGAGCGCGGCGCGCAAAGCCGCCATGTCGTCCGCGTCGAGGGCCGCGTCGTAGCCCTCCGCCCGGCCGTAGAAGGCGGCACCGAGCTTCTTCATGCGCTTGGGCACGCCGAAATCGCCAACGCCGAGTTCGCGGAGCGCTGCATCGAGCTGGAGGAACACCGCGTTGACGAGGTCCTGCGCCACGTCCGCGGCGGGGTCGGGCAGCGCCCGCATCCGGCGCAGCACGAGGATGACGTGCAGGCACAGCGCCTCGAACCGGCCCTCGACGGTGTCGGGCACGCCGAGGTCCGTATAGAGTGCCGGCGCGCGCGAGGCCTCGTTGATGCGCAGGTGCAGCGTCTCGATCAGGCGCCGCCGGGCGTCCCCGCGGCGGAAGAATCGGGCGATCATCTCACGTCCTCGCCGGTGCCGGCCGGCTTCTCCCCGGCCGTGTGGCCGAGCTTGCCTTGTCAAAGCCATAACCCCGCGGTACGGCAACCCACCGTCAAGGTGCAAGCGTGGCGGGCGCCGTTTTTCCGGGCGCGCGCACGCCTTCCAACACAGCGACTGCAAGGGGGGCCGATGCGGCGCCGTCTCGTCTCGTCACTGGCGCGTGCCGCCCTCATCAGTGGTCTCGGCGTCGCCCTCTCGGGCTGCATCGGCGAGGAAATCCGCCACGGCTACCAGCTCGACCAAGCCGCGCTCGCCGCGGTGAAGCCCGGCATGAGCGCCGAGCAGGTGCTCCAGACTCTGGGCACGCCCTCGACGGTGTCCACGGTCGGCAACAAGTCCTGGTACTACATCTCGCAGAACACCAGCCGCACGGTGATGTTCCTCGGCGAGCGCGTGGACGACCAGAAGGTGACGGCGGTGTACTTCACCCCCGCCTTCAAGGTGGAGCGCGTGGCCCTCTACGGCCTGCAGGACGGAAAGGTGTTCGACTTCATCGAGCGCACCACGCCGACGAGCGGCCAGGACCGGGCCTTCCTCAGCCAGCTCTTCCGCGGCCTGACCCGCTACGAGCCCTTCGGCAGCGGCTCCGGCACCAGCATCGTCCCGGGCGCCAACCGCGGCATGTGAGGTGAGTGGGGGAGGGCCGTCAGGCTCTCCCACACCCGCGGCCGAAGCGTCGCGGCGAGCCTCCCCCGCGGTCTTCCGACTTCACGCAGCAGGTGCGGATACTCTCAACGCTCTACCTCCCCCCTCTGCGGGGGAGGGTGGCCCGCGAAGCGGGTCGGTCGGGACAAAGTCCAGTAGAGAGGGGAGCCCGGGTTTCCGGTAAGGCCGCCTGAGCGCGTGAAGGGCGTAGCCCTTACCTGCACCGTCGCACCCCTCTCTGCGGGACCTGGTCCCGACCGACCCGGCCTTACGGCCGGCCCCACTCCCCCGCAGAGGGGGGAGGGGATGCACCTCGGGCAAAGAGGATTGATCGGAAGCAATCGCGCGCGTCTTAGGCATTCACGCACGCGCGCGGAACGGTGCGGCCGCGTCCGGGACGCACAGTCGCCGGTGTCAGACGCGCTTGGCCAGCAACTGCTCGATCAGCGAGCCGCCCTGCTCGATCGCGGCGAGTTCCTCCGCCACCGCCGAGACGGTGTCGCGGATCTGCTCGGCCGTATGCTCCGAGGTCATGAAGAAGCGCAGCCGCGAGGCCCGCTCCGGCACGGCCGGGTGGATGATCGGCTGCACGTTGATGCCGCGCTTGTAGAGGCGATCCGAGAGCGTCACCGACTTCAGCGAGTCGCCCACGATCACCGGTATCACCGCGAGACCTAAGCTGAAGCCGGTGTCGAGCCCGTGCTTCTTGGCGCAGTCGAGGAAGAGTCGGCCGTTCCGGCGCAGGCGCTCGACCCGCTCCGGCTCGGCCTGCATCACCGCAAGGGCAGCCTCGGCCGCGGCGGCGAGCGGCGGCGACATGCCGACGCTGTAGACGAAGCCGCCGGCCGTGCACTTCAGGTACTCGATCAGCGCCGCCGGGCCGCAGATGTAGCCGCCGCAGCCGGAGAGCGTCTTCGAGAAGGTGCCCATCCAGATATCGACGCTGGTCGGGTCGATCCCGGCATGCTCGAACAGTCCGGCCCCGGTCCGGCCGAGGACGCCGAGGACGTGGGCCTCATCAACCATCAGCCACGCGTTGTAGCGCTGCTTCAGGGCGATCAGGCCGGCGATGTCCGGCGCGTCGCCGTCCATGCTGTAGAGGCCCTCGACCACGATGAGCGCCCGCCGGTGCTCGTGGCGCGTCGCCTGCAGCAGGGTCTCCAGGGCGTCGAGGTCGTTGTGGGCGAAGGAGCGCCGCTGCGCGCCGGAGAGCTGCGCCCCCGTGACGATCGAGTTGTGGCTGAGCGCGTCGTGGTAGATCACGTCGCCGGCATCGAGCAGCGCGCCGATGGTGGTCACGTTGGTGGCGTGCCCGCTCACCATCGCGACGCAGGCGTCGGTGCGGTAATGGGCGGCCAGCGCCTTCTCGAGGCTGATATGGCCCGGGCGCTCGCCGGCGACGACGCGGCTCGCCGAGGACGAGGTGCCGAAGGCGTCAATCGCGGCCTTGGCCGCCGCGGTCACCGCCGGGTGCCCGTTCAGGCCGAGATAGTCGTAGGACGAGAAGTTGACGAAGGGCCGACCCGCGATGCGCGTCGTGGCACCGGCCTTCGTCTCGTGGACGTGGAAGAAGGGGTTGCCCAGCCCGATCAGGTCGGCGGCCGAGCGCTGCAGCTTCAGCTCCCGGTAGCCCGGCAGCGATTCGAAGCTGAGGACGGAGGGATCCTGGGCGGGCTCGGCAGCCCGAACCGGTTGCGGCCGGGGCGGCGTGCGCCCCAGCCGGTTCGTCACAAAGCCTGCCAGAGCGGCGCGCCCCCCGTCCGGCTTCGGATTGCTCATGGAAGGATCTCTTTGATCTCGCGACTGTTCTGCTCGACGAGGTCCTGGAAGGGCGCGATCGCGGCCGCGTCGACCTCGCTGCCGACATGCTTCGAGGCGAGGCTGAGCGCGACGCCGGCAGCCTCATCCATAGGCGCCGAAACCGCCTGAATTAAGGTCTCGGACAGCTCGTTCACGGTGAGGCCCGACGACAGGCCGGCCGGCGGCGAATCGAGGCCGAAGCGCTCCTGCAGGCTGGCACCGAGCTCGACGCCCATCAGCGAGTCGAGGCCGATCTCGGAGAGCTGGCGCACGCGGCTGATGTCGTCCTTCGGCAGGCGCAGGATGCGGGCGATGTCCTCGACGATCGCGTCGGCCACGGTCTTGCGGACCGTGTCGAGGTCGCCGCCCTTGAGGAGGGCCGCGATGTTGATCGTCGCGACGGTGCCGGCCTCCGCCTGCTGGTCGGAGCCGAGGTCGCTGTAGCTCGGCGACTTGAGGGTGGCGAGACGCTCGCGCGCCTTGCCCCAGTGCATCGCCGCGATGGCGACGACCGCCTCGTCCGGGCTCTGGCCCTGGGCCTGCAGCGCCTCTTCCATCAGGTCGAGGCAGCGGCGCGCCTCCATTGGCGTGACGCCGACGCGCGACGACAGCGTCTCCATCACCGCCTTGTTGCGGGCGAGCATGCCGACATCGCCGATCGCGCCCCAGGCGACGGCGAGCGCCGGCAGGCCCCGGCGGCGGCGCTGGCGGGCGAGCCCCTCCATGAAGCCGTTGGCGGCGACGTAGGCGCCCTGGCCCGGGTTGCCGATGAAGGTCGTGGCCGAGGAGAAGACCACGAAGTAGTCGAGCTGACGGTCGCGGGTCGCCGCGTCGAGGTGCTGGGCGCCGATCACCTTCGGGCCGATCACCGCGTCGAGATTGGCCGCGTCGATGTTGGCGATCAGGCCGTCCTGCAGCACGGCCGCGGCGTGGATCACGCCCGCGAGACGGCCGCCCTTGGCCTCGATGCCCGCGATCAGGCGATCGACCGCGGCCCGGCTGGTGATGTCCACCGCCGGAGCCTCGACCGTGACGCCGCGGGCAGCGAGCTCGGTGACCGCCGCCTTCGCTTCCTCGCTCGCCGCGCCCTTGCGGCCGCAGAGCACGATGTGCTTGGCGCCGCGATCCGCGAGCCAGCGCGCCGCCTCCAGGCCGAAGCCGCCGAGGCCGCCGGTGACGAGGTGCACGCCCTTGGGCGCGATCGCGAAGCTCGAGCGCTGCTCGGCCGGGACCCGGCCGGGCTTCGGCGGGCTGATCACGATCTTCCCGATATGGCCGGATTGCTGCATCAGCCGGAAGGCGTCGGAGGTCTCCTCCGCCGTGAAGGGCTGGAAGGGCAGGGGCTTCAAGCCGCCCTCGCCGAACAGAGCCATCACCTCGCGGAACAGCCGCGCCCCGTCCTCGCCCTGGTGCTGGAGCACCTGATCGAGATCGACGCCGAAATAGGAGAGGTTCCGGCGGAACGGGCGCAGGCCGATATGGGTGTTGGCGACGTAGTCGCGCTTGCCCAGCTCCACGAAGCGGCCGAACGGCTTGAGCGCGTTGAGCGAGCGCTCCATCGCCTCGCCGAACAGGCTGTTCAGCACCACGTCGACGCCCGAGCCCGTGATTGCCCGGATCTCGTCCACGAAGGCGAGCGAGCGGGAATCGAGCACGTGCTCGGCGCCGAGCGCCTTCACCAGCGCCCGCTTCTCACGCGAGCCCGCCGTCGCGATGACGCGGGCGCCCTTCAGCTTGGCGATCTGCAGCGCCGCGAGACCGACGCCGCCCGCGCCGCCATGGACCAGCACCCACTCGCCGCGTCGCAGGCGGGCGAGCGAGACGAGGCCGTAATAGGCGGTGAGGAAGGCGACCGGCACGGTCGCGGCCGCCATCGGGTCGAGCCCCTCGGGGGCGGGCGCCACCACGAGGTCGGGCACCACGATGTGGGTGGCGAAGCCCGACTGGGCAAAGGCCACGACCGGGTCGCCGACCTTGAACGTCGAGACGCCCGCGCCCACCGCGGCGACGCGGCCGGCGCATTCGAGGCCCAGCCGCGGACCCGCGAAGCCGTCCTCGAGGATCTCCTCCGGGAGCATCGAGAGCGCCCAGAGCACGTCGCGGAAGTTGAGGCCCGTGGCCTCGACGGCGATCTCGACCTCGCCGGGGCCGGGCTTGCGGCGCTCGGCCGGGCCCCAGACCATCTCGTTGAGGCCGCCGGTGTTGCTGCGCTCCAGGCGCGCGGCCTCGGCCGGCACGGCATCCGCCGCACGACGACGCGCGGCGCCCGGATGGAAGCGCACGACCTGCGTGCGGTCCTCGTCCAGCACGATCTCCGTCTCGGGCGTGCCCGACAGGATGAGGTCGCGCAGGCGCTCGGAGGCACGCTTCGAGGACATCTCGGGCGCCAGATCGATGCGGCGCACGTCGAGGTTCTGCACCTCGTTGGCGAGCGTGCGCGAGAAGGCCCAGACGCCGGCCTCGACGTTGGTCGCCTGTCCGCCGCGCTCGCGGGTGGCGCCGGGCGCGACAACCCAGAGCCGGGTCTGGCGGCTACCCAGATGCTCGATGCAGCGCTTCAGGCTGAGGCAGCGGTCGCGCAGGCGTTCGGCCGCCTCGCCGCCGCGGGTGAAGGCGCCGGCCAGGAACACCACCGTGTCGGGGGTCTCCCGCTCCAGCTCCATCAGCGAGGCGTCGGAATCGAGGATGATCGAGACGTGGACGCCGCTGGCGACGAGCAGCGTCGCGAGCGAGGAGGCAGTCTCGGCCGCGAACTCGTCGTCCGAGCCGATCACGAAGGCGAAGGTCTGGGCCGGGGCCGGGGCCGGACGGGCCGGCGCCTCGGCGATGAGGAGCAAGTCGTCGCCGTTGGCCGAGGCCGCGCGCTCCGCCGAGACGCTGACGAGGCCGGTGGCGCTCAAGCTGCGCTGCCACCCCGCGATGTCGTCGAGGCGACCCACCGGGAGGTCGCCCACGCCCGCCTCGAACCAGCTCGGGGTGAGGCCGAAGACGAGGTCGCGGAACAGCGAGGCGCCGGGCTCCACCGCGATCATGAGGCCGCCGGTGGCGAGAGCGTCGGCGAGCTGGCGGGGCAGCTCGCGCTCGCCGCGGTGGAGGGCGCCGCTCGTCAGCACAAGGTCGAAGGCCGCCGCCGACAGTTCGTCGGCGGTCTCGGCCACGGTGACGCCGCGCGGCAGGGCGAGGCGGGCGCGCTCGGCGAGGCGTCGGTCGGTGTCGAACACGGTGAGCCGCGCTTCCACCTCGTCCGCGAAGGTCGCGACTTGGGCCGAGAGCGGGCCGAAGCCGGCCTGGAGGATGCGCAGCGCCCGGTCCTTCGGCAGGCGCTCGCGCGCCGCCTCGACGATGCGGGCCACCACGTCCGCCGCGTGGCGCGCGGTGGCGCTGCGCAGGGTGAAGGCGTCGAGCGCGTTCTGCGGCAGGGTCGGGGCGTCGGTCAGCTGCCCGGCGAGCAGACGCTCGACCAGGGCGCCGACATCGGCGACGAGCACCAGCTCGGCCGAGAGCTCCGGATGGTCGGCCGCGATCCAGCGCACGATCTCGTCGGGCGCGGGCAGCGCCGAGCCGTCGTTGAGCGTCCAGGCGGCGCCGGCCTGCTCGGCCAGACCGCTGCTCTCGAGCGCCAGCAGCGCGTTAACGAGCCACGGGCGCAGCTCGGCCGGTACCCGGGCGTCGGCCGCGACCCGGCCGCCCTCGGCGAGGCCGGAGGCCAGACGGTAGGCGAGGGAGGTCGCCCAGCCCTCCAGCAGCAGGTGGCCCGGCGAGAGGCCGGCATCGGCCTGCGCCTTCGCGGCCTCGACCGCGGGCTTCAGGCGCACGGCGATCGTCGGGCGCCGGTCCATGGGCACGGCGGTCGGCTCGGTGGCGAGCTCGGTGGTCTGGGTGATGGCGTAGGCGGCCAGATCGTCGCCGCCCTTGGCGCGCAGCGCCTGGAACCGGCCCTCGCGGATGGTGGCGACGACGGCACCGTCCGTGTCGAGGACCGTGAAGTCGGCCAGGATGCTGCGCTCGTTGCAGCGGCGGGTGCGGATCACCGCGCGGGCAATCGCGACGCCGGGCCGCACGAGGCGGATCTCGCCGAAGCGGACCGGGATGTAGGCCTTGCCGGCGTTCTCGCCGAGGAGATCCGCGAAGAGCAGGATCAGGCCGTGGAAGCAGGCATCGAGCCGCGCCGGCACGAGGCCGTAGCGGGCATCCGCCTCGGCCGGGACGAGGTCGGAGACGATGGTCTGATCATCGAGCCGCGCCGAGAGCGCGACCTGCCGGAAGCTCGGGCCGAAGCCGAGGCCGGCGGCGAGCGCCTGGGCGTAGAGCGCCTCGCCGGTGACCGCGCGGTCCTCGGGCATCTCGACGTCGGGGGCGACGGCCGGGGAGAAATGGCCCTCGACCACCTTGGCGGAGGCGTGGAGCTGCCAGGGCGTCTGGGCGAGGCGCGGACGGCTCAGCACCTGGATGCCGTTGCCCGAGCCCGAGAGGCGCACCGCGACCTCGCGCAGCGCCTCCTCGTTGAACACCATCGGCGCGTGGATCTCGAAATCCGCGAGCACGATCTCGTCGCTGCGCAGGGCCTCGCGGGCGCAGGCCAGCGCCATCTCGACGAAGCCGGCGCCCGGCATGATCGCCTGGCCCTCGATGCGGTGGTCGTCGAGCTCCGGCACCGTCACGGTGTCGACGAAGCCGTTCCACTCCAGGCCGTCCGGCGCCGTGCGCGAGCCGATCAGCGGGTGGTAGTGCCGCGCGGAGGTCGCGCCGACGCTCTCCGTCGTCTCGGCCAGCCGGAAGGAGCGGCGCTGCCAGGGATAGGTCGGCAGGCTGATCGCGCCCTTCGGGGCGGCTCCGAACAGCAGGGCCTCGTCGACTGCCGCGCCCTGCACCAGGGCGGCGCTGACCGCCTTGGCGATCGGATCGCCGCCGGCCTCCTTGCGGTGCATCACGCCGACCACGGCGTTGTCGATGCCGAGCGGCTCGATCGCGTCGCCGACATGGGACATCAGGGTCGCGCGCGGGCCGACCTCGACGAAGATGCGGGCGCCCTGGCGGGTCGCCTCCTGCACCGCGTCGCAGAAGCGGACCGGCTCGCGGATGTTGCGCCACCAGTAGGTCGCACCGAATTCCTCGCCCGCCAGGATCTTGCCGGTGACGGTCGAGACCATGCGGGTGGTGCCCGCGGAAGGCTTGAGCCCGGCGAGGTCGCGCAGCAGCGGCTTCTCGGTCGGATCCATGATCCGGCCGTGGAAGGGGTAGTCGAGGTCGAGCTTGCGCCCGCGGCGGCGCTTGCGCGAGAGGGCCTTCAGCGCCGCGTCGATATCGGCGACCGGCCCCGCGACCGTGACGGCCTTCGGGCTGTTGTAGGCGGCGATGTCGAGGGCGGGGAAGTCCTTCAGCGCGCCCGGCACCTCCTCGACGGGCATCAGCAGCACCGCCATGGTGCCCTGGCCGCGCGTCGTCTCCTGGTGGTGGCTGCGGTAGAAGATCACCCGCACGGCCTGTTCGAGGCTGAGGATGCCGGCGGCCTCGGCCGCGGCGATCTCGCCGACGCTGTGGCCGAGCACGTAGGCCGGGTTCAGGCCACGGGCGCGGAGCGCCGTGGTCGAGGCGCTCTGGATCGCGAAGATCAGCGGCTGCGATACGCTGGTGAGCGCGAGGCGCGCGTCCAGATCCGCGGCCTCGAGAGCCTCCTTGAGCGACCACTTGGCGTAGGGCTCGAACAGGGCGTCGATGCGGTCGAAGGCGGCGCGGAACGTGGCGTTCTCGGCGTAGGCCTCGCGACCCATGCCCGCCCACTGGCTGCCGTTGCCCGAATAGATGAAGGCGACCTCCGCGGCGCGGTCGATCGCGGTGCCGGTCACGGCGTCGGCCGCGTCCTCGCCCTCGCCCTCGCCGACGGCCCGCAGCGTCGCGGCGACGTCGGTCCGGCCGTCGAGCGGGATCGCGAGGCGCGCGTTCAGGCGCTCGCGGCGGTGGGCCGCGCCAGCGGCGATCCGCCTCGTCTCCGCGGCGTCGGCCTGCGCGAAGCGCTCGGCGTAGTCGAGCGCGAGGTCATTCAGCGCCGCGCGGCTCTGGGCCGAGAGCAGCAGCACTTCGGGGCCCTGGTCCGCTGGACCCGCCATCGCGACGCGCGCCGTCGGCTCCGCGTCGCTGAGCACGACGTGGGCGTTGGTGCCGCCGAAGCCGAAGGAGTTGACGCCCGCGAAGCGCTCGGTCGGCCCGCGCGGGATCGCGCGGGCTTCCCGCACCACGTCGAGGTTCAGCTCGCCGAACGGGATGTCGGGGTTGAGCTCGGCCGAGTGGAGCGAGGCCGGGACGAGGTCGTGTTCCAGCGCGAGGCTCGCCTTGAGCAGGCCGGCGAGGCCCGAGGTCGGCTCGGTATGGCCGATATTGGTCTTGATCGAGCCGATCGGCAGCGGCGCCTTGCGCGAGCGCCCGAGCTTGTTGCCGATGGCCGAGGCCTCGATCGGGTCGCCGACCGGCGTGCCGGTGCCGTGCGCCTCGACGAAGGCGATCCGATCGAGGTCGATCTCGGCTTCGCGGTAGACCTTCTCAAGGAGCGCGCCCTGGGCGTAGCCGGAGGGCAGCGAGATGCCGGTGGTGCGCCCGTCCGAGTTCACGCCCGAGGCCACGATGCGGCCGCGCACGGTCGCCTCGGCGCGCATGGCGGCCTCGGCCGATTGCAGTACGAGGACGACGCCGCCCTCCGAGCGAACGTAGCCGTCGGCATTGGCCGAGAAGGCCTGGCACAGGCCGGTGCGCGAGAGCATCTGCGCGTTCGAGAAGCAGATGAAGTTGAACGGGCTCGCCAGCACGTTCACGCCCGCCACGACCGCCGTGTCGATGCGGCCGGACTGGATCGCCTGCACGGCGTTGTCGAGCGCGACGAGCGAGGACGAGCAGGCGGTGTCGACCGTGAAGCTCGGACCCTTCAGGTCGAAGATGTAGGAGATGCGGTTCGAGAGGATCGAGAGCGTGTTGCCGGTGGCCGCGTAGGCGTCGCCCGACGAGGCGTCGAGGATGCGCAGGTTGCCGTAATCGAGCGATGAGGCGCCGACGAACACACCGATCTGCGAGCCGGCGACCGCGGAGGGACGAAGCCCCGCATCCTCCAGCGCTTCCCAGGTCAGCTCCAGCAGCAGGCGCTGCTGCGGGTCCATCTGCTCGGCCTCGCGCGGCGAGATGCCGAACACCGCCGGGTCGAACGACCAGACGTCGTCGAGCACGCCCGCCGCCCAGGTGTAGCTCTTGCCGCGCTCCTGCGCGCGCGGGTGGCCGAAGCGGTCGAGCGACCAGCGGTCGTCGGGAACGCGGCTCACCGCGCAGCGCGGCTCGGTCAGAAGCTGCCAGAGGCCATCGACGCTCGAAGCGCCAGGCAGGCGGCAGGCACGACCGACGATGGCGATATCTGTACGTTGAGTCACGTTCGGTTCGCACACGCTCGTTACGGGAGCCGATTCGTCCGCCGGCCACGGGGCATTCCCTTGATCCCTTAGTATGGCTCCAATGCGGAGGCAAACCGGCGAGAGCTGGGACGATGTGGGCTGTTGCCCGATTGCACCGGGCTGTGGCATGTATTCATCAGACGCTATGCAGCCATTCTTGGCCTATGGCATTGACAAAGCGCAGTCAGACGATCGGGTTTGTTGCGCTGCCGCAGCATCGTTGCCTTAATTCGGCCGCACTGCCTATGGCCCCGCGGGCCGGATGTTCGATAGCGGGTGCGGTTCGACTTGCGTCGATCCGGATGCAGGGCTGTCGATGCCGAAGGTCTCGTCGCGGTCACGCGTCATCGACCGATGACGTGTCGCCATATGCAGTCGCGTTCCGGAACAGCCCCGCTTCGGTATTGGCCCCATGCCGTGGCGGCATGGGACGGCGGTAAGGCGGACCTCAGGCCTCCCCGCTGCCGGGACGGCCGATGCTGACGTAGTGGAACCCGTGCCGCTGCACGCTCGCGTGATCGTACACGTTGCGCAGATCCACCAGGACACGGCCCGCCATGACCTGCGCCAGGCGGGCGAGATCGAGGGCCCGGAAGGCGTTCCACTCGGTGACGATCACCAGGGCATCGGCGCCCTCGGCGCAGTCGTAGGCGTCGCGCGCGTAGGCGACGTCCCGGAGCAGGGGCTTGGCCGCCTCCATGCCCTCCGGGTCGTAGGCGCGCACCTGCGCCCCCGCGTCCTGCAGGCCGGTGATGATCGAGAGCGCGGGCGCATCGCGCATGTCGTCGGTGTTCGGCTTGAAGGTCAGGCCCAGCACCGCGATCGTCTTACCGCGCACCGAGCCGCCGCAGGCCAGCACCACCTTGCGGGCCATGGCACGCTTGCGTTGATCGTTGACCGCCACCACCGTCTCGACGAGACGCACAGGCGTGCCCGCGTCCTGCGCGGTCTTCACCAGCGCCAAGGTGTCCTTCGGGAAGCAGGAGCCGCCGTAGCCGGGCCCTGCGTGCAGGAACTTCGCGCCGATGCGGTTGTCGAGCCCGATGCCGCGGGCGACCTGCTGCACGTCGGCGCCGACCTGCTCGCAGAGGTCGGCGATCTCGTTGATGAAAGTGATCTTGGTGGCGAGGAACGCGTTGGCGGCGTACTTGGTCAGCTCGGCCGTGCGCCGGCCGGTGACGAGGATCGGTGCCTGGTTGAGGAAGAGCGGGCGGTAGATCTCGCGCAGAACCTCCTCGGCGCGCGCGTCCTCGGCGCCGACCACGATGCGGTCGGGGCGCTTGAAGTCGCCGATCGCCGCGCCCTCGCGCAGGAATTCGGGATTGGAGGCGACCGAAACTTCGGCGTCGGGCCGAATCTCCCGGATGATGCGCTCGACCTCGTCGCCGGTGCCGACCGGCACGGTCGATTTGGTCACCACCACCGTGAAGCCGTCGACCGCCTCGGCGATCTCGCGCGCGGCCGCGAACACGAAGGAGAGGTCGGCGAAGCCGTCGCCGCGGCGGGAGGGCGTGCCGACCGCGATGAACACGGCGTCGGCGGCCGCGACCGCGGGCTTCAGCTCGGTGGTGAAGCTGAGGCGGCCCTGCTGGACGTTCTCGGCCACCAGCGCGTCGAGGCCGGGCTCGTAGATCGGCATGCGGCCGGCGTTCAGGGCCTCGATCTTGGCCGGGTCCTTGTCGACGCAGACAACCTGATGGCCGAAATCCGCGAGGCAGGTGCCGGAGACGAGGCCGACATAGCCGGAACCGATCATCGCGATGCGCATGGACGACTTTCCTGTGATCCCGGGATCCCGCCTTCCCGGACGGACCGAACCCGCCCCTCGCCGGGATTCGCGGTGAGATTGAGGCGGCGGTCCCGAATGGCGCAGCTTTTGCCCCATGCCTCCTCCGGGGACCAGTCCCCGTGGAACGGACCATCACGAAGCGATCAAGAAGCGCCCGTATGACCGCCGCGCGCCCGCGGCTTCGCAGGCGCCGACACTTCCGCTAGAAGTCCGCCCGCTCGGGGTGCCGACCGGGCGCGAGGGAATGCGATGACCGAACTGCCCAACGTGCACGTGCGCGCCGAGGTCCTGGCCCAGGCCCTGCCCCACATGCAGCGCTACGACCAGGAGATCGTGGTGATCAAGTACGGCGGCCATGCCATGGGCGATCGCGCGGCGGCGGAGGATTTCGCCGAGGACATCGTGCTGCTTGAGCAGTCGGGCCTCAAGCCGATCGTGGTCCACGGCGGCGGCCCGCAGATCGGCCGGATGCTCGACCGGCTCGGCATCCAGTCGGAGTTCCGCGGCGGGCTCCGCGTCACCGACGAGCCCACGGTCGAGGTGGTCGAGATGGTCCTGGCCGGCTCGATCAACAAGCAGATCGTCGGCTGGATCTCGGCCGAGGGCGGCCGGGCGATCGGCCTGTGCGGCAAGGACGGCAACATGGTCCGCGCCAAGCGCGCGACCAAGACGGTGCGCGACCCCGACAGCATGGTCGAGCAGGTGGTCGATCTCGGCCTCGTCGGCGAGCCGGAGCATGTCGAGCGCGGCGTGCTCGACGCGGTGCTGAAGGCCGAGCTGATCCCTGTTCTGGCCCCCGTGGCCTACGGGGCGGACGGGCAGACCTACAACGTCAACGCCGACACCTTCGCCGGTGCCATCGCGGGCGCGTTGCGGGCCAAGCGCCTCCTGCTGCTCACCGACGTGCCGGGCGTGCTCGACAAGGACAAGAACCTGATCCCCGAACTCACCGTCGAGGATTGCCGGCGGCTCATCGCGGACGGCACGATCACGGGCGGCATGATCCCGAAGATCGAGACGTGCATCTACGCGATCGACCAGGGCGTCGAGGCGGTAGTCATCCTCAACGGCAAGGTCAACCACGCGGTGCTCTTGGAGCTGTTCACCGATTACGGCGCCGGCACCCTGATCCGCAGGGCCTGATACGTCTGGCCTGAGCCCGTTCCAGCGGCCGGGCGCGCCCCGGCCGCCCCCACCGCGCCGTCGAGAGCCTCGTGTATCTGCCCGAAGCCTGTCGCCTCACCACCCCCGACGCCCGCGGCTTCGACCGCGTGGACACCTGGGTGTTCGACCTCGACAACACGCTCTACCCGAGCGACGCGATGGTCTGGCCGCAGGTGGACGAGCGCATCACGCTCTACGTGATGCGCCTCTACGGGCTCGACGGGATCTCGGCCCGGGCGCTGCAGAAGCACTTCTACCACCGCTACGGCACCACCCTGAAGGCGCTGATGATCGAGGAGGGCGTCGACCCGCACGACTTCCTCGATTTCGCGCACGACATCGACCACTCGACGATCCGGCTCGACGCGGCTTTGGGCGACGCGATCGAGCGCTTGCCGGGGCGCAAGCTGATCCTCACCAACGGCTCGCGCCGCCACGCCGAGCGGGTGGCGGAGAAGCTCGGCATCCTCAGGCATTTCGAGGACGTGTTCGACATCGCGGCGGCCGATTTCGTGCCCAAACCGGAGCGCTCGACCTACGAGCGCTTCCTCGACCGCCACGGCATCGACCCGACACGGGCGGCGCTGTTCGAGGACATCGCCCGCAATCTCGTGGTGCCGCACGATCTCGGCATGGCGACCGTGCTGGTCGTGCCGAAGATCGCCGACCCCTACCGTGAGGCCTTCGAGCAGGCGGCGGTGCAAGAGCCGCATATCGACCATATCACGGACGACCTCGCGGGCTTTCTGGAACACTGCGTCCTGCCGGTGAAGGCGCCGTGAGCCCCGAGCCCGACACCGCCGCGCTCGCCGCCGCCAAGGCACCGAGCCTCGCCGAGATCGAGGCCCTGGCGGACGCCGCCTTCGCGGGCCTGCCCGAGGAATTCCGCGCCCTCTGCGCGGGCGTGCGCATCGTCGTGGACGATTTCCCGGACGCGGAGACGCTCGCCGAGATGGACTGCGAGTCCGAGTTCGACCTGCTCGGGCTGTTCCGCGGCGTCGGCCTCGCGCAGGCCGGCGAGGTCGTGACCGGGCAGATGCCGAACGTGGTCTGGCTCTACCGCCGCCCGCTGCTCGACTACTGGGCCGAGCACGACGAGACGCTCGGCCACCTCGTCGCCCACGTGCTGATCCACGAGATCGGCCACCATTTCGGCCTGTCGGACGACGACATGGCCCGGATCGAGGACGCGGCGGAGATCGCCTAGCCCATTTCCCCGTCCCGAATCCGCCGCAGGCGGCTGATCTTCGGGCGGCTGGTGCGGAACTGGCCGCGCTCGATCGCCACGAAGACGAGGATCGTCAGGGCGATCGCGGTGAGCCACCAGATCACGGTGAGCCCCACGCCGATGCAGGCGATGGTGAAGGCGCTGGCGAAGGCCGCCATCGCACCGGGTACCAAGAGCGGGTTGTCGCGGCCCGCCCGCCGGATCGAGGCGTAGAGCGCGAAGGCGGCGGCGAGCGAACCGACCACGCCGAGCTCGTACCAGAACTCGAACAGCGCGGTCGTCGGCGCGTTCATCGGCACCAGCCCGGCGAAGCGGCCGCGCAGCGCCGTCTCGAAACCGTGGCCGGTGATGAGGCGGAGCGGCTCCGAGGTGACGACCTTCTGCCAGCTCTTCAGCGACAGCACGCCCGGCGCCAGCGGCCCGAACAGGGCAGCGCCGATCGGCCGGGCGATGAAGGGCAGGAGCGGCGCCGCCGCGAGCAGGCCCGCGCTGATCCCGGCCGTCAGCAGGACGCCGAGGCGTGGCCGGAAGCTCGTCACCGCGAAGGCCAGAGCGCCGACCACGAGTGCCACGATCTGCGTGAGGTTCGGCGAGATCGCGAGCGCGGCGGCCACCGCCAGCGCGATCGCCAGCGCCTCCCGGTCGCGGCGGCGCGAGCGCAGCCACGCCACGGCCGGCCAGACCAGCAGGGCGAGCAGCGTCAGGCCGCGGTTGAGCGCGCCGTCGTCCTCCGCGCTGCCACGCATGAGCTGCTCGCCGAACAGGCCGAGCAGCACCGCGACCAGGGCCGCGACGGTGACGCCGAGGGGCAGCAGGTAGAGGTTGGCCGACCGCATCCGGTCGGGCAGCGAGAGATAGCCCATCATCGTCAGCAGGATCACCGCGACGAGGTTGGCCAGACGCTCTGCGGCCGACCCGAGGAAGGGCGTCCAGGCGAGCGAGAGGGCGGACCAGAGCACCACCAGCATGCCCGCCAGGAAGGCCGGCGAGCCGAGGAGGCGTATGCCGAGAGGCCCGAGGCGGCGCTGGCGCCCGTCGATCACGCTCGCGATCACCAGGAGCACGACGGCGATCGGCGCCAGGATGATGGAGGCGCGGCGTGCCACCTGGGCCACCACCGGCACCACCACGAACAGCCCGAAGAACCCGACGCGCCGCAGAAGCGCGGCGGCATCGAGGGCCGGATCGACGGTCGGGTTCGGTGAACGCGCCATGGGTTCGCGACTCTGAGCACGGATCCGGTACGAGCGGAGGCTCGCACGGCTTCGTGACTCCTCCCTAGTGCAACCCGCGGGCAAGCGGCTGTAGATGCACGGACACACCATGCCCGCGATGCGGCGCCACGAGGCGGCCTCAGGCGGTCGTCGTCTCGGCCCGCGGCCGACGCCGCACCGCGCGGCGGCCGACATCCGACACCACGCGCCAGCCGCCCCAGGCGGCCAGGAAGCCGAGGAGCCCGGCCACGAGCCCGTCCGCGGTGGTCGGCACCGCCGGCTGGTAATCGCTTAGCGTCGCCCGCATCAGCCCCGGATCGGGATGGCGCAGGATCGCGACGGTGCGCCCGAGCGGGCTCGTCGCCTCGGCGAGCGCTTGCTGCTGGGCGCTCAGGGCGGCGAGGCGCTCGATCGTGGCGCCCGCCGCCGCGCCGCGGCGGGCGACAAGCGCGTCCGGATTGCCACGCAGGCGGTCCACCGCGCCGTCGCGGGTGTTGCCGGTGGCGCGCGCGTCGGCGTCCAGGCTCGCGACCTCGCGGCGCAGCTCGTCCACGGCGCCTCCGAGACGCTGGGCGTATTGCTGCGCGAATTCCGGCGCCTGAGCGGCGACACCGCCGCCGAGGAGCCCGAGCGCGAGGCCGAGGGTGCGGAACACGGCGAACACGGTGACCTCCGATGATGCGGCCGGGACAAGAGCATGCCGAGGCGCCCTGGGCCAGAGCCGAGCGCCAGGGCATGGATTCCGAGGGTCGAAACCTTCGGCGGGTGCAGGGTGGAACCCTGCGATTGAAACCATCGGCCCGGCTTCGCCGGCTCGGTGGTTTTAACCCGAGGCTCTGCTCCGGGACCCTGCGTAAAGGTCTGACACCCTTGGGGATCCCCGGCCTCAGGCGGGAAGCGTCAGCAGGCCGGCCTGCCCATCGGTGCAGCCGAAGGCGAGGCGGTTGCCGCGGCGGTCCCAGGCGAGCGCCGAGATCCCGCTCGCCTTCACGGCCGGGCGGACCAGCAGCTCGGCCGCGTCGCTGAAGCGGACGAGCAGGATGCAGCCGTCCTCGTAGCCGATCGCCAGAACCGGCGCCTTCGGGTGGAAGGCCACCCGCGAGACACGGGCGGGGCGCACGCCGCACTCGCGCGGGGCCTTGCCGGTCGGGCCCTCCTTCGAGTCGAAGGGCCAGATGATCGCGGCCTCGGCGCCGCTGGTGGCGAGCCACTTGCCGTCCGACGACCAGCCGAGCGAGCGCACCTTGGCGGGGTAGCCCGACATCCGCATGTGGCCGGGATCGGGCTGGAGGCGCCAGCCGTGCAGGGCGTTCTCCTGCATCGTGGTGACCACGAAACGCCCGTCCGGCGACCACGTCACGTCGATGTGCGAGCCCTTCCATGCGACCACCTCAGGCGGGGTCTCCAGGTTCGGGTACCAGAGGCTGGCGCCGTTGTAGTGCGCGACCGCCAGCCGGTAGCCCTTCGGTGCGAAGGCGAGGCCACGCCCGGTCGACGGCGCCTCGAAGGTGCGCTCGCGGCGCTTGGCGTCGAGGGCGACAACGCGGCGGCCGGCCGAGAAGGCCAGTCCCCCGTCCGGGTGCAGCGCCAGGGCGTCGATCCAGGCGTTGTTCCTGGCGATGGCCGTCTCGGTGAGCGTCCCGTCCTTCCCGATCGCCACCACGCGCCCGTCGTCGCCGCCCGTGAGGAGGCGGGACCCGTCCCCGGCCGCCACGAGGATCGAGCCTTCCGGATGGGCCGCCGCGCGCACCGCCTCGCCATCGGAGGCCAGCACGACCGTGCCGTCGCCGAGCGCCAGCGCGAGCGTCTCACCGAGCCAGTGCGCCGCCGTCACGTGCGCGCCGGCCTCGACCGGGGCGACGTGGCTCGTCAGGGAGGCGGGGGTGCTCATGCGCGGATCCTTCAGGGTACGGCGGTGGTCGCCCGTGCGGATAGGACGGCGGCGACCCCCGCGAAAGTCCCCCCGACCAGGGCGGGCACGAGGAGGGCGTAGAGCTCGTAGGTCCCGTAGGCCAGCGTGCCGACGAGCGCGCCCGTGAGCAGGGCGCCCCAGACCGCCGCGTCGCCGATCCAGCCGAAGGGCGGCCCGGTGCGGGTGAAGGCCTCGGCGATCTTCTGGGCGAGCGCGAACAGCGCGCCCGTGACGAAGGTGGTCCCGGCGCGAAAACCCTTCACCTGCGACAGCACCGCGTTCTGCGCACCCATCGCCATCGCCATGAAGAAGGAGGCGAGGCCGAGCTCGGGCGTGGCGAGGCCGAGCGCGAGGGCTGCCAGGATCAGCAGGGTCTCGTAGGCGAGCACGACCGCGGTGGCCCAGCGCCGCGGCACCACGATGGCGAGGCCGCTGCCGAGCGTCGCGCCGAACAGGAAGCCTGTGACCAGCATCGCCGGGAGCGCGGCGTGCTGGAAGGCGCCGTTGGCCAGCGACACGGAGAGCTGCGTCGTGTTCCCGCTCATGAACGAGGTGTAAAGCCCGCCGAGCCGCACGAAGCCGATGGCGTCGACGTATCCGGCGAGCCCCGTCAGCACGAGCCCGGTGCCGACCTGCCAGGATCTGTTCACGAATTCCGCCCCTGAGAGCTTCGCAATAAGACTCTGTTAACCAGTTCGGGTGCTCCGTTCAGGTGGGGGCGGGCAGGGTTAAGGCTTCGCTCACCAAACCCGAGCAATTCAATCCAATCACGGCGAACACCGGAGCTGAGGGCCCCGTTGGTCCGACGATCCGGTGCCGGGGCGGTCGCCCCGCGCCAGGTGAGTTGGAGTTGCGTCATGATCCCCTTCGCCTGCACCGCGCTCGCACTGCCCGCCTTCCTCGACAAGATCGACCACGCGTCCTCGACCGTGCTCGTCGTCGAGGACGAGCCCTTCGTCTGCGAACTCGCCGCCGAGGCGCTGATGGACGAGGGCTACCGCGTGCTCACGGCGGCCGACGCCTGGGAGGCGGAAGAAATTCTTGCGCGTGAGAGCGTCGACCTGCTCTTCACCGATATCGACCTCGCCCGCAACACGAACGGCCTCGCGCTCGCCCAGCACGCGCGATGCCAATGCCCGGACCTGCCGGTGGTCTACACCTCTGGCGGCCGCGCGGGTCTGCCGGAGAGCGAGCAGGTCTCCGAATCCGTCTTCGTGCCGAAGCCCTATCGGCCCAGCCAGCTCGTGGCGCTGACGAACGATCTCCTGCGCCGCGCACACCCCCACCACGCCTGAACCCGACACGACCGAGACGATCATGATCCGCACGCGCCTTCTCATCGCCGCCCTCGCGCTCGGCCTCTCGGCCGGTGCGGGACAGGCCGCCTGCGACGTGACGGGCGCGCGGATCGAGGAAAAGCTCGCCGGCAAGAGCGACCTTCAGCAGGATGCCAACCAGCAGACGCTGCGCGACCTGCGAACCCTGCGCGACGCGGCGATCGTGCTGGACGCCTTCAAGTACACCGCCGAATGCGAGCGCCTGCTGGCAATCGTCACGGAACTCGCCGCCAACCCCGAGCGGGCGATTGAGCAGGGCGGCGACACCGACGAGGACAAGGCCGAGAGCCTCGTCCAGGCCCGCAAGCCGCGCATCCCGGCAGGCGGCAACGAGCCGAACCCGAAGCCGCGCTGACGGCTACAACGGCGCACTTTTTCCTCCCCCGCAGCGGGGAGAGCGCGCGCCTCCCCTCCGCTCTCACGGCTGCGCTGGCGCCTCGCGCTGCTCGCCCCGGCCGCGCAGGTTGGCCTTGGCGAGCGTGCGGGCGAGGCCGGCCGCCATCTGCTGGCGCAGGGTCTCGGTGACCTCGATGTCGGTGAGGCGCCAAGCCCAGCCGCGCAGGCGCATGCGGATGCGGGTCTGGTCCTGGCGGGGGCCGCCCGGTGGAATCGCGATCACGACCGCGCGGAAGCCGCGCATCTCCGAGGCGAGGTAGTAGGGCATCAGGCCGCCGATTCGGTCGATCCGCAGACCCGCGCGGGCCGGCGTAGCCGGCCGTCCCTGCTCGACCTTGTCGAGCCAGCCGTCGTCGAGCAGGTCGATCACCGTGGCGGGCGTCACCATGGTCTCGGCGAGCGCCAGGGCGAGGCCGGTCGCCGCCTCGCCGAGTTGCTGCCGCTCGCGGGGGCCGAGATCCGGGTTCTGGTCGGCGGCCGCCTTCACGGCGGCCGTCGTCTGCCGCACGAGCGAGAGGCGCAGCGTGCGGAAGTTGACGTGGCTCTCGATATAGGCCGCGTCCCGCGCCCGCACGGCCCGCGCGAGGTCGTAGAGCGCCCAGAGCGGGCTCAGCGTGAACAGGATCCAGCCGAGCGCGATCGCGAGGGGGACGGCGAGCCAGCGCATCGGGCGGCTCAGCCGGGCCGGGCCGCGCTCAAGCGGAGCGCGCCCAGCTCGCGAGCGGCGCGAAGGCGGTGACCACCGCTTCGTAGACCGGCCGCTTGAACGGGACGACGAGGCCGGGCAGCTCGTCGAAGGCCGCCCAGCGCCACGCGTCGAACTCGGCCTTGTGCGCGCCGCCGCCCGGATGGTTGACGTCGATCGCCTCGTCGGTGCCCAGGAAGGCGAAGGCGAACCATTTCTGGGTCTGGCCGCGGTAGCGCCCCTTCCAGGCCTGCTTCATCAGGTCCGCCGGCAGGTCGTAGGGCAGCCAGTCGGGCACCTCGCCGAGGGGGCGGATCAGCGCGGGCGAGACGTTGGTCTCCTCGTGCAGCTCGCGCACGGCGGCCGCGGCGGCCGCTTCGCCGTCGTCGATCCCGCCCTGCGGCATCTGCCAGGCATGGACGGCGGCCCCCACCCGGTCCGCGTCCTTGCGGCGGCCGACGAAGACGCCGCCGGCGCGGTTGATCAGCGCGACGCCGACGCAGGGGCGGTAGGGCAGGGGGGCCTCATGGCCGAGGAGAGGGGCGCTCGTCATCGCGCGGGACCATAGGGAGGGCGGGACCCAGCCGCAACGGCTGGCAGGCCGCGCTACTCCGCCTTCGAGACGCGGCTGTCGGGCATCTGGTTCCGCAGGGCCGCGCTCACCGGCACGATGCGCAGACCCCGCGCCTCAAGATCACGGGTCCAGCGGGCGATCCGGTCGATCGTGGTGGGCAGGGCGCTCGCCGAGGCCAGCACGAAGCCCTTGGCCCGGGCCTGCGCCTCGAGCCGCGCGAGCTCGCGGTCGATCGCGTCGGGCCGCGCCACGGCGTCGAGGACGATGTCGGCGCGCGCGAGCGGCGCCCGCGCCTTCTGCACGAGGCCGGCGGCCACGGCGCGCGCGCCGGTGCCGTCGTCGACGAAGCCGAGGCCGCGGGCGCCGATCTCGCGCAGCACCGGCTCGAAGGCGGCATCCCCCATCAGCTTGGCCCCCATGAAGTTCACCACGCCGACATAGCCGGTGAACCGGCTCATCGCCCAGGCGAGGCGGTCGGCGTTCTCCGGGCCCTTGAGGCTTGTCAGCAGGGTCTGGGGCCCGGGATCGCTGTCGGGATAGTCGAAGGGCTCCATCGGGGCCTGGAGCAGCACCTCGTGCCCGGCCGCGCGGGCGCGCGCTGCGGCGCGCTCGACCTCGCCGCCGTAGGGCGCGAAGGCGAGGCTGACCGCCGGCGGCAGCTTGGTGATGGCTGCGGCCGTCGCCGCTTGGCCGATGCCGAGGCCGGTGACGAGGATCGCGACGCGCGGTCCCTGGCCCGGCTCCTCCGGCCGCGCGTAGACGTCGAGGGCACGGAGCCGACCCTCGCCGAGCTTCGGCAGCGCGCCGTGCCGTCCGCGATCGGTCAGGCGCGGGTCGGGGGCGGGCGCGAGTTGGGTGACGGGGGAGGGCACGCGAATCACCACCGCCTCGGTCGGCGCTGTCGTGCCGGTGGGGCGGACCACGGTGACGCCCGACGCCGACTCGACCTCCTCGGCGCTGCGCTGCGCGCGTGGCGGCGCCTGCGGCGCCGGTGCGGGTGCGGCGGCCGGAGCCTGCGCCACCGGGGAGGGCGCGGCCGGCTCCCGGAGCGTGATCGCCACCGTGACACGGGGCTCGCCGCCCTGCGGATCCCCGAAGGCGACGAGCGCGCCCGCGCCGAGGGCCAGCGCCGCCGCACCGCCGCCGAAGAGCGCGCGTGCCGTGAGCAGGCCGCGCAGCCGCGCGCGGATCCGCTCGGCCCGGCTCGTCGGCTCGGCCACCCCGAGGGGACGCGTCAGGATATCGTCGGAGGTCTCGCTCACCGGCGTCTCGACAGGGGCCGCGCCGGATCAGCGGAGCGCGGGCGGGCTACCCCCGTATTGCCGGTCCGCAGGGTTAATTTTTCCTCAACGCGGAGGTCGGGCCGGCCCTCATGGCGCCCACGAAAAACCCCGCCCGGCGCGCGCCGGACGGGGCTCGTTGGTCTCGACCGATGCCGGCCGATCAGTTCGGCAGACTGGGCTTCTGGGTGTTCGAGGCGCCCTTCTGGATGCCGTGCAGGAAGTCCACTGCCGCGGTGAGCTGCTTGTCCTTGGCCGGATCCGGCGGGACGTAGGCCGACGAGCCGCCGCGCTCCTCGGTATCCTTCTGCTTGAGGTGGCCCTTCAGGCCGGCCTCGCCTTTAGTCTCGTCCTTGCCCTTCAGCTCGTCCGGCACGTCCTGCAGCACCTCGGTGTCGGGCTCGATGCCCTTCGCCTGAATGGAGCGGCCGGACGGGGTGTAGTAACGCGCGGTGGTGAGCCGCAGCGCGCCCGAGCCGCCGAGCGGGATGATCGACTGGACCGAGCCCTTGCCGAAGGAGCGCGTGCCGAGGATCGTCGCGCGCTTGTGATCCTGCAGGGCGCCAGCCACGATCTCGGAGGCCGAGGCCGATCCGCCATTGACCAGAACCACCACCGGCTTGCCCTTGGTGATGTCGCCGGACTTGGCCGAAAAGCGCTGCGTCTCGTCCGGGTTGCGGCCTCGGGTCGAGACGATCTCGCCGCGGTCGAGGAAGGCATCGGAGACCAGCACCGCCTGGTCGAGCAGGCCGCCCGGGTTGTTGCGCAGGTCGATCACGTAGCCCTTGAGCTTGTCGTTGCCGATCTCGCTCGAGAGCTTGTCGACGGCGGTGCGCAGGCCGTCGAAGGTCTGCTCGTTGAACTGGGTCAGGCGGACGTAGCCGACGTCGCCGCCCTCGACGCGCGAGCGCACCGGGCGGATCTTGATCACGTCGCGGGTCAGCGTGACCTCGATCGGGTCCTTCGCCTCCTTGCGGCTGATCTTCAGCTTGACGGCGGAGTTGACCGGGCCGCGCATCTTGTCGACGGCTTGGTTCAGGGTCAGGCCCTGGACCTGATCCTCGTCGATCTGGGTGATCACGTCGTTGGCGAGCAGGCCCGCCTTCGAGGCCGGGGTGTCGTCGATCGGGGTGACGACCTTGATCAGGCCGTCCTCCATTGTGACCTCGATACCCAGCCCGCCGAATTCACCGCGGGTGGTGGTCTGCATGTCGCGGAACGCCTTGGCGTCCATGTAGCTCGAATGCGGGTCGAGCGAGGTCAGCATGCCGTTGACGGCCGCCTCGATCATCTTCGACTCTTCGGGCTTCTCGACGTAGTCGGTCCGCACCTTCTCGAACACGTCGCCGAACAGGCTGAGCTGGCGGTAGGTCTCCGCGGAGGCGGCGACGGCGCGCGGGCCCGACAGGAAGTCGGTCTGGGTCGCGACCATCGATGTCCCGGCGCCCAGGAACGCGCCGAGCATGATGAGGGAAGTCTTGCGCATTAGCCGCGAACCTTCTCGCTTGGGCTCTTCGCCCACCAGGGCTCCGGGTCGATGGAGCCCCCGTCCTTCTTGAACTCGACGTACAGAACCGGATCGGTACGGTCAGTGTCGGGCGCCGCCTGGGCCGCGCTTCCCTCGCCCATGCTGCCCACCGGCTCTCCTGCGAGCACGAACTGTCCGACCTCGACGCTGATCTGATCCATCCCCGCGAGCAAGAGATAGTAGCCATCGCCCGCGTTGATGATCAAGAGACGCCCGTAGGACCGGAACGGTCCCGCGAAGGCCACCCAGCCGTCCGCCGGAGAGGAGACGACCGCCTTCGCCCGCGTCGAGAGCGATATGCCGCGCGTCACCCCGCCGTTGCCGTCGGGCTGGTTGAAGCCGCGCACGAGCCGGCCGGTGACGGGCCGCGGGATATCGCCGCGGGCCTCGGCGAACTTCACCTTCGGGGCGAGCCGGGCCGGATCGCGGAAGCCGGCGGCCGCGAAGCGCTCCTGCGTGGCCCGGGCCTCGCGCTCCTCGGCGGCCTTGGCCGCGTCCGCGGCGCGCCGGGCGGCCACGACCTCGGATTCCACCCGGTCGAGCAGGTCCTTCAGGCTGCGGGCCTGGTTGCCGAGCTCGGCCGCGCGGACGCGCTCCGAGGCGACGCTGCTCTCCAACTCGGCCTGCCGGGTGCGGCGCGCACCCACCAGCGCGTCGAGGCGCTGCCGCTCGCGGGCCCAGCCGGTGAGGTCGTTCTGGAGCGCCTGCTTGTCGGAGGCGATCAGGCCGCGCAGGCGGACGAGTTCCGTCAGGTCGCCTGCCAGCGTGTCGACCTCGCCGCGCAACTCCGGCACCACGGCGCCGAGCAGCATCGAGGTGCGGATCACCCGGAGCATGTCCTCGGGGTTCACCAGCACGGCCGGCGGCGGGCGCCGTCCCATGCGCTGGAGCGCGGCCAGGATCTCAGCGATCACCCCGCGCCGGGCGTCGAGCGAGCGACGGATCGCCGTCTCGCTGTCGCCGAGCGTTCTGAGGCGCTCTTCCAGCCGGTTCATCCGGTCCTCGGTAGCCTGGGCCTGACGACCGGCATCGAGGAGCGCCGCGTTCAACTTCGCGCGATCGCGCCCGATCTCGGAGATCTCGGCCTCGGCCTGCGCACGGGCGCTGCCGCTGGCGGCGAGCGCATCCTCGATCCGCCGCAGATTCTCGGCGCGGCTGTCGCGCTCCTCCTGCGCCTTGCGGATGCGGTCGGGTTCGGCCGCCTTCGTCTCCGGCTTCGGATCCTGCGCCCGCGCGCGCTCGGGCGATACCGCGAGAACGGCGAGGAGAGCGAGGGCAGGGGCGCGGAGGTCGAGTTTCATGCGGCGATGCTGCGCTCAGGCGCCCGCGTCGCCGCGGTGATAGGGGTGCCCGGCGAGGACCGTCATGGAGCGGTAGAGCTGTTCGAGGACGAGCACGCGCACGAGTCCGTGGGGAAGGGTAGCGGCACCGAAGGAGAGGATCAGCTCGGCCCGCGTCCGAATTGAGGCATCGTGGCCGTCCGCGCCGCCGATCGCGACCGCCAGCGCCGGACGCCCGGCATCGCGCCAGGCGCCTATGCGCTCGGCGATGCGCTCGCTCGCCAGATCAGAGCGCCCGCGCTCGTCATAGGCGATCAGAACGCCGTTCGCCGGGAGGTGTGCGAGCAGCCCGGAGGCCTCCTCGGCGCAGCGGTCGGCCGCCCGGCGCGCGCGGCTCTCAGGGATCTCCAGGATGTCGCAGGCGGTGCATCCGAGGCCGCGCCCGACCTGTGCGGCGCGCTCGCGGTAGCGCTCGGCCAGATCCCGCTCAGGGCCGGCCTTCAGCCGACCCACCGCGGCGACGAGGAGGCGCAAGGCGCCGCGTCAGCCGGCGAGCGGCTGGCCCGCCGGGCGGTCGGCGCCCCACATCTTCTCGAGATTGTAGAAGCCGCGCACCTCAGGGCGGAAGATGTGCACCAGCACGTCGCCCGCGTCGATCAGCACCCAGTCGCAGGCCGGCAGGCCCTCGACTCGGGCATTGCCGAAGCCCTTGGCCTTCAACTCCTGCAGGATCTTGTCGGCGATCGAGCCGACATGGCGCTGCGACCGGCCCGAGGTGATGATCATGGTGTCGGCGAGCGAGGTCTTGCCGACGAGATCGATGGCGATCGTCTCCTCGGCCTTCATCTCCTCCAGGCACCCGAGAGCGAGCGCCCTCAAATCGTCGATCCGCTCCAGCGCGGCGGTCTCGGGCCCTTGCGCCCCGTTGCGGCTCGTCTCGGACAGCGTCACGATTCCTGATAACTACGTTCGGTCCCGCCGGAGCGGTAGGCTTCAGAAGGTGGAGGGTTCGGAAGCCGATTGCAATACGCTGTTCCGAGCCGGACCGCCATTGCGGATCTGCGTTGAGGACAGCGCGGAGCGCGGCCCGTGCAGATAGATCCACGCCGGCGGCGCGCGCAGCGGCAGCGTCCGAGCCTCGGCTTCGGGAACGCGGTTCCGGGCCAAGAGCCGCGCGGCGCGCGACGCGGGCGCCGTGAGCGTGAAGCCCGGACGGTCGACGATGGCCACCGGCATCATCGCGGCGATCTCGCGAAATCCCTTCCAGCGGTGAAAGCTCGCCAGCGAATCGGCGCCCATGATCCAGACGAAATGCACCCCGGGCCTCCGCCGGGTGAGGTAGCGCAGGGTCTGACGCGTGTAGCGCGCGCGGATCCGCGCCTCGAAGCCGGTGACCGCGATGCGCGGATGGTCGGCGACGCGCGCGGCCTCGGCGCAGCGCCGCTCCAGCGGTGCCAGCACGCGCGCGTCCTTCAGCGGGTTGCCGGGCGTGACGAGCCACCAGACCCTGTCGAGCCCGAGCCGCCGCATCGCGGTGAGCGTTACGTGCCGGTGCCCGAGATGGGCCGGGTTGAACGAGCCGCCGTAGAGCCCGACCCGCATTCCCGGCGCGGTGGGCGGCAGGACGAGCCGCACGGCCCCGTCAGACGGGACGCGTCTGGCCGTTGCCGTGGACCCGGTACTTAAAGGTCGTCAGCTGCTCGACGCCGACCGGGCCACGCGCGTGCATGCGGCCGGTGGCGATGCCGATCTCGGCGCCGAAGCCGAACTCGCCGCCATCCGCGAACTGGGTCGAGGCGTTGTGGGTGACGATCGCCGAATCGACCTCGGCGAGGAAGCGGGTCGCGGCCTCCGCGTCCTCGGTGATGATCGCGTCGGTGTGGTGCGAGCCGTTGGTCTCAATATGGTCGATCGCCGCGTCGAGCCCGTCGACCACGCGGGCCGAGATCACGGCGTCGAGATACTCGGTGCGCCAGTCGGCCTCGCTCGCGGGCGTTACCCGCCCATCGACCGCCTGCACGGCCGCGTCGCCGCGCACCGCGCAGCCGGCATCGAGCAGCGCCGTGACGAGGGGCGCCAGATGGGTCTCGGCGCAGGCGCTGTCGACCAGCAGCGTCTCGGCCGCGCCACAGATGCCCGTGCGGCGCATCTTGCTGTTGAGGAGCACGGTGCGGGCCATGTCGAGATCGGCCTGCCCGTGGACGTAGACGTGGCAGATGCCGTCGAGATGGGCGAAGACCGGCACCCGGGCCTCGCTCTGCACCCGCTCCACGAGACCCCGTCCGCCGCGGGGCACGATCACGTCGACGCAGCCGCCAAGGCCGGCCAGCATCGCGCCGACCGCCGCGCGGTCGCGGGTCGGCACGATCTGGATCGCGTCCGCGGGCAGCCCGGCCGCTGCCAGACCCTCGCTCATCGCCTGCGCGATGGCGACCGCGCTGCGGTGGCTGTCCGAGCCCGCCCGCAGGATCGCGGCATTGCCGGCCTTGAGGCAGAGGGCGCCGGCATCGGCCGTGACGTTGGGGCGGCTCTCGAAGATCACCCCGATCACGCCGAGCGGCACGGCGACGCGCTCGATCATAAGCCCGTTCGGGCGCTCGATCGCGGCGAGCTGGCGTCCGACCGGATCGGGCAAGGCGCCGATCTTCTCGACCGCCGCGGCGATGCCTTCCAGCCGCTTCTCGTCGAGGGTGAGCCGGTCGATCAGCGCCTGCGTCTGCCCGGCGGCCTTGGCGGCGGCGACGTCCCGGGCGTTCTCGCGCAGGATGGCGTCGCGGCTGGCCCGCAGACGCTCCGCTATCGTGCGGAGCGCCACGTCCTTCGTCTGGGCCGGAGCCAGCGCCATCTGCCGGGCGGCGGCGCGGGCGCGCCGGCCGATGCCCGCCATCAGGGTCGCTAGATCGTCGGAATTGGCGAGGTCCGACTTCAAATTCAGAGCAGGCACGTGACTAACCCCGTCGATCGCAGCGTCCAGCCCCGATCATCTGCAACGCGTCTTCGCATGTTCGGATCCGGCGAAACAAGTCACGGATCGCACACCGGCGCTAGTCCACGAACAGGGCAAGGTCGTCGCGGTGGACCATCCAGGAGCGGCCCGGATGGGTCAGCAGTTCGGCGATGCGCGCGCTCGGATGGCCGATGATCAGCGCGGCCTCGCCGCTGTCATACGCCACGAGACCGCGCCCGAGCGTGCGGCCGGCGAGGTCGCGGATCAGCACGGCGTCGCCCCGCGCGAAACTGCCCTCGACGGCGCGCACGCCCACCGGCAGGAGGCTGGCGCCGCCCTGGAGGGCGCGCACCGCGCCCTCGTCGATGACGAGGCTGCCGCGCGGCTCCAGCGAGCCGGCGATCCAGGTCTTGCGGGCGGCGTTCGGCGTCGAGCCCGAGAGGAACCACGTGCAGCGTCCGCTCTCAGTGACCGCGCGCAACGGGTTCTTCTCGCGCCCGTCCGCGATGATCATGTGGGTGCCGCCGCCAACCGCGATCTTGGCCGCCTCGACCTTCGTGCGCATGCCCCCGCGCGACAGTTCCGAGGCCGGGCCGCCCGCCATCGCCTCGATCTCCGGGGTGATGCGCTCGACGAGCGGCAGGTGGCGCGCGTCCGGGTCGCTTCCCGGCGGGGCGGTGTAGAGCCCGTCGATGTCGGAGAACAGCACCAGCACGTCGGCGCCGATCATCGTGGCGACGCGGGCGGCCAGCCGGTCGTTGTCGCCGTAGCGGATCTCGCTGGTGGCCACCGTGTCGTTCTCGTTGACCACCGGCACGGCGCGGAGTTCCAGGAGCTTCTGCACGGTGGCGCGGGCGTTGAGGTAGCGGCGGCGCTCCTCGGTGTCCTGCGGGGTCACAAGGATCTGGCCCGCCACGATGCCGTGGTGGCCGAGCGCCTCCGACCAGTGCCGGGCCAGCGCGATCTGCCCGACCGAGGCCGCGCCCTGGCTCTCCTCCAGCTTCAGCGCGCCCGGTGCCAGCCCGAGCACCGTGCGGCCGAGCGCGATGCTGCCCGAGGACACCACCAGCACATCGACGCCGCGGGCGTGGAACTCGGCGATGTCCTCGGCGAGCGCCGCGAGCCAGGCATGGCGCAGCCGGCCGCGGGCGCGGTCCACCAGCAGGGCCGAGCCGACCTTGATGACGATGCGGCGGAAGTCTTCGAGGACGGGTGTCGAGGCGGCGAGCGTCATGGGGCGGGGCTGTAGGCGGGAACGATGTCCGTGTGGACGAAGTCGTCGCCCTTGAACAGGAGGGGCAGGCGCATGACCGACGCGACCGCGTCGGATAGGCAGTCGCCGAAGTTGAGCCGGGCGCGGTGGCGCCCCCGCCCGTAGCGGGTGAAAGCCTCGGCGGCGGCCGCGAACATCGCGGCGTCGAACGGAACGATCGTGATGCCGCCGTCGCGCAGAAAATCGTTCAGCGTATCCCCAGCCGCGGAGAGGTGTGCGTCCAGCACCATGCGCGTCGCGACGAGCGTTGGTGCCCCGACGAGCGCGCGTTTGCTGCCCAGGACCTTCGAGAAAGCCAATTCCTCATCCTCGGCGAGCAGCATCGCCACGATGGCCGAGGAATCGCGCACGATCATATCGGCAGGCCGTGCTCGTCATAGAGATCGCTGTGGTCGGAGGTGGCGCCAGGCTTCTTCAATGCGCTGGCACGCTTGGTCAGAGCGCGAAGGCGCTCGTAGCGCGCGCGCTGCTCCGGGTTCATCTCCTCGGGCGTCAGGATGCGCGGCGGTGCCGGGCGAGCCTGCGTTTCCGGTCTTGCACGAATCTCCTCATGCGAGGCGGTGCGGAGCGCGCTCAGCACCACCTCGTCGACCGAGGTTCCGCGGCGTTCGGCCAGATCGCGCGCGAGTGCCAGGGCCTCCTCGTCCGCGATGATCAGCGCGTCCGTCATGTCGGCCTCCCGCGAGCCCGAGATCAGATTCGAATCCTAGCAGGACCCCACTGGTCCGTCATCACGGCTGCCAGGCCGGCGCGTCCGCCTCGGCTTCCTCGGCAGCGGCCGCCTCGATGGTGGAGGCGAGCGCGCGCAGGGCCTCCTGCACGCCCTGGCGGGTGGCCGAGGAGAGCACCAGCGGCGCCCGGCCCGCGGCCTCCGTCAGGCGGGCGACCTGGGCTTCCAGCGTCTCGGGGTCGAGCACGTCGGCCTTCGAGAGGGCGACGATCTCCGGCTTGTCGGCGAGGTCGTTGCCGTAGGCCTCAAGCTCGCCGCGCACCAGCCTATAGGCCTCACCCGCATCCTCGCTCGTGCCCTCCACGAGGTGGAGCAGCACCCGGCAGCGCTCGACATGGGCCAGGAACTTGTCGCCGAGGCCGACGCCCTCGTGCGCGCCCTCGATCAGGCCCGGGATGTCGGCGAGCACGAACTCGCGCCCGTCCGTGCTGACGACGCCGAGCCCCGGATGGAGCGTCGTGAAGGGATAGTCCGCGATCTTGGGCTTGGCCGCCGTCACGGTCGCCAGGAAGGTCGATTTGCCGGCGTTCGGCAAACCGACGAGGCCCGCATCGGCGATCAGCTTTAGGCGCAGCCAGATCCACATCTCGGTGCCTTCGAGGCCCGGATTGGCGTGCTTGGGCGCGCGGTTCGTCGAGGTCGTGAAGTAGGCGTTGCCGAAACCGCCGTTGCCGCCCTTGGCCAATCGGATGCGCTGGCCAATCTCGGTGAGGTCGGCGATCAGGGTCTCGCCGTCCTCGGCTAGCACCTGCGTGCCGGCCGGCACCTTCAACACCACGTCGGAGCCGTTGGCGCCGTGGCGGTTCGAGCCCATGCCGTGCTCGCCCTTCTTCGCCTTGAAGTGCTGCTGGTAGCGGTAGTCGATCAGGGTGTTCAGGCCCTGCACGCACTCGATCCAGACGTCGCCGCCGCGGCCGCCGTCGCCGCCGTTCGGGCCGCCGAACTCGATGAACTTCTCGCGGCGGAACGACACGCAGCCGGCCCCGCCGTCGCCGGAGCGGACATAGACCTTGGCTTCGTCGAGGAACTTCACGGCGCGTCAACCCTTCCGGGAGGGGCCCCGAGGACCACTCCGTCCACCATCACTCAATCAGCGGCCGGCCGCGGATCGGGTTCCGCGACCGTCCTTTGCCCGGCTTTTCAGGACCCAGCTTTTCAGGCCGCTTGCGCGGTCTCCGGGTCGATGCTGGCCAGGCCCAGCCAGCGCGCGCGGTCGAGCCGGAACAGGTCCCCCGTCACCGCGCCGCCGCGCGCCGGGAAGGCGCGCGTCTCGGTCCCGGTCCGGACGAAACCGCAACGCTCCAGAACCCGGCGCGAGGCCGCGTTGTCGATCCGGGCCGAGGCCGTGACGGCCGCACCGCCCGCATAGGCGAAGTAGGCGTCGAGCACCGCGGCGACCGCTTCGCCCATCAGCCGGCCGCCCCACGAGGGTCGGCCAAGCCAATAGCCGAGCTCGGGCGCACCCTCACCCCCGACGAGGCCGACGACGCCGATGAGATTGGCCGGCGCGGAGCGCCGCGCCAGGGCGAGGGTGAGGCCGGTGCCGGCGGCGTTCCCCGCGCGCGCCTGCAACAGGAAGGCATCCACCTCGGCCCGCGACAGCGGGTGCGGGATCTGCGCGGTCATCCCGGCCACGGCCGGGTCCCCGGCGAGGCGCAGGACGGCGTCCGCATCCTTGGCGCAAGGCCAGCGCAGCCAGAGACGGCGGGTCTCGATCCGGAAGACGTCGTCGCGGGTCAGGTCGGGGAACATCGTGTCACCTCGCGGGCGGCGCCTCGCTCCGGAGGGCGCCGCGGTCAGAGACGACGAAGGGGAGGATGGTGCCCCATCCTCCCCGCTGCTTCCGTCCGGTGCTGGCCCGCGCCCGGGGCGCGGTTCTGGCTCGGAGACGTCTGCCGGGTCGTCTGGGACACCGGCGGGACGCTCGCTTCGCCTACGCGCGCCCGCCGCTTACTCTGCCGCCTCGAGAGCCGGCACCACCGTCACGAAAGCGCGCCCGCGGCGCGTCTCGAATTGCACCTTGCCGGGTACGAGGGCGAACAGGGTGTGGTCCTTGCCCATGCCGACATTGGTGCCGGGATGCCATTTGGTGCCGCGCTGACGCACGATGATGTTGCCCGGAATGACGGCCTCCGAGCCGAACTTCTTGACGCCGAGGCGCCGGCCTTCCGAGTCGCGACCGTTGCGGGACGAGCCGCCAGCCTTCTTGTGTGCCATGGGAGATGCTCCGAATGCTTGGGGTCAGGGATGCGGTCGCGGTCGAGGCCCAGGGACCCTTCGCGCGCCCAGCGCTGTCAGACCTGGATCAGGCCTGGATGCCGGTGATACGCACCACCGTGTGGTGCTGGCGATGGCCGCGCTTGCGGCGCGAGTTCTGGCGGCGGCGCTTCTTGAAGGCGATGACCTTCTTGTCCCGGCCGTGGCGGACGATCTCGCCCGTCACCGTGATGCCCGAGAGGGTCGGCGCGCCGACCTGGGTGGCGCCCGCGCCGTCGGCGAAGAGCAGGATCTCGCCGAACTCGACGGTCGAGCCTTCCTCGCCCGGAAGGGTGGCGATCGTGATGGTGTCGTTGGCGGCGACGCGGTACTGCTTGCCGCCCGTCTTGATGACTGCGAACATCGTTCTCTCGTGTTCTCGAACGGCCTCCGGAGCGGATCCCCTGGGCCGGCTTCTTGTTTGAGTCGTGACCCCGGCCCGAGGCCGGCATCAACGCGAAACGCGCGGACTTCTGCGAGGAAGCCGCGCGTGGTGGCGGTGGGATAGGCCGCGAGCCGGCCCGTTGTCAAGGATTGGCGCGCGAGATCAGTTCACGCGCATGATCTGGATCACCGCGGGCGTGATGATCACCACGAAGAGCACCGGCAGGAAGAACAGGATCATCGGCACGGTGAGCTTCGGGGGGAGCGCCGCGGCCTTCTTCTCGGCCTCGGTCATGCGCTGGTCCCGGCTCTCCTGGGAGAGCACGCGCAGCGCCTGCCCGATCGGCGTGCCGTAGCGCTCGGCCTGGATCAGCGCGGTGGCGACCGCCTTCACGGGATCGAGGCCGATGCGGATGGCGAGGTTCTCGTAGGCCACCCGCCGGTCCGGCAGGTAGGACATCTCGGCCGTCATCAGGGCCAGCTCCTCGGCCAGCACGATCGAGGAGGTGACGATCTCGGTGCTGACCCGCTTGAAGGCGTGCTCGACCGCCATGCCCGATTCCACGCAGATCAGCGTGAGGTCGAGCGCGTCGGGCCATGCCTTGCGCACCTCGGCCTGCCGCTTCTTGGCGGCGTTGAGAAGGAAGAGCTCCGGCGCCTTGATGCCGAGAAGGGCCGCCACGATCACCAGGGCGACGCGCACGAGCGTCGGCTGGTCGAGCACCTCCAGCACGAACAGGTAGACGATCGCGCCGACCGTCATCACGACCGGCATCACGAGGCGGAAGAACAGGAAGGCGGTCTCGGATTGCGGGCCGCGGTAGCCCGCCTGCATGAGTTTGACCTTCGCGGTCTCTGTGCCGAGCCAGCGGCGCAGGTCAAACCGCTCGACCACCTCCTTCATGTAGGTCTTGGACTCGACCCGGAGCGTGGCGCGGGTCGAAGCCTTCTCGCGCTCGCGGCGGCGGATCTGCTCGCGCTCGTCGCTGACGAGCTTCATCCGCTTGCCGAGCTTGTCGGATTCGAGCAGCGGCTGGGCGATCGCGAAGGCGGTCGCGGCGGCGGCGATACCGGTCAGCGCCGTCCCCAGGAAGCGGGCGTCGAAGAGCGACGCGGCGATCTGCTCGATCATCGGGCTGTGGCTCGCATCGGGCTATGGCTCGCTCAGAAATCGAAGGCGATCATCTTCTTGATGGTGAAGATCCCGGCCCCCATCCACAGGGCCGAGCCGACGAGCGCGATCTTGCCGATGTCGGTCGTCCAGAGCAGCGAGATGTAGTCGGGGCTCGTCAGGGTGGTGATGCCCGCGACCCCGAAGGGCAAGGCCGCGATGATCGAGGCGGAGGCCTTGGCCTCCATGCTCATCGCCTGGACCTTGCCGGCCATCTTGCGGCGCTCGCGCAGCACCCGGGAGAGGTTGTTGAGGGCCTCCGAGAGGTTGCCGCCCGATTGCTGCTGGATGCTGATGACGATGGCGAAGAAGTTCACCTCCGGCACCGGTACCCGCTCGTAGAGACGCGACACGGACTCGGCGAGCGACAGGCCGAGCGCCTGCGTCTCGATGATGGTGCGGAACTCGCTGCGCACCGGTTCCTCGGCCTCGCGGGAGACCATGCGGAAGCAATCGCCTACCGGGATGCCGGTGCGGATGCCGCGCACCACCACGTCGACGGCGTTCGGCAGCTCGGCGGTGAACTTCGCGATCCGGCGCACGCGCAGGGTGCGCAGCATGTACTGGGGCAAGCCGAAGGCGCCGACGAAGGCGCCGCCGAGCGCCACCAGCGGGTTCTCGGTGATCATCAGAAGGAGGATCGCCAGAACGAGCCCGATGCCGCCCGAAATCATCCAGAAAGTCTTCACGCTCCAGGGCAGGCCGGCCCGGGCGATCTTCAGGTCCAGCGTGACCTTGGTGGTGCCCTTCGCCTTGGCGTCGATCTCGCTCAGCGTCTTGGCGACCTGATCGCGGCGGCTCACGCCGGCGACCCGGACCTGAGCGTTGCCGGCGGGCAGCGTCATGGTCTTCAGGCGCTGGGCGGCCCGGCGCTCGCCGCCCATCAGCGGCAGCACGAAGACGTAGACGAGGCAGACGGCCGCGAAGGCGCCCAGCCCGATCGCGATTCGGGGATCGACCGCGCCGGTCATGCCGCCGCTCCCGTCTCGGCGGCGTCCAGCGCCGCAGAGAGCTTCTGCTCCAGCCCGTAATAGCGGGCCCGCTCCCAGAATTTCGGCCGGCCGATCCCGGTCGAGCGGTGGCGCCCGATCAGGCGGCCGTTCGCGTCCTCGCCGACGATGTCGTAGAGGAAGACGTCCTGCGTGGTGATCACGTCGCCCTCCATGCCGATCACCTCGGTGATGTGCGTGATCCGGCGCGAGCCGTCGCGCAGGCGCATGGCCTGGATCACCACGTCGATCGAGCCGACGATCATCTCGCGGAGCGTGCGCGACGGCAGGGTGAAGCCGCCCATCGAGATCATCGACTCGATGCGGGACAGGCACTCGCGCGGCGAGTTGGCGTGGAGCGTGCCCATCGAGCCGTCGTGGCCGGTGTTCATCGCCTGCAGGAGGTCGAAGGCCTCGGGCCCGCGCACCTCGCCCACGATGATGCGCTCGGGCCGCATGCGCAGGCAGTTCTTCACGAGGTCACGCATGGTGACCTGACCCTGGCCCTCCATGTTGGGCGGGCGCGTCTCCAGGCGCACCACGTGGGGCTGCTGCAATTGCAGCTCGGCCGCGTCCTCGCAGGTGATGATGCGCTCGTCGTGCTCGATGAAGGCGGTGAGACAGTTGAGCAGGGTGGTCTTGCCGGAGCCCGTGCCCCCCGAGATCACCACGTTGCAGCGCGAGCGGCCGATGATCTTCAGGATCTCGGCGCCCTCCGGCGAGATCGCGCCGAAGCGCACGAGCTGGTCGAGGGTGAGCTTGTCCTTCTTGAACTTGCGGATGGTCAGCGCCGGGCCGTCGATGGCGAGCGGGGGGGCGATCACGTTGACGCGCGAGCCGTCCGGCAGGCGCGCGTCACAGATCGGCGAGGCGTCGTCGACGCGCCGCCCCACTTGGCTGACGATGCGCTGGCAGATGTTCATCAGCTGCTGGTTGTCGCGGAAGCGCACGCTCGTGAGCTGGATCTTGCCGCCGACCTCGATGAAGGCCCGGCTGGCGCCGTTGACCATGATGTCGGCGATGTCGTCGCGGGCGAGCAGCGGCTCCAGCGGCCCGTAGCCCAGCACGTCGTTGCAGATGTCGTCGAGCAGCTCCTCCTGCTCGGAGATCGACAGGACGATGTTCTTGAGGCCGATGATCTCCGAGACGATGTCGCGGATCTCCTCGCGCGCCGTCTCGCCGTCGAGGCGGGCGAGCTGGGCGAGGTCGATCGCCTCGATGAGCGCGCCGAAGATCATGCTCTTCGTGCGGTAGTAATCCTCCGAGCGCTGCGTCTCGACCATGACCGGCGCGGAGGCGGGAATCGGGTCGGGCCGGCGGGCGGGCACGTCCGGCTGATGGAGGACGGGGGCCGCGGCTTTCGGGGCCTGGGTGGCCGAGGTGGCCACCGGGGCGGCCGGGCTGGCGACGGCGCTTCTGCGACCGAACATGGCGGGCCTCCTCGGGCTCTGGGGCCGGCCGGGCTCAGGACGCCTTGCGGCGGGCGAGCTTGGCCAGGAGCGGCTGCAGGGGTTCGAGCAGGTTCGCGCGGGTGCGGCGCGGCTCGGGCCGGCCGAGGATCGTGGCGGCGAGGTCCGAGACGATCTCGGCGACCTTCGAGCCCGCCTGCACCTCGGCGATCATCTGGCCGTTGTTGGCGGCCGTGCCGAACAGGGCCGGCTCGAACGGGATCGTCGCGGCGAGCGTGGTGTCGAGCGCCTTGGCGAACTCCGCCGCCCCGATCTCGGGGCGCTTGGGCATGCCGGTGCCGTTGAGGACCACGCGCGGGGCGCGGTCGTTCGGCCGCCCGTGCTGGAGCGCGGTGAGCATGTTCTTGGCGTTGCGCAGGGAGGCGAGGTCGGGCCCGGCCACGATCACCAACTCGTCGGCGCCGGTGAGCACGCGGCGCGACCACGCGCTCCAGAGATGGGGCACGTCGAGCACGATGCAGGGCACGGCCGCGCGCAGGTGCTCGATCAGCCCGTCGAAGGCCGGCTCGGTGAGGTCGATCGTCCGGTCGAGGGTGGCGGGCGCCGAGAGCAGGCTGAGATGGTCGCTGCACTTCGAGAGCAGGCGCTCGACCAGCGCCGAATCGAGGCGCTCGGGCGCGAACACCGCCTCGGCGATGCCCTGCGGCGGGTCCTGGTTGAAGTTGAGGCTCGCGGTGCCGAAGGCGATGTCGAGGTCGGCGATCACGGTCTGCAGCTTCTGGCTGCGGGCGATCGTCCAGGCGAGGTTGTGGGCGATGGTCGAGGCGCCGACCCCCCCGCGCACGCCGCAGACCGCGACGGTGCGCCCGACCGGCTTCACGCCGGGCGCCGAGAACAGGTCGGAGATCGAGGCGATCAGGTCGAGCGGGTCGACCGGCGCGATCAGGTAGTCGCTGACGCCGCGCTGGATGAACTGCCGGTAGAGGCCGACATCGTTGACGTGGCCGATGACGAGGACCCGGGTGCCCTCGTCGCAGACCTCGGCGAGCGCGTCGAGGTACTCGAGCGGCTTGGCGCGGGCCCCTTGGGTCTCGATCAGGATGACGTTCGGCGTCGGCGCGTTGCGGTAGGCCTCCACCGCCGCCGCGGCGCCGCCCATCTGGACCTTCAGATGCGCCTTCTGCAGGCGCCGGTCGGCGCCCGCGCCCTCGACGGTCGCGGCGGTCTCCGGCGTCTCGCAGAAGGCCTGGATGGTGATCCGCGGCACCGGTGCGATCATGCGCTCGGGTGTCTCGGAGGGGTCCGGCATGGGTCTGGTGTTCCGTCTCGGGTCCGGAGCGGGAGGCGTGCGGGAACGGGCCGGATCAGAGGCCCAGGCGGTCGCGCACGTTCGTCTGGCCATCCTGACGCCAGTTGGTTGACGGATCCTTGCCGTCGCGCATCTGGCCGATGTCCTTGACCCGGCGTGCGGTGTCGAGCCGGCCCTCGGTGCGGCCGCGAACGAGGTCGACCGGGTCGGCGACCTGGGCGGCGACGTTCGCCTGCATGGCGCAGCCGAGGTTCCAGGCCGGCTCATTGCGCAGGTTCGCCATCGGGGTGCTGAAGCCGAGATCCTGCGGGAACAGGCCGCATTTGTCGGCGACCTGCGCCTGCAGACGCTGGAAGCTCAGCCGCACCGGCGCCGCGAGGCCCGGATTGGCGACCGGGTAGCCGGAAAGGACCATCTCGCCCGCACCCACCCCGCCCGAGGCCGCGAGGCGCCGCACGGTCGCGACGGTGCGCTCGACCGCGGCCCCGGCGCCGGGCGCCACCCCGCGGGGCGCCTCGAGCGTGAGCGTGCCGCGGCCGTAGCGCCGGTACTCCAGCACGAAGGCGTCGACGTCCGCCGACTGGCGCGGGTCGAGATGGCCGGTCCCGGTCGGGAAGACGTCGAGCGTGCGGGCGTTGTCGGCGAGCACGATCGGGTGCCGGGCGCGGTAATCGTGGGGGTAGACCGATCCCGTGGTCGCGCGATCGGCCTGGCAGGCGCCGAGCGCCGTGCCGATGAGGGCGGCCAGCGCCGCGGCGAGAGGGGTCGGACGGGGGAGGGGCGGAATCATCGCGCGAGAGGATCCTGATCGGGGTGCCGGGTCGGGCGCTGCCGCCCGAGGAGTCTCGGTTGCCGGAGGGCCGGCCGCTCAGTCGGTGATGAAGCCGACGCGACCGCGATAGGCGCGGCCGAGCGGCTGCGCGCCCGCGACGCCGTAGAGGCGGTTGATCTGGCCGAGCAGGACGCCCTGGCCGTCGGTGGCGTCCACGAAACCCTCGTCGGGCCGGGTGACCTGGCGAGCCTCCATCGGCTTGGCGATGTAGGGGGTCACCATGATCATCAGCTCCGTCTCCTGCCGCTGGTAGTCGCGGCTGCGGAACAGGGCACCGAGGATCGGCAGATTGACGAGGCCGGGCAGGCCGGCGACCGCCGCCTTGCTCTTCTGCTGGATCAGGCCCGCCGTCATCATGGTGGCGCCCGAGGGCAGCTCGACGGTCGTCTCGGAATTGCGCACCGTCAGGCCCGGCACCGCCGTCGTCGCGTTGCCGCTGACGAAGCTGTAGGAGTTCTGCGGGTCGATCTCGCTGACCTCGGTGCCGACGCGGATCGAGATCCGGTTCTCGGACTGCACCACGGGCGTGAAGTTCAGGCTGACGCCGTACTTCTTGAAGGCGATGCCGACCACGCAGGCCGGCTGCTGGCCGGGGACCAGGCTCGGTGTGCAGGACTGGCTCGACGGGACCGGCAGCTCACCGCCCGCGGTGAACTTGGCCGCTTCGCCGGAGATCGCGGTGAGCGTCGGTTCCGCCAGGATGCGGGAGACCCCGGCCTGCTCGAAGGCCTTCAGCGTCGCCGTCAGGCTCGCGCCGCCGGCTCCGTTGATGGTGCCCGAGAGCAGGTTGCCGCTCGGGAACTGGCCGCCGGACAGGGAGAGCGGCGTGGCGTTCACGAGGTTGAGGTTCGACCAGCCGCCGCTCAGATTGACGCCGAGCTGCTTCAGTACCGTCCGCGAGACCTCGGCGACGGTGACGCGCAGCATCACCTGATCCTTGCCGCGGATCGTCAGATTGTTGATCACCGCCCCGCGGGCGCCGCCCGCGACGCCCGCGCCGCTGGCCCCGCCGCCGCCGGCCCCGGAGGTGCCCACGAAGGCGTTGGAGATGTCGATGGCCTGCTGGGCCTCCGCCGAGGAGCCGACCGAGCCCGAGAGCAGCACCGAATCGCCGCTGGAGCGCACGTCGAAGCGTCCGCCCGGGATGCTCTGGCCAAGGATCTGGCGGAGCGCGCCGAGATTGAGGTCCCGCGCCACCGTGACGTCGAGGGCGGAGATCTGGCGTCCCTCGGCGTCGAGGATGAAGATCGAGGTGGTGCCGTTCTCCACGCCGATGACGAAGACCTTGCGGGTCGAGCGCACCACGGCGTTGGCGACCTTCGGGTTGGCGACGAACACCTCCTTGGCGTCGCGCGGCAGGTCGATGATCACCGAGCGCCCGGCCGTCATCTCGATCTTGCGCGTCGCATTCGCCTCGGCATTGCCGACTGCGATGGCGGGCGGCGGCCCGAAGGTCTGGCGCTCCTGCGCGGGGGCCTGACCGGCGAGGAGCGCGAGACCGAGGCCGAGACTCCGGCCGAGGGGCGCGCGCGGGCGGGCGGGGGAGGGAAGCATCGCGGCCATCACCGGGTCGTCTGCTGACGGGCGACGCCGAAGCGCACGACCGTGAGGGCATTGTTGGATTGCTGCGGCTCGGGCTCGGCGACGCGTCCCGAATCGGCGAGGCTGCGCAGCGACAGCGAGAGCGCGCCGACCTTCTGGGCGAGCGTGATGGTCTCGGCCTGGGCGGGGGTGAGCGCCAGCGTCGCGGTCTCGCCGGTGACGACGTTGGTGCCGTTCTTCTCCTGGATGAGCTGCCCGACCGCCAGCACGCGAACGTCTGTCAGGATCGTCTGCGCGGATTGCACGTCGCTGCCGCTCGAGCGGGAATTGTCCTCGTCGCGGGCGGTGCGGATCACGTCGACCCGGTCGTTGGGCAGGATGAAGCCGCCCGCCGAGTTGGTGCCGCGGCTGTCGGTGACGATGGCGACCGCGCGCATGCCGGGCGGCAGGATCGCCGCCATGAACCCGCTCTCGGGCTTCACGAGCTTCTGCGGGCGCACCGGCTCGCCCGGCAGGAAGGGTGAGCGCACGGTGGCGCCGACCGTCTCTTCGAGGGCCTTCGGGTTGGCCTTGCGGGCGATGTAGCCGGCCACGAGCGCGTCGTCGGGCCATTTCTGCCAGCGCAGGTCGGCGGCCTGGAGAACCTGACCCATCGGCAGCTCGGCCGCGGCGACCAGCACCTCGCTGACCGGCGCGGGCGGCGGCGCCTCGACGCGCACGACGGTCGGGGGCGGGGGCGGGTCACCCCCGCTCATCAGAAACGCCGCCCCACCACCCGCGACGAGGGCGATGGCGAGGACGGCAAGGCGTGCTGGTTGCATGACGGCCCACGGCATCCGCGACGGCGTGAGGTTCGCCGTCGTGAACAGTTTGCCCGGGCATTCGTGTAGGTATGGTTAAGCGGAGGTCACCGCACCGAAACGGGCCTGTCCCGATCGCGGCATGATCAGGCGGAGAGGGCCCGCGCCCAGACGATGGTCTCCGGAAAGACCAGAAGTGCCGCGGCGGCGAGCGCGATACCGTACGGAATGCCGGTCTTGGCGTCGTGCAGGTGCAGGATGAAGGGCAGGCGCGCCGCGGCCTGGGGCAGCGGATGGCTGCGCGCGGCCAGGATCGCCAGCGTCAGCGCGCCACCGATGATCGAGGCGACCAGCAGGTAGTCGACGAGTCCGTCGAAGCCGAGCCAGAGCGCGGTCGCTGCGGCGAGCTTGGCATCGCCCCCGCCGATCACCCCGAAGGCGAAAAGGCCGAAGGTGACGGCGAGGACGAGGGCTGCCGCGCCGAGATGCAGGCCGATCTCCTGGGCGGACATCAGCCCCGTGCAGGCCAGCACCGCGAAGGCCGCGATCAGGGCGAGCGAGATCCGGTTCGGGATCAGCATGGTCAGGAGGTCGCTCGCCGCGGCGTAGGCCATCAGGAACGGGAAGATCACCAGGATTCCAAGGGTGGCCATGGCGTCTCGTGCTCAGGCGCGGGTGGGCGGCGGAAAGGGTGCGGGAGAGGCGGTGAGGAACGCGACGCGGCCGATCCCGCGCGAGGGCGGAATCGGCCACGTCGCCGGTGCCGTGCGGCGCGTTCCGGGAGCGGCGCTCCGGCGCGCCGGCCGGATCAGTTGAGCTGGGCCGAGATCGAACCGAACTTCACGTTCAGCTGGGAGCCGATGGTCTTCAGGGTGCCGATGATCACGACCGCGATCAGGGCGGCGATCATGCCGTACTCGATCGCGGTGGCGCCGGACTCGTCAGAGGCGAAGCGCTTGAACACAGACGTCATGGGAGCGATCCTTGGTGCAACGACTTTCGAGGGCCGTCGAAGCTCTGAGGTCTCGATCGGCGACGGATGCAGGATGTCTCAGAGCGCCTTGAAATTCGGTTAAGTCGATCCGCCTCATCCCGACCTCTCGGGAGCGGTTTGATCTTGGTGAAGAAGGCGTTAGCGCGTTGTGGATAGGGCGCGGAACCTGTCGGCGGCTCAAGGTTTAGGGGCGGACAGTGCGCCTGACGCGGATTGCTGCGGGCTGGCCTTCGGGCCGCCGATCCGGAGGTGGGCTTAGGCCTTCCTTCACCATTCCGCGCTCTTGTATCCGGCAGATGCGGATCCGCCGCCCGCGCGGCCGGCGGCCGCGTGAGACCCTCGGAGTTCCGCTGGCCATGCGCCGTATCCTGCCCCGCCTCGCCAAGAGCTTGGCCAAGGGCCTGGCCAAGGGCCTCGTGACCGGCCCCGCTGCCGGCCTCGGCCCGGTCGCCGGCCTGCTGCTCGCGGCCTCGGCCGCCGCGGCGGCGCCCGAGACGCCGCCCGTCGTTACGGTCTTCGTCGACAACGCCAAGGTGATGCGCCTGCCGGAGCGGACCCAGACGATCATCGTCGGCAACCCGATCATCGCCGACGTGACCCTGCAGAAGAACGGCGTGATCGTGCTCACGGGCAAGAGCTTTGGCTCGACCAACCTCATCGCCCTCGACAGCACGGGCGCGATGATCGCCGAGACGACGATCCGGGTCGACGCCGCGCAGACCTCCGTGGTCACGGTCCAGCGCGGGGCGCTCGATCGGAACTCCTATTCCTGCACGCCGGTCTGCCAGCCCTCGGCCCAGCTCGGCGACGCGGCCGAGTATTACGGCTCGGTCAGCGGCCAGGCGGATTCCCGCCGCAAGATGGCGACGGGCGGCGGGCCGGAGCGCTGAGGGAAGCGCCTCCGGCAGCCGGCCTCAGAGGGTCTGGTTGTAGGCGCCGACCTCCTCGTTCTGGCGGAGGACGGCGTCGACGGCGGCGAACATGGCGCGCAGGCGCGCCTCCGAGACCGGGCTCTCCACCACCACGACGAGCTCGGGCTTGTTCGAGGAGG
>NZ_BPQM01000127.1 GCF_022179245.1 Methylobacterium gregans
GTGACCCGCAGGGTCAGGTCGCCCTCCCCGTTCATCGCGTCGCGGGCATTGACCGCCATGTTGACCAGCGCGGTCTCGAACTGGCTGGCATCGGCGCGCACGAAGCAGGGCGTGTCGGGCAAGTCCGCGCTGACGCGGATGCGCGCGCCCATGATCTGGTCGAGCATCTCGGCGATGGCCTGCAGGCGGGCGCCCGCGTCGAAGATCTCGGGCTTGAGCGCTTGGCGCCGGGCGAAGGCGAGGAGTTGGCCGGTGAGCTTGGCGGCGCGATCGACCGTGTCGGAGACCGCGTCGAGGTAGCGGGCTTTTCGCAGCTCCGGCAGGTCGGGCCGGCGCAGGAACTCGACGGAGGAGCGGATGATGGTCAAGAGGTTGTTGAAGTCGTGCGCCACCCCACCCGTCAGCTGGCCCACAGCCTCCATCTTCTGAGACTGACGAAGAGCCTCCTCAGCCTGACGGAGCTGCTCCTGCTCGCGCAGGCGCTGCGTGACGTCGGTGCCGTACTGGAAGGCGCCGATCCGCCCCCCCTCCGCGTCGCGCAAGGTCGTGTAGGTGAGCTCGTAGTTCGCCTGCCGGATCGCGGGATCGCCGAAGGCCTCCACGACCGTGAAATCCTCGCCCGCCAGCGCCCGCCCCCAGATGGCCCGTGTCGCCGCTTGGTGCGCGGGCCAGGGCGCCAGCAGGGCGAGGAGGTCGTCGCCGATACGGGGCCGCACGCCGTAGAGGCTCTCGAACTCGTCCGCGTAGGCCCGGTTCAGCGCGAGCACGCGATACTCGGCGTCCAGCGCGGCCACCAGAGCGTCGGTGGTCTCGAACACGTCGGCCCAGAGCTTGCGCTGCGCGAGCGCCTCCGTGACGCGCCGCTCCAGCACGGCGTTCACCTCGCGCAGGCGCTCCTCGGCGCGTCTGCGGTCGTGGATGTCCTCGACCACCCCGTACCAGCAGATGATCGCGCCGTCCGCGTCTCGCCGCGGATAGGCGCGGGCGCGCATCCAGCGATAGGTGCCCTGCCGGGCGACACGGATGCGGTAATCCACGTCCACCACTTCGCCCGAGGCGAGGCTCGCGGCGAAGACCGCCTGGGTGGGGGCGAGATCGTCGGGATGGAGCGCCTTGGCCCAGCCGGAGCCCAGCGGCTCACCGGGCGCCTGGCCCGTCAGGTCGAGCCAGCGATTGGAGTAGGAGGTGATGTTGCCGGCCGGATCGCAGGTCCAGGGCACCTGCGGGTTCAGCTCGACCGTGTGCCGGAAATGATCCTCGCTCTCGCGCAAGGCGGCTTCGCCGAGCACGCGGGACGTGGTCTCGGCGGTGACGCAGAAGAGGCCGGCGATCGCGCCCGCGTCGTCGCGCACGGGCGAGTAGGTGAAGGACCACCAGCTCTGCTCCGCCTGCCCATCGCGGGAGAGGTCGAGCATCAGGTCCGTCAGCACCTGGCTCTCGCCCGCGAGCGTGGCCGCGACCAGCGGCTCGATCTCCTCCCAGATGCTGGCCCAGACATCGCGGAACGGGCGCCCGAGTGCGGTCGGCAGTCGGTAGCCGAGGATCGGCCGGTAGGCGTCGTTGTAGAAGCAGAGCAGGTCCGGCCCCCAGGCGAGGAACATCGCGGTGGGGCAGTCGAGCATGAGCGAGAGCGCGCTGCGCAGCGCCGGCGGCCAAGCCTCCGGCGGGCCGAGCGGGGTCCGCGACCAGTCGCGGGTTCGGATCTCGTCTCCGGTGCGGCCGCCTCGGGGCAGGAAGGCGAAGGGATCGCTCACGTGGCCGGACACCCAGGCTCCTGCGGCCATGCGGTGAACTGGGCGATGGGTGATGGGACGAGACGGACGGTGCGGGAGACGAGGCGCGGGCCAGACATAGGTGGCATATCCCTCCTCCGCCCGTTCCGGACAAGCGGACAGCCTGTCACAAGCGCCCTGCCGGCCGGGTCCGCATTCTGCTCAGAAGTTCGCACGCGCCTCGATGCTCGAGTAGTAGCCCGTGCCCTGGATCCGGTCGCGCACGTAGCCGACGGCGAGCGACATCTGAACCGGGCCGAAGCTCAGGCCGGAGAGGTGGGCGCCGACGCGGTACTGCCGGAAGAAGTCATCGCCGAGGAACAGCGCCTCAGGCCCGATATAGACCCCGTCGGCGACCATGTAGCCGACCCGGAAGCGGGAATAGTAGGCGTTGAACTTGGTCGAGTACGAGCCGTAGGCCGAGACCATGGTCCGGTCGGTCGGGTTGGCGTAGAAGTTGGCGGCGACCCGGAAGCCGATCCCGGTGCCGACCACCGGGTTGCCGGGATCGAGGACCGAGAGCTGGTTGCTGCGCACGTTGAAGCCGATGAAGCCGGCGAGCGCGGCGTCTCGCCAGATCCACTCGTAGCCGCCCATCAGCGAGCCTTCCTGCTGGTAGCCGGTCACCCGCGAGGCGACCTGCTGACCCGGATAGGAGTAGGTGCCGGCGATGCCCTCGACGCGCACACGCGCGCCGCTCACGGTCGGGGGCGCGCCGAGCGCCGCCGTGACCGTGACGGAGCCGAAGGCCGAGCTGTTCGAGGTGATGCTGGTCGAGCCGTCGACCGCGACCGCCCAGCTGTCGTCCACGGCCTGGGCCTGCGCGCCGGTATACCAGTCGGCGCTCCCGGAGGAGACCGGCAGGTCGGCCGCGCGGGCCGAGGCGGCAGCGAGGACGGCAAGGCCTGCAAGGCCGGCTCGAAAACAAGTCCGGACGGATTGATCCCGGTGTGGAGAAACCACGGCCGCTCGCTCCCGGATACGCACACGCTAACGCACCGATTTCTCCGCTATGACGGTTAACAAGCACTTCCCGCGGACTGAGAAATATCGCGCGCCGCGGACGGAATACCTGCCGCTTCTCTTAAACCGGACAGTATCGCTGCGCCGGACATTGGGCGCATCGCCGGCTCTCTCGCGGGCCGATACGGGCGCGAAGCGCCCGCCCGCAGCACGCACAGCCTGGACGGCTCAGGCGGCGCGGGCCTCCGGCGCGCCCAGCAGCGCCGCGAGGTCTTCCTGCCGGAACGGCTTGTCGAGTTGCAGAAAGCGGCGGCCCGCCGCCGGCAGGTGCCCGTGCGGGCTCGCCAGGATGACGCGGATGCCGGGATGGCGCTCGACGACCGTCGCGGCAAGTTGCAACCCGGTCATCACCGGCATCGACTGGTCGGCGATCATCGCGTCGTAGGCGTCGCTCTCGGTAAGCAGGGTCAGGGCGTGCTCGCCCGACGCCGCCTGGGTGACGCGATGGCCGAGTTCGGCGAGCGCCTCGGCGACGCTCGCGCGCACGAGGCTGTCGCTCTCCACGAGCAGGACCCGCAAGGCACTGGCCCAGGCGGGCGGCTCGGCCGGGGCGGCGCGCTCCGCCGCCCGCAGCCAGATCTCGGCCAGGAAACCCTCCTCACCGCTGCCGTCCGAGAGTAGGCGCCAAGCGCCCCCGGCCTCGGCGATCAGGCGCGCCGCGGTCTCGATCCCGGCCGTCCCGGCCGCGCGCGAAGGCTCCCCGGGCGGGCGCCGCCCGCTGGCGAGCAGGACGTGCACGTAACGCCCCGCGGGCAGGCCGAGATCGGTCGGCTGCTCCGACACATGCTCGGCCGCCCCGACGGCGAAGCCGTGGAGGCCGTGGTCGCGGAGGTGGAAGGCGACGTTGAGGAGCGCGATCTCCAGGACGCGCTCGGAGCACAGCACCCGCGGCAGGTCCGCGGGCACGCGGTCGATGACAGGCGCGTCGCGCAGGACGTTACCCTGCATGAAGGGCAGGAAGGCGGCGACGGTCGCCGCGAGGTCGCTCTCGCCGATGCCCTCCTCCGTCCCCCGCGCGAGGCTCAGCATGCGCCGGGTCAGGGCGGCCCCGCGCTGTGCACCCGCGAGCGCCGTATCTACGAGGCGGGCCAGCTCGGGATCGAGACCCGGGCGGCGCCGAAGCACGCCGAGATTGGCGAGCACCACGGTCAACACGTCGTTGAAATCGTGGACGATGCCGTCGGTGACGCGGCGCAGGACATGACTGCGGCGTCGTTCGTTCAGGCCGGACGGCGTGTCGTCGGCAGCACCGAGCTCGCGGCTGAGGACGTGGACGCGCGTGCGGCCTGCCGCGTCGGTGACGCGCAGGAACCGCACCAGCACGCGTGCCCCGGCCGCTCCGCCGTCGGCGTCCGGGCAGGTACGCAGCACCACGTCGTGCGGGCCCTCGGCGGCGAGCGTTGCCCGCAGCGTGATATCGAGAAGGGCGTGGTCGGCGGGCTCGAACCGGGCCGCCAGATCGGTGAGGGCGACCGCTCGGTCGGCGGGCGCGCCGGCCTCCTCGGGATCCGACCAGATCACCTGCCGGGTCTCGGGGTCGATCTCCCAGCAGGTCCAGCCCGACATCGTCTCGAAAGTGTGCAACCGCCCGCGCACGCGGTCGAGGCCCGTGTCGGCGCGGTCGAGCCGCGCGTCGGCGTGTCGAACCCGGTCGTGCAGCGAGCCGGTGAGGGCCGCGATCTCGCGCACCGCCGAAGCCGGCGCCTCGCTCCCCGCGGGCGCATCCGCGAGGCGCTGAAGCGGGCGGGCGGCCCGGCCGCCGAGCGCCCAGCCGAGGGTGCCGGCCGCGAAGACAAGAGCGAGTCCGAGGCCGAGGATGCGCCCATCCGGCGCCGCGCCGGGCCGGCTCGCGACGGGCGCGTAGCCCGTCACCAGCCAGCCCGGATTGGCGAGATCCGGCCCGCCGCGCGTCGGCGCCGCGGCGTGCGGCCGCGGGTCGTCCGCGGCGGCCAGGATCCCGGCAAGCGCACGGCCGTCCGCGCCCGTGACCGCGAAGGCGAGATCGGCGGGCAGCGCGAGGGCGCGTCGCACGCGGGCGCCGATCTCCTCGAAGAGCACCGGCGCGGCCCGAAGCTGAAGCCGGTCCGACCGGCCCGGGGGCCCGAGCGCCAGAGCGACCGTGAACGCCGCATCCGCCTCCGCGCCCGCCACGACGGCCTCGGCGTTGCGCGCCCGCGCGAACCAAGGCTCGCGCGCCACGCTGGTGCCGAGGCGGCGCGGCTCGCCCGCGGCCCGCACGGTGCCGTCGGGGCCGATCAGGACCGCGTCGCGGTAGCGCGGGTTGAGGGCGAGCCAGTCTCTGACGAGGCCCACGCGCGCCGCATCGGCAAGATCCGGATCGTCGAGACGCAGCAGTAGCGCGACGTTGCGGGCGTCCGCGACCGCGCCGATCAGCGCTTCGTCCACGGCTTCGGCGAAGCTGCGCGAGGCCTCCAGCACTCCGCGCCCCCCCGCATCGGGATCGCTGCGCGGCGCGACGAGGCCGGCGCCCAGGCAGGCGAGCGCGAAGGCCGCGGCCGCGATGCCGGCGAGCTGGGCTGCGTTCAGAACCTTGAGCGGGATCCGGACGGAGTCCAGCATGCGGGGGCACCGGCACGGTTTGCTGAGTGAAGGCCCTCGGGCTTCCGTGCCCTCCACGAGACGGCCAAGCCGCTTAAGGGCGGGTTAATGCCACCGATCCAGGCGCGACAAAATACCTCTTCAGGTTGTGTCACGTCGCTCGACGCTTCAGCATGCGAGTCCGCTGATGCATTGCTGCACCGCGAATCCCGCAATTGAAGACAGCTTTCATTAAAGTCGTTTTTATACCTTCGGGGGTGGAACTCGCAGGCCGACTTCTACAGCAGCGTCGAAAACATATTCTCATAAGGGCTAGCGCTGGCCGCCATGCGTCGGGTGCACGGTGCTGATCCGTACACGGACAGGTCCGGGTCTTCCGGGCGGGACAGAAAATATGTTCCCTGAGCGACAAAGCGACATAAAGTGGTGATGGGGGATTTCCGAAGATGAGGGGATTCCCGAACTTGGAGTGGCAGGCGTGATGTGGGCGGTGCGGTGGCTGGCCTGGATGGGGGTGACGGCGGCCGGCCTCGTCCTGCTGAGCCAGCCCGTCGGCACGCAGAACCAGCTCGCCATGAGCCTGGCTGCGATGGCTGCGATGATCGCGCTCTGGCTCTTCCTCGACGGGCCGCGCAGCCGCTTCATCTTCCTGGCGATGGGAAGCCTGGTGGTGCTGCGCTACATCCTGTGGCGCGTCACCGACACACTTCCCTCGCCGGGTGATCCGGTCAGCTTCGGCTTCGGGCTGCTGTTGCTGGTCGGCGAACTGTACTGCGTCTTCATCCTCTTCGTCAGCCTGATCATCAATGCCGAACCGCTCCGGCGCCGGCCGCCCCCAGCCGCGCCGGCCGCCGACCTGCCGGGCGTCGACGTCTTCGTGCCGAGCTACAACGAGGATGCCGCGATCCTGGCGATGACGCTCGCCGCAGCGCGCCAGATGAACTACCCGCCCGGCAAGCTTACCGTGTGGCTGCTCGACGACGGCGGCACCGACCAGAAATGCGCCGACCCGGACCCGGAGAAGGCCGTATCCGCCCGCGCCCGCCGGGCCGAGCTTCAGGCGCTCTGCGACGATCTCGGCTGCCGCTACCTGACGCGGGCGCGCAACGAGCACGCCAAGGCCGGCAACCTCAACAACGGCCTCAGCCACGCGCGGGGCGAGATCGTGGTGGTGCTCGATGCCGACCACGTCCCGTTCCGCTCCTTCCTGAGCGAGACGGTCGGCTACTTCGCCGAGGACCCGAAGCTGTTCCTCGTGCAGACCCCGCACGCCTTCCTCAACCCGGACCCGATCGAGCGGAACCTGCGCACCTTCGAGCGCATGCCCTCCGAGAACGAGATGTTCTACTCGGTCACGCAGCGCGGGCTCGACAAGTGGAACGGCTCGTTCTTCTGCGGCTCGGCGGCGCTGCTGCGCCGCACGGCACTCGATGAGGCCGGAGGGTTCTCGGGCATCACCATCACGGAGGATTGCGAGACCGCCTTCGAGCTGCATTCCCGCGGCTGGACCAGCGCTTATGTGGACACGCCGCTGATCGCGGGCCTGCAGCCCGACACGCTGACCGACTTCATCGGCCAGCGCTCGCGCTGGTGCCAGGGCATGTTCCAGATCCTGCTCCTGAAGAACCCGGCCTTCCAGCGCGGCCTGAAGCCGATCCAGAAGATCGCCTACCTGTCGAGCATGACCTTCTGGTTCTTCCCCGTGCCGCGGCTGATCTTCATGTTCGCGCCGCTGCTGCACATCTTCTTCGACCTGAAGATCTTCGTGGCGAGCGTGGACGAGTCGATCGCCTACACGGCGACCTACATCGTCATCAACCTGATGATGCAGAACTACGTCTACGGCAAGTTCCGCTGGCCGTTCGTCTCGGAACTCTACGAGTACGTCCAGGGCCTCTACCTGTCGAAGGCGATCGTCTCGGTGATCTGGTCGCCGCGGAAGCCCACCTTCAACGTCACCAACAAGGGCGCGACGCTCGAGCACGACCACCTCTCGTCGCTGGCGGCCCCCTTCTTCGCGGTCTATGCCCTGCTGGCGACCGGCTGTGCCGTGGCAGCCTACCGCTACCTCTTCGAGCCGGGCGTGACGAACCTGATGCTGGTCGTCGGCCTGTGGAACTTCTTCAACTTGCTGACCGCGGGAGCCGCCCTCGGGGTCTGCGCCGAGCGGCGGCAATTGGAGCGCATGCCCTCGCTGCCGATCAGCCGCCGCGGGCACCTCACGCTCGGCGGCCGGGCCGTCGACGTGGCGGTCGAGCGCGTCTCGGCGGAGGCGTGCACCGTGCGGATGCCGGCAGCCGCCCTCGGCGCCGGGGCCGGGCACCGGCCGATCGCCGGGAGCCTCGCCGTCGTCCCGGTGGCAGGCGCGCGGGCCGCGGGCGCCCTGCCGGTCGTGCTGGGCCCGGTCGACCGCAGCGGCGACGAGGCGGTCTGCCGCCTCGCCTTCGGCAGGCTGCGGGCCCAGGACTACGTCGCGCTCTCCGGCCTGATGTACGGCGACGCCGAGGCCATGCGTCGCTTCCAGATGCGGCGGCGGCGGCACAAGGATCTCTTCACCGGCACGCTGCAATTCATCTGGTGGGGTCTGGTCGAGCCGGTCCGCGCCGTGCGCTATGCCCTCGCGGGCGAGCCTGCCGCCGCCGATACGACGCCGGCCGCGGCCAGGGTCGTGCAGCCCAGCTATGACGGACCGGAGCCGACGGATCCGGCTCCAGAAGCGCGACCGCCGTTGCCGAACCCGGCTCCCGCGGCGGTCCTGGCCGCACGCAGCGAGCCCACCCGCGCCCCGGCCGAGGCCGAGAGCGACTGGGTCCGCCTGATGCTCGACTTCGAGAACGACCGCGCGTTCGCCGGGCAGGACCGGCGCCGCACCGGGACGGCGTGAGCGTGCGATGAAGGCCCGCACCCGATATCCGCAGGGCTGCCTGGTCGGGGCACGCGCCCGCGCAATCGCCCTGATCACGGTGCTGGCGGCCGCGGCTTGGGCCGCCGGACCCGCAGCGGCCCAGAGCTTCCTCGGCGCCGGCCCGGCCGAGCGCCTGACCATACCACCCGCTGGCGATGCGCTGCGGCCGCCGCCGCCCGCCGCCCCGGCCCGGCCGCCCGCACAAGAGGCGGAGCGCCGGATCTCCACGCAGGCGGCCATCGCGCCCGCCCGGCGCTTCCCGGCCGGCACGCGGGGCTACCGCCTGTCGGGCGAGGAGGCGACGCTGGCCTTTCCGGTCTACCTCACCGAGGCTCAGACCCGCGGAAGCGCGCGGCTGCGCGTCTCCTACATCTCGTCGATCTCGGTGGCGCCCGAATCGTCGGAACTCGTGGGCAGCGTCAACGGCCAGAAGGTCGGCTGGACCCGCATCCAGGCGCCGGGCGCCGTGAAGGTGGTGGAG
>NZ_BPQM01000128.1 GCF_022179245.1 Methylobacterium gregans
TTAAACCGAAAACGCTCTAGGGCAAGCACTATTGGAACGGGCTTGGACCCAAGCCCTGGCTCGCGCGTACACAAGTGGTCGAGGTGCTGCGCAGGGTCCGATCCATGGCTCTTCGCTGCCAAGCGACTGATCGCTCAGTGCCGGGAAACTCCGATGCCCAGCCAAGAGCAGATGATGAAGCGCCAGCGGGTGCTGGCCGACTTCGGCGAGTTCGTTCTGCGCAGCGAGAACCTTGACGCAGTGCTGGCCGAGGCGTGCCGTCTCGTCGCCGAGGCTTGCGGCATCACCCGCGCCAAGATCCTGGAGATCCAGGAGGAGGGACAAGCGCTTTTCGTGCGGGCCGGCGTCGGCTGGGATCCGGGCATTGTTGGTCAGCTGCGCCTACCCATGAGAGAGCGCTCCTCCGAGACCTTCGCGGTCAAGGAAGGCACGCCGATCATCACGCAAGACATCCGGAAGGAGGAGCGCTTCGATGGCCCCCAGATTCATGAAGGAGGCCGGGGTCGTCGCATTCGCCAACGTGCCGATCTGTCTACCGGGTCGGAAGGCTTACGGCCTGCTCCAGGTGGACGCGACCGAACCGCGCGACTTCGGCAACGAGGACACCGAGTTCCTGCGTACCTACGCCATCATCCTGGGGCAGGTGATCGACCGCCTGCAGAAAGTGAGTGCTCTGCGCCAAAGCGAGGATCGCTTCCAGCGCTTCGCCGAGCATTCGGCGAACGTGCTCTGGCTCGCAGACCTGAAGAGTGGACGCCTCGTTCACCTCAGCCCGCGCTTCGCGCAGGTCTGAGGCATGCCCGCCGAGGACATGCCGGACCTCGCGAACTGGCTCGCCTGCGTCCACCCGGAGGACCGCGACACCGCGGTACAAGCGATGGATCGAGTCGGCGGCGGCGAGACGTTCGTGTTGGAGTACCGCATCCTGCGCGCCTCAGACCAGCTGGTGCGCCGCATCCGCGACACCTTTTTCTCGATCCCGGGCGTTGACGGACGGATCCGGTCAGCGGTCGGGATCGCGCAGGACGTCACCGTTGACACAGGCCTGCGCGCCTACGTGGTCGCAGTTGGGGATGTCCCCCGGCGCGGCCTCGTCGACGATGCCCTGCAGGCCAGCGGTTACGAGGTGCGGGCTTTCGCGAGCGGTCAGGCCCTCCTCGAGATGGCGGGTTCGCTGAAACCGGGCTGCGTCGTGTTCAATCTGGAGGAAGCCAGCGACATAGTTGTTGCAAGCGAGCTGAAGGCTTCACGCGCGCACCTGCCCGTCGTGGCGGTCGGCGCGAGCGGGGGCGATGTCGGCTTCGGAGTCCGCGTCATGAAGGCTGGAGCGGTCGATTTTCTCGAACTCCCATTGGCACCGGAGGCGCTGCTGTTGACCGTCAAGACGGCGCTCGCAGAGATCCAGGCCGAGGCGGATCGGGCGCGGCAACGATAAGGCCAGTGCCCAGATCGCGGCTTTGTCGGGGCGTGAGCGCGCGGTGCTGGAGGGCTTGCTCGCGGGCAGGACCAACAAGACGATTGCCCGCACGTTGGGCTTGAGCTCGCGCACGATGGAGATTCATCGGGCCCGGGTCATGGAAGCGCTCGGCGCCCAAACCCTGCCCCAGGCCGTTCTCATAGCGACTGCAGCTGGCGTGCACCCTGCCATTCAGGATGGCGACTAGGCCACCCTCGGCAGTGGCAAAGCGACATCGAGCATCTCACAGGACAATCCGGACAGTACCGTAGGACTGACGCGGCTCCAACCTACTTGCGCGTTAAGTCACTCTCCGACCTAAAGAAACTACTGCCGACGGAAATTTCCTAGGGGATCTTCCGACTGAAACGTGTGCCGGCCGGGCCAGTTCGTCCCACGTCCCTAGCAGGAGAGACTCATGACATTAAAGCATGTCTTTCTCGCCAGCACGCTACTTACAGCGTTGGTTGGCGGGTACGCGCAAGCTCAGCAATCGTCCGTCAGCAACCAGCGCACGTCCCAGGATCAGTCAGAAGGACAGGGCACACAGATCTTCGTGAGCTCAGCTGGGGTGCGGCAGATCCAGCAGGCACTGACCCAGAAGGGCTACAGCACGGGCAATGTAGACGGGCGTTGGAATCCGCAAACCGCCTCGGCGGCGCGCAGCTTCCAGCAGGCTCAGAACATGGAACCGACCGGCACCCTCACCATCCCGCTCGTCTATGGTCTGAGTCTCGAGCAAGACATCATTACCGGCAATACAGGTGCGCAGGGGGCAGCCAAGGCAGTGATCAGGCGACCAAGCAGGCTGATAATCAGCGCATCGTTGTCGAGCGCGCGGATAGCCGCGGCACCCCGCTCTACGTCAGCCCAGCGGGCGTCAGGCAGATCCAGCAGGCCCTGAATCAGCAGGGCTGGAACACCGGCCAGGTGGATGGCCGTTGGGGGCCGACGACCGTGCAGGCCGCGCGCAGCTATCAGCAGGCGCATGGGCTCGAGCCCTCGGGACGGCTGGAGGTCGGCCTCATCGCTGCGCTCGGTTTGAGCGATCCGATCTTCTCGGCCGGGCACGGGACAGGCTCCCAGGCCGCGGGAGCGGCGCGGCCACAGCAGTCGCAGGCGGCCGGCCCGGGCGGTGATCGGCAGGTCGACAATCAGCGCATCGCCATGGAGCGCGCCGACAGCCCCGGAGAGCCGCTCTACATGAATGCCGACGGCGTGCGCCAGATCCAACAGGTGCTGAACCAGCGCGGCTATGCTGCCGGTCATCTCGATGGCAACTGGAACAACGACACGACGCTCGCCGCGACGCATTTCCAGCAGGCACAAGGGCTTGAGCCGACCGGCACGCTGACCACAAACTTGCTGGCCTCGATCGGCATGCCGCGCTGGGAGCGGGGCGAGTTCATGGCCGGCATGACGTCGAATGCGAGCGTGCCAGGCAACCCCAATCCACAAACCACCGGGACCGTCCCGCCTTCGCGCGGTTCTGGCTCGTCTCCTCAGGGCGCCGCAGAGGGCGGCTCTGTGAGGGCCAGCCCCTCCGCGGGACAGGGCAGTGGCGAAGGTCAGGGCGCGTCCGGCACGCGCTAGCCTAGCCTCCTAGCCAAGCCGAAACGGCGGGTTCGCGTCCTGCCGCGGCCGTAGCCTGCCCGGCCTTTGTGCCGGGCAGGCGCTTCCCCGGTTCCGTGAGGCGGTACCGCCTGCGCCCCGCCATCCTCTCTGGTGGAGGCCGGCTTTGGACCCGAGGACATTCCTTGCCCACCCACCTTTGCCGATCTGAACGAGGCCCAAGCCTGGATCAGTCACCGGTTTCCGTATCGATAGTCTGACGACCAGCGATCAGAAAGCGACCGAGACACAGATCGAGCCGAACCCTCGCTTCGAGATCACATGGTTGCGCACGCAGAATACCATTCTAGGCGCTGTCGGGTTGATCATACTCGCTGGTCTGCTTGGTGCGTTCGGCGACGGGTGGCTCTCGACAAGTTTCCGCAGTTTCTCAGCCGTACCGTTGATCGTCACCCAATAAACGCTTTCTACGAGTCAACGCACCGAGTGATATCATTCTCGCAGCCGCAGCTCCGCTGCCCACCAAGATCATCGAGATCGGTGTTGGGTCCGAGCTTCTTGACAGCGCTTCGATCACGACGACCCAACCGGGCTCAGCAGACGTCAGCGCGACCGCGGATGGTGTGACTTACCGCTTTGTCCTCGGCTCCGACCGGACCGGAACCATCAAGCTTCGGCTTGCTCCTCGGCTGCCGGGGCCGACAACCGCGGTTCTCTCGATTGCTGGCGAGCGGCAGTCGCTTCCCCTGTTCATCTATCCCTGAGGATTTGAAGACCACTGCATGAGCATCGTGTTGCGCGGCGTGCTGCTGTACCTTGTGGTTTTGATCCTCCTGCGGATCACAACGATGCGCATCATGCGCTCTGCTACCCCACTAATATGGCAGTAATTCTCTTCTTCGGTGGGGTCGCTGCGCCGCCAATTTTGGGCGATGATCGCTCAAGCATCGGAGCGGTGCTGGCTGCCGCAACGCTCGCAGGGCTTCATACAGCCCTCACACACCTCAAGCGTCTCTGGCCGACCCTCGGCATGGTCACGGAGGGCAATCCAGCGGTGATCTTCTCCAACGGAGAATGGGACGATGCCAAGCTGCACAGCAAGCGCGTTGACCCACGCGACGTGATTGCCGAGGTTAAGCAGAAGGGGTTGTGCGAACTGAGCGAGGTTCAATCAGCTATTGTGGAGCATAACGGCGCGATCACCATCGTGCCTCATGAAAAGGCCGACTAGTCACCGGCTCATGCATACTGGCGGCTCCCTCTGCGTGGCAGGCACTCATTCGTAGCACCGGCTCTCACGTCACGCCGCCCATGCCTCCTGAGCAGACGAAGCTGGCTACGGTTGATTGAGGCGCGGGCAATCTTCAAGGCAAGCCGAAAACGGGTCACAGCGTAGAGCTGCGGTCAGTCGATGGGCGACCTGACCGGCTGGCATCGGATCGGAATGATCGGGTAGAACCGAAGGAGTCGGACATGCGGCCAAGTCAGAAGATACTGCAACGAGGGTCCGATTTTGTGATTTGCACGCTGGAAGCGAACGAGTTGTTTTCGGCCAGGCTCGGTCGTTCGGAGCCAATCGAACTGCCGGTAAGCAGACCTTCCGAAGGCCAGAGAAGGGTGGCCCTGCAGCAACGGCGAAATGGCTGGACGAATCCTTTCGTTTGGATGGGTGTGCATGTGCCAAGCCCGCCGGGGCTCCGAGGCTTTCGATGACCACTTCCGAGCTGGTTGGTTCACCCGCTGTCAATCAGCGGTGCCGATGGCCGGACGGACTCGCTTTTTCGGCTTCACTGACGCCCCCCGTCCCCTCAATGCGCCACAGCTGCGTCTCGAGGCGCGGACCTGTCTCGGGCTTGAACCAGCTCATATCCTGAATGCGGGAGCTGGTGACGTAGATCGTCCCGTCGGGTCCCTCCGAGAACGTGTCGGGCCAGCGCAACCGCTTGTCCTGTACGAGCGTCGTGACCCGGTCCCCGTCGCGGACCTTAACGGCATCCTGCTCGATCGCGCTCAGATAGAGGCGCCCGCGCCGGTCGATCCACAGACCGTCGGTCGGCTCGGTTTCATCGGCACGCTTCACATGCGCTTCGAGATCCTTATCGGAAAGGCCCGGGTTCACCAGAGCATCCGTTTCGATGCGGTAGAGGGTCCGGCCGGTCAGGGCCTTCCAATAGAGGATGCGCCCGTCGGAAGAGAGTGCGATGCTGTCGGCGGCAAATTCGACGCCTCGCCCGTCGGTCCGGCGCAACGCCTGCCCATCGGCCTTCACCACCACATCCTTTTCCGGCTGAGTGCTCGGATGGCCGTCGAGGACGCGTCGAGCCCCGCCACGCTGCAGATCCACGACGACGAGCGCCCCTTTCGCGCCCGCATCGGTCAGAATGGCGTATCGTCCGTCCGACGATAACCGCACATCGTTCAGGTAGCTGCCCTGCGGTGCGACCCTCTCGTCAAAGGGGATCACCTGCGCGACCTTGTTCGTTCGAAGATCGATCCTGACGAGTTTGGGTCCTCCCTGCACGACAGGCGCCGTGGCCGGCGCGGCCGGATCAACTACCCGGAGATTGCCGTGCGCATCGGCCACGACGCTCTGGACGCATACGAAATGATCACCCGCCGACATCTGGGTCTTCTTGGCATTGCGCCAGGAATTCCATGCCTCGTCCGGATACGGTTTGACTTGGTACGGCTTGTCTTGGCCGTCGCGCGTGAGCTCGGCCACCGAGATCGGTGCGTCCTCCGTCCAACGCGGGAAGTTGACGAAGATGCGCCCGTCCGCTCCGATCGTTACCCCCGTGACCTGATGTTCGAAGCTGGCGACGAGCTGCAATCGAGCCGTGCTGCCCGACAACCGGGTGTTCTGCTGCTGGGCAAGGGAAGCGGTCGCCAAGAGCATCATGACAAGCGCGGCGGACGCGGCTGTTGATCTGGTCATGACCGCCTCTCATTGCCCGCTGCGCTGACTGGGTCCATGCGCCGTGAAAACCCTTCCACCGGCGGCGAGGGCGCCCGGAAGCGGCAGGCGGCGCATGCAGCAGCCGCAGTCAGCCGGATGGGCGGCCGCCGCTCGGCGCTGGTCGGTCGCACTCGCCTCGATTGCCGCGAAGGCGCCGCGGCGACGCGAATCGCTGCTGGCGATGGCCGGTGCGCTGAGGAAGGTCCGTGGCGCTCCGTCGCCGCATTCCGGGCAGGCACACGGGTCCTGAAACTGCGCCATCGGCCGCATCGCCGTGAACGGCCCGCAGAGTTCGCACTCGTAGTCGTAGGTCGGCATGGCGTCCTCGCGCTTGCGCCCGTCCGGCACATTCTGGATGACTCTGGCGAGCGGCTGTCCGCCCGGCCCGGCGGGTTATGCGGCGGGCTTGAGGATCACCTTGGTCCAGCCCTCGTCGCGCGCGTCGAAGTGCCGGTAAGCGGTCGGAGCCTCTTCCAGCGGCAACTCATGCGAGACGATGAAGGACGGTTTCGCGCGACCGGTCGAGATGAGGTCGCGCAGTTGCCGGTTGTAGGCTTTCACGTTGCACTGGCCGACGCCGATCGTCTGACCCTTGAACCAGAAGAGGCCGTGATCGAAAACGATCTCGCCCTGCTTGTAGAGCGGGTCCTGCGGGGCCGGATCCTGGGGCGTGAAGACGCCGACCACGCCGATGCCGCCGGTGAACTTCACCGACTTCACCAGATTGTTCATGGTCATATTGGGGTGCTCATGACCTTGCGGGTCGTGCGCTTGGTAGCCGACGCACTCGCAGCCGCGGTCGGCCCCGATGCCGTTCGTCAGTTCGAGCACCTGGTCCACCGGCGAGCCCTTGGAATCGTCGATCGGCAGGGCTCCGATCGAACCCACGAGTCGCAGGCGGTCAGGATGGCGGTCGACAACCATGACCATGCAGGCGCCCTTGATCATCGCCGCGTGGGCCGCCATCAAGCCGACCGGCCCGGCTCCGTAGATGACGATCGACTCGCCCGGGCGCAGGCCCGCGAGCTCCGTGGCGTGCCAGCCGGTCGGGAAGATGTCGGCCAGCATCACGTACTCGTTCTGCCGCACCTCCGCGTCCGGCGGCAGCTTCAGGCAGTTGTAATCGCCGTAGGGGACGCGCAGCAGGTCGGCCTGGCCGCCCCGATACGGCCCCATGTCGGCGAAGCCGTAGGCGGCACCGGCCATGTTCGGTACGACGCTGCGATCCGCCGTGGTCAGGCAGAACGCGCTCAAGCCGCGCTCGCAGTTCTTGCAGAAGCCGCAGCCGATGTTGAAGGGGATGGCGACCCAGTTCCCGACCTTCACCCGGTCGACGGCATCGCCCACTTCGACCACCTGTCCAAGGTTCTCGTGCCCGAACACGCCCCCGTGCGGGAAGTCGGTCCGGCCCTCGTACATGTGCAGGTCGGAGCCGCAGATATTAGTGCTCGTGATCCGCACCAGCACGTCGGTCGGCCTCTCGATCCGCGCGTCGGGCACGTCCTGCACCGCCACATCGTGCGGGCCATTGTAGACGACTGCTCTCATCGCGCTCTCCCGCCCTGACATCGCATTGGGATGGAGAGAATGTCATGCGGTCCGCGGCCGGACTATTCGGTGGTTCCCTAAGGTGATGTCCTAATCTGGTTCGAACCACCGCCAATCCTCGCGATTCACTCCCGTCCGGAGTGGTGGTGTCGATGAGCCGGCCGATGACCGACCAAAATCCTTCAACGCTGTGCTCCGCACCCTCTTCCACTTCGGCGGCATGGCCGAGAATGATGTGCTCCCAAGCTGACGCTCCGGAAGTTATGGAGATTTGCGCGTTTGGTAGACGCCTAAGCTGCAACGGAGGCGCACTTCAGCGGTTCGAACGGCGGAGCCGACATGCGGCTTTCGGCCAAGCTCAGTCGATTCGAATCAACCTAACTCCCGGCAAGCAGACTTTCCAGATGTCATGGAAGGGTCGTAAGCAGCCATCGTTGTCTTCTAGATACCGACGCTCGCCGCCCCGGCTTCCGCGGCTTCACGAACCGTAGCGCCGTTACGAAGAGCCTGAGCTATCGCTGCCGACACCATATCGGTAGCGTAGGCGCGTTCTTCTCCGTGATCGTAGGCGTTGTTACCCTCGCTTCCGAGCCGCGCGTGGTAGCTGTCGGGATAGTTTTTGTTCATCCGCTCCTTCAGCAGGGCGGACGCGGCGTTGTACTTCTGCTCGAAGCCACGGCCGGGGTAAGGGCCTCGACCCGATGAGGCGCCGTTCTCCACGGCGTCCGCCATCTTACGGCTGGCTTGCTCAGCTCGCGTTCCGGATAAAAGCCAGTTCAGCTTAGCCTTGAGCAGCGTGAGAAAGGACATTTGCGTACCGGTTTGGGCCATCATCAAAGGACGGCTTTCCAATCCGGTAGCATGCCTCGAACTAGGCGCGCTCATTCTTAAGTGAAGACGCTTTCGTATCCGGCCTCGTCGGTAGCTGAGGCTGGAGCAGCGGCCGCCGCCAGGTTCAGCGTTTGCTCTGACGTGCAGCAGAGATCCCCTTCCGTGCCGCCTCGCCGCCGCTCGGATCAAATGGTACGACCGGTCCACCGCAGCCGACGCACACGGATTTCGTCAGCCGCTCCGTGCGCTCTTGGCGGTTTCTGTCTGCGGCCTCTCGCCGGTTCGCATCCAGCTTGAGCCGCTTCTTCACCGCTTCCGCCATAGGCGTTCTGGAAGCGGCGCCCGTGGTTGCCGATGTCACAGTCTCGGCCGATTTCGCCCCGTTTAGAAACGATCCGGCGACAAGCGTGCCGACCGTCAGAAGGACGAGGGCGATCGTCAGGCGCATGGGTTGGCATCCTGCATTGCGGTATTGCTCAGTGGAAAAACTTCCGCCGGGTCAGTCGTTATCGGAGCGCTCGCTTATTAGCGTGCCCTTCGGACAGAAGACGCCTTGCCAGACAGCCTCACGGCTCTGGACCGTGATGCGAGAGCGGCCGGCATCGCTCTGACGGCCGCTCTCGACCCGGGTTCGAACAAGGCCAAGCCTCTGCTCTTCTAAAAGGCGAGGGAGCGAGATGCCCAGCTTGTCCGCGAGCTCACCGGGATCGACCAGCCACTCGCCGCGGACATTGCAATCGAAGCGCATGGGGGAGACCCTCCATCAGCTCGGCAGCAGATGCGGGGCTGAGTGCGACCATAACACACTTCCGGTTGCGGCCTACCGACCGGGACCAGACTTTCTCCAGCCAGAAGCGTTCGTCCGTCGATCGACCGCCTTTTGCGGATCAGGCTTATCGGCCACGAGACGCTTCACCCTCTCGTTGAAGTCCTCGGTCGAGACGGACGTCGCTCTGCCGTTGGTAGGGGTACGGGCCATCATGAGCCTCCGCATCGTTGCCCAGAGCAAGGGATTGCGCGGGGGGTAATTCCGAGATGGCTACGCTCAGGCCCGATTACGAGGGCAATCGGTGTCCGCTCTGACCTTCACCGACGATCGCCTGCTCGCCCGCTTCGCCAACCAGCTCGCGGTGCTCGGAGCTAACGCCCCAATCGCCTTGTCCCGCGCCCTCAACGACATCGGCTTCAACCCTTCTACCCCCTGGGGTCTCAGTACCCGTCATAGAACCGGCGCGGCCGATCATAGCCACCGCGGCCGTAGCCATAGCCATCGCCCCGATAGACCGGCCGATCGCCGTAGTAGCCGCGCGGTCCACCGTACCCGTATCCAGGGCCACGGTCGTTCGGACGGCAGTCACCAAACCGGTTCGGGCGCCAACCCGGACCACAGCCGCCGGCCACAGTCTCGATCAACTCTCTGCTCTGGATCGGACCAACACTCGTAGGCGCAGCGTTGGCCGCAGTTGCGATGCCAAGGCCGCCGGCAACTGCGACGGCCAAGCCGAGCACTTTCGCACGCATCATCGTAAAATCCTTTGGAACTCATCGGGCCTGGTAGAACGGCACACTTGGAGAGAGCTTGGGCTAAGGCTCCTGAACCGTGGCAGAGGAATGCTGTCACGCTCGTGACAGGTGGCCTCACCACACAATCTTGGCGCTAGTCCTCATCATCGTCGTCAGGATCGACAGATCTGTCCCGCCGATCGCGCGGCACCTCGTCCCGTCGCATGTCACGGCGCATCTCCCGCCGTTCGATGTCCCGCTCCCGCTGACCCCTTGAGCGCATGCCGACTGAGGGGCCATCGGGGCCGATCTCAAGACGCTGGCCGGACGCTGGGTCAGTGGCGAGCAGACCAACTGTGAGCACCGAGGATGCTAGTAGGGCCTTCATGATCGCCTCTTCGGATCGATGAAGGACCAACCGGAGGTGAGCGGCAGCGTTCCGCTTGATGCTCTGAGCCCCGAGCGCTCGGCTGGATGGCTCAGAGATCATCCGCCGCCGGCTCGCCGTTCACGGCGACCGGGACGCCGTTGGTGTCCTGCACTGGGTAGAGGACGGTTGCTGGATCGCAGCCTGATGCTCAGGATCCTTCGCGCCGTGTTGCAGGAAGGCTCCCAATTCGATCTGAGTTAGGTGACCGCCAGAGGGCCCGTTCCGCTGATGGACCACGAAGGCGCGGCCGTTCTCAGGCTCGCGTCCGAGAAACCAACAGTCCCCGTTTGGACTACGCTACAGCTCTCGTCTGTTGGTCATGGACCCGAGCTCCCCTGCTTGGCGCCAAGCATACGCCGGCGCGAGAAATCATGCGAGGGTACGAGAGAGGAAGGCTGGACGGCCCGAACCGGGTTCAGAGTCCAAACTAGGACACGGCCAGCATATGCACTGCCGCATCTCCGGATGTTCGCGCCGCCTTTGCCTGGGCCTCCATCCTGGCGGAAAATAAAGAGCGCGACAGTGTCATTTGTGTAAGATTTCTTGCTCAAAATCAGCAACCAATACGATCGTTCCGCAGATTTTCGGACCGCGGCCCGGGATCCTTCATGCCCTTACCTCCTAGGATGTACGAAGAGATATTGAACCGTTTCTGTCCGATATGTGGGGCCGATCACAAACGGAAGGGGATTTGGTTCAAGTCAATATCGAGGTACCGATGCGTTTCATGCAAAAATGCAATTACTATAAGCTATGATGAGAAATTGCAGCTCTTTTCTCATCACCTAAAGCTGCTAAGGGTCCTTCCTGTAGTATAGGCGCGAGTGCAGTGGACAGACCTTCGGGACGAGTTCTGCCCTGGAGATAGCGGCACCCTCTGCCTTTGAAGGCGATCCGGCCCTCAGCCGCGGTCGTGTGCTGATGTCAGCAGGCATGGGCGCGCTCCAACCGTGAGGTGCACCAACCGTTCACGGCGCCGTGAGTTGCCGGTCGGCGCAGCGCTCACACGGTTCGCGACGCATCCTGTTCGAGCATTGCTTGAGCGCGCTCAAACGTGCCTCGCGTCACCCTCGAAAGTTGCTGTGCGGACCCGAAGCGCCGCGAGCTTATCCTCGATCCTTCTGAGCGCGGCCTTGGCCGCGGCAGTGTCCAGCCCCTGATCGGTCAAAGCCGCGATGACCGAGACACAAGCATCCTGCTGTTCCTCCAGGTCTGCGATCTCCCTATTCAGGGCGTCGAGCCGCTCTTCCGCCGATCCTGCCATGATCTACCAGCTCCTCAGCCTCTCGAACGTCGATATCTACAGAGACCGCAAGGCTGCAGTTCCGCAAAGTCGTCGTCAGCGAACGTTCGTCGTTCCCGGGTTGAATGGCCCTTCTGGGTGGGCAGCGGAGCGTGGCTTGCCGCCCGCAAGCAGACATTCCGCCTTCGACTCATCTCGGTATTTGGAGTCCGTTTCACCCCAAGGTCGTTACGGACGCGGAACTTCGCCTTTCGAGAGCACACTATTCACGTTAGTCCTGCGCCGGCTCCGACGCCCAGCCCGGCAACGGCTCGCCGAACGCGAAGGCTGGAAGTTCGTGACGGGCTAGAGGGAATCCCTCGCCGTTGGGGGTATCTTTGTCGTCCAAGAAGGCGCACAGTACCCGCATCACCGGACGGATTGATCCAGGCTTCGGTGGCTGAGGGCCTGCGCCCCCGCCTGCGACGGACAGGCAGGCATGGCCGATCTTCTCAAGTTCCCCGCCAATTCACGCCCGCGGCACGTGCGCCGAGCCTATCAGGTGCATCGGTTCGTCAAGAGCGGCGGGATGCTAACGTCCTGCATCATCACGGCCCGCGACGACAGTGACGCCAAGCGGCAGGCGGCAGGCTTGATCGCGGGGAACCGTACTGAACTCTGGGCCAGTAACCGCCTCGTTGCCGTATTCGGCGCGTTCGAGAACCCGATTGCGAGCGCGATCCGGTTGCATGCGGAACGACCGACAACCGAACATTGAGGACGCCCCTGTCCGGCCTCACGACATTCCCAGGAGCGAGACCATGGCGACGGAAAAGAAGCGCGGCAATCGCGAGACGAAGAAGCCGAAGAAGCCGGTGCTTAAGATCAATGCCGCAGCGCCTTCGACGAAAGGCGCCGTCGTACTGCCATGAAGACCGCTGGGCGAGGCTGAGTCGGTGTTCGATCTCCATGGCGCTTCTGCATGAGAGAGCCAAGCCGACCGCGAATATGCCCGGTGATGCAGAAAATGATCGCACTGATTGTTCATATGTCGCAGTTTCCTGGCCTTTTGGAGCAAGGACAACTCATCGATCAACTTACGGATCTTGAAGCTGAGGGCATCGCCCAGGATGCGCCGTGGCGGACAGTTGAGGCGATCCGGGCAGCCCGGTTGAAGCTACGCGTCGAAGGCCTGATGGCCGGAACACCGATTCAGCGCGGTCAATGATGGACTGGACCATGCCCGGACACGCGTATGCTCGAAGTAGCTTCGCAGTCGACAACGGCCCGTGGGGCTTGAGAACTGGAACGTGCGCCTCCTCGCCTGATTGAAGGTAGAATACTGCGCCTTTCAGCGAAGAAAGATGTAAAAGTCATATTTCGCTCCCGACTCTTCGTAGCGTGCAATGGAACAAATCGAGGCTCAAGGTCGTTTTTCCAAATTAGCCGGGAGGCGCATTCTATGCGTGCCGTTAAAATGTCCTTTGCATTCTTCGGGCTCATAATTGCCCCGCTCGCAGCTCAAACTGCCGTCTCGCCACAGCACAGCCGTGCACAGTCGCCGAACATGCCGCAAGCGCATGAAACTGTGCCAGAGCGTGTTCGTCCACAGACATCGGTTGCAACCGAGACGGTGAATGAAAATGCCCAAGCGCGTGACGCAGCCAAGCAGCCCAACTAGGCCGGTGCTGCCGCCTTTTCCAAACTCGACCGCAGACCTGCCAATCGAGCGACGGGCTGAAGGATCGAGTACCGGGGGCGATATGTTGCCGATTGTCGACTCCGCCGCATCGACACTGTCCGAGCAGGCCGACACGCAACGTGAGACAGTCACACGCGCGGATCATGCATTCAGCCTCGCGGACCGGGCCATTGCGGACGAGGTAGCCCGGCACACGGGAGAGGAATTGGAGTGCAGCACGGGCCACGCATGTCCCGGTGCTCGGCAGCGCCGACGCCTCCGCATCGGTGCCGAGGTTTTTGACCGGATCGCTGCCATCGGCCGCCGTGAGAAGGTCAGTACAAGCACTCTGATTGAACGTATGCTCACAACCTGGGAGCGCCAGCGCCTTGCAGACGCTGAAGCTATTTCGCCGCACAGAGCAAGGGAGGACAACGACACCCATATCCCGCGTGGTTCGCTTTGAGGGAAGCTTTTGACTCTTCCGCGAATAGGAGCGGGGCCTAGGCCTTAAAACTACGAGGTGGCCGGCTTCACTGGGCCATATAGCCAGGCTGCCTTTCGCTGTAGCCCTGCTTTCTTGCCATGAGCTCACTCCCGCCATTGCCCAAAGCAGGCTGAGTCCGGCCGAAGCGGTCGATGAGCATGTGCGCCCGATCTGGCGAGATATGGTACTGATCCATGAGCCCGGTGATGATGACTGCGAGCTCTTCGCGAGTGCCGCTTTGCTTCGAGAAGGTAGCAACGAGTGTGTCAGCAGCCGACATCATTGTGAGATCCCGTTTAATCTCGGCCGCAGAGGGAAGCCGTGTGAGTCGTCCGAAGCATGTTTCCCGTTGCATGACATGTCTCCAGACGGCGCGGGCCGCGACAAGTCGCAGCCGCATATTTCGGATTGTTCCCATGGCCGAGTATGATACAAACATTTGATGCTGAAAATTGTTCCGCCGTCGCCGGAAAATCATTAGATCATCCCGAAAAATATATTTCCTTTTTTTACGACTTGCAAAACGCGGCCGTCGATGTGCTGAAATGCTCGAAAAATCGGTATTTCTCTGTCGTTCTGTAAAGATCTTTACATTTATGCAGATAAGGAACCGCGTCCGCTCTGCTTTTGGGCTGCCCGAAGGCGACCGTCGCAATTTGACCAATCCGAGTCGCGGGACATCATCGACCAAGGCACCACCCTGCGGACCTCTCTAGGGCCCGCATTGGGCCGGGACCCGGCATCCAGCCAGCGACCGTGATGGACTGCATCGTCCTCTCTATCGGCTTCCACTGCCCGTGATGGATAATTGCCTTATGGTGTGACCAAGCCGCCTTGTGACGGCGTTCAGTCTGCTCGAGGTGGCGCTTAAGGCCGTGTCGAAGCGTCTGCAAGAGTGTCGCTTGGAGCAACAAACGTTGCGATCCGATCGATTAGCCAAACAGATCCTGACTTATGCTAAACGCTGGCATAAGATCTCGGTTCTGTGGAACCAAATCACGGCTTGCTCCCTTCCCATAGGGTCGTGCAGCACGCGCCAGATGACGCTGCAGCGCCCGATATCCGTCGCGCTTTTGGCGGATCCCGATCCTGAACTCCATGGCATAGCTCGTTCCCGCAGCAGCGATGCTGCCGAAGCACGTGCTCGCATCCCGCACCTTGCCGTTTGGATGCAGTGTCCCGATCCCGTTCGCACCACAGGGCCCACGGCAGTCTCGCGCTGCCGCCCCGTTTCGTTCGATCCGAGGAGATTGACCATGCCGGTCGCGAGAATGCTGAGGCTGGCCGTGTCAGTCTGCCTGCTCAGCCACGCAGCTGCGGCTCAATCATCCGATGTCTCGACGCCCGCCACTGGGCGGCCGGCAAATCTCTGCCAGGAACTCGTCGCCTTCGTGCGTCAGCCGGCGGCCGGCACGCAGGCCACCGACACACCAGCGCGTCTAGCAACGGCCGTGTCGGCGAAGAACAGCGCCGACACGTCCGCAAAGCCCGCCGCGGACACGACGCCGCAGAACAGTTCCGGACAGAGCGGCCAGATAACCGCGTCGGGCCCGGGTGCCGCCGGCCCGCAGGGGCAATCGCAGAACGCGGCAGCACCTGCGGGCTCCACCGCCACTTCCGCGGGATCGGCGCGGAGCGGTTCGTCCCAGCTTGCGGACACATCGAAGCCCTCTGCCAAGATCGTGACGCAGATCGAAGCTGCTGCGCAGGCTAACGATCTCTCGGCCTGCCGGGCGGCTGCGCAGACCATGCGCCGGGCCGGCATCGTGATGCCCGGGCCGCTCCTGGCCCTCGCCGCGATGACGCCGAGGCTGCTGGAAGGTGCTCCCGCCCCGTAGCGGGCTCGCCCCCTCCGGTCCGCCATCTGATCGCGCGTACCCTTTCGCTCACACAGGATCACAACTCATGACAGACCGCCCAAGAACTTCCTGGCTGATCCCAGCGCTTCTCGGCTCCGCTGCCGCGCTGGGCGCATCCGCACTCTATGCGGTTTCGCGGGCCCGGGAGGCCGAGCGCCGAACGCCCCCGATCGGAGACTTCATCACCGTGGATGGCGTGCGCCTGCACTACGTCGAGCGCGGTCAGGGCGAGAGCCTGGTGCTCATCCACGGCAACGGCACCATGATCCAGGACTTCCTGAGCAGCGGCATCGTCGACAAGCTCGCCCAACGCTTCCGCGTCATCCTCATCGATCGCCCCGGCTACGGGTACAGCGATCGGCCGAGCGGCGTCTGGACACCGCGTGCTCACGCAACGCTGTTCCAGAAGGCTCTTCAGCAACTCGGCGTCACCCAGGCTGTGGTGCTCGGCCACTCCTGGGGGGCGCTGGTCGCCGTTGCCCTCGCGCTGCAGGCCCCGCACCTCGTGCGCAGCCTCGTCCTGGCTTCGGGCTACTACTACCCGACGCTGCGGGCGGACGTGGTTCTGGCGTCCCCGAGCGCGATCCCGATCCTCGGCGACCTCCTGCGCCACACTGTCTCACCCATGGTCGGGCGCGCGCTCCTGCCTGCAATGATCAAAGGCATGTTTGCGCCGGCCGCTATTCCCGAGCGCTTCGACCGGGAGTTCCCGACAGACATGATGCTGCGGCCGCTGCAGCTGCGCGCGTCCGCCGAGGATGCAGCGATGATGACGCCGGTCACGGTTGAACTGCAGAGACACTATCGCGACCTGGACCTGCCCGTCGCGGTCGTGGTCGGCGGCGCTGACCAGATCGCTGACGTCGGACGACAGTCGCAGCGGCTGCACGATGAATTGCCGAACAGCACGCTCATCGTGGTTCCCGGCATGGGGCACATGATCCACCACCTTGCGCCCGCACGGGTCGTCGAGGCTGTGGAACTGGCCTCGAAGCAATCCCGGGCCGCGGCCGCATGAAGGGGGCAGCGATGCGCGTCGAGACCTGCTTCCTGTTCGATCTGGACGGCACGCTCGTTGATAGCGTTCACCAGCATGTACTCGCCTGGGGCCAGGCGCTGGATGAGGAGGGGATCGCCTTGTCCGTCTCGCGGATCCACCGCAAGATTGGCATGAGCGGCGGCCTCTTCACAAACTGACCTGACCGGCTGGCTTTGGACCTGGCTGATCGAGAGAATCAGCCAGGACTGAGGGAGTCTGACATGCGGCGAGGTCAGAAGACGAGCGCGGAGCAGGTCGTTCTGAAGCTGCGCCAGATCGAGGCGCAGACAGCTCAGGGCAAGGGTTTGGCGTTGGCTCAGCTAAGGAGGCGGAGATCTCTGAGCAGAGTGCCTCACGCTGGCGCAAGGAGTACGGCGGCCTCAAGATCGATCAAGCCAGGAAGATGAAGGACTTGGAGCGCGAGGCTTCGACTTCGTGCAGGCTCAGACGCACGATGGGCGAAGCCTGCCCATCCTGACGAGCACAGCTGGGCGTGCCTCGCGCTGAAGGTGGCCCGGCGCATCGACAGCCTCGGTGAGATCGAGGCTTTGGCCGACGCCATGTGCCTGCACGGCATCCCGGAGCACATCCGCTGCGACAATGGCCCTGAGATGATCTCGAAGGCACTGCACAATTGGGTCGCTAAGACGGGCCGACAGATCCAGTACATCGCCCCGGGCTCGCCGCGGGAGAACGGGTACTGCGAGAGCTTCAGCGGTAAGCTGAGCGATGAGTGCCTGAGGCAGGAGATCTTCTACTCGTTGAAGGAAGACCGGATCGTGATCGGTCTATGGCAGAAGACATACAACCGAATTCGACCACATTCCTCGTTGGGCTATCGGCCACCCGCGCCTGTCAGCTACCCAGATCTGGCCTTCCGGCTACCCCGGGTCAGCGGCCATGCAGTAGCCTATCAATTGGCTCGGTCCGAAATACCGGTCAGGTCAGCTGAGCACCGTGGCCGGCGGCCTGGCGAACACGGCTGGCGGTGCGGTGCAGACTGCCGCACAGACAGCTGCTCCCACGCCGTCGAAGGTGAACGACCCGTTTTCCTCCATCAAGCAGTCGGTGCGTGGCGCGTCCGCTGGTCAGGACCCGGCTGCGGCGAAGGACGCGGCAGTGTCCGCGATGCGCACCGTCCTCACCGGCAACCAAGCCCAGGCTGACGCGGCGCGCAACCGCGCGGCCGAGGCTCTGGCGAAGGCGCAGAACATCCCGGTCGATCAGGCCAAGGGGCAGGTGCAGCAGTACGACCGACAATACCGCCAAGCAGCCGACAGCGCCAAGGAGCAGGCCAAGCAGGCGGCGGAGCTAACGCGGAGGGCCGTCTCCCGCGGCGCCCTGTTCGGCTTCTTTGCGCTGGTGCTCGGCGCCATTGCCTCGTGGTTCGGGGGCCGGATGGGTGCCGTTCACTCGACCGTCAAGGGCCTGAACCGTAGCCCGCTGCAGCGGCGGCCGTAAGCGGCGCCCGCCAGTCCGATTTCGGCGGCCGGCGCTCCGATCTTCCGGTGTCGGCCCTCACATCGAACGATGAAGGCAGCCTTCGCTGCCCCGTAACCGGAGGAATGACATGAGCGACGGCTACCCTTCGATGACGGCGCTGCTGGGCCTGCTCGCGATGGCTGGCTACCAGAACAGGGACACGCTCGCGGAGCTGCTCGGCGGGGCAGGCCAGGGTGCGCCGGCACCGTCCGGCCACGGGGCCGCGCCGGGCAGCCAGGACGGCTTGAGCAGAGCCCTGGGCGGAGGTCTCGGCGGCCTCCTCGGCGGCCTCCTCGGCGGCCTTCTAGGCAATCAGCGCAGTGCCGGGCCTGGCGGCTTCCTGAACAGCGGCCTGGACGAGATGCTGGAGCGCTTCCACCAAGCCGGGCACGGGCACGCCGCGCAGTCCTGGGTGAATTATGGACCGAACCAGGAGATCGAGCCGCACGATTTGGAGCAGGCCATCGGACCCGACGTACTGGCGACCCTGACGCAGCGCACTGGCTTGTCCCAGGACGAGTTGCTGTCGCGCCTCTCACGTGACCTGCCGCAGGCCATCGACCGGTTCACGCCGGACGGCCGGATTCCGGCCTAGCCAAGTCACGCATCCCCGCGGCCGAGCTCGGTATGACGCCGAGCGCCGGCTACGGCGGAACCGATGCAGACCACGGACGGTCAATTCAATGCGACTCCCTTCGGTACGGATGAGCGAATGGCAGAGCCTTGGTCGGTGGACCTCGACGAGCTTCTCGACTGCCTGATCGTGGGCGGCGGACCGGCCGGTCTGACGGCCGCGCTCTACCTGGCCCGCTTCGAGCGCCGCTTCCTCGTGGTCGATGCGGGGGATTCCCGCGCCTCCTGGATACCAACCAGCCACAACATTCCGGTCTTCGCCGACGGCATCTCCGGGCGGGAGATCCTAACCCGCCAGTGTGAGCACCTCGCGCGGTACGGGATGCGCGTCGTCGCGGGTGCCGTCAGGGCGTTGCGCAAGGACGAGCGTGGCTTCGCGGCTGGCATCGAGGCGGGCACAGGAGCCGTGCGCGAGGTGCGGGCGCGCCGGGTGCTCCTCGCCACGGGCGCGGACGACGTGGAGCCGGACCTGCCGAACCTGCCCGACGCGGTCCGACGGGGCCTCGTGCGCTACTGCCCGATCTGCGACGGCTACGAGGCCCGAGGCAAGCGCATCGCAGTGATCGGCCACGGCGACAGGGGCCTGGGCGAAGCGGTCTTCGTGGCCCGAACCTACTCCCGTGACGTGACCCTGCTGACGCTAGGCCAAGGCATAGACCTCGACGCGGGTGAGCGCGAACGCGTGTACGAGCACGGCATCAAGGTCGTCCACGAGCCGGTGGTGGACCTCGACATCGAGGACGGCAGGCTCACGCGGCTGCGCACGGAAGGTGGGGAGGAGCACCGCTTCGAGGTGCTCTACTCGGCGCTCGGGCTAAAGCTGCGGGCCGAGCTCGCGTTGGGACTGGGTGCCGAGCACGACGGAACCGGAGCCCTCGTCGTTGACGAGCACAACCGCACCACGGTGCCCGGCCTTTACGCCGCCGGCGGCGTGGTGCGCGGCCTCGACCAAGTCGTGGTCGCAATGGGCCACGGGGCGATGGCCGCTACCGACATCCATAATCGCTGCGAGTTGCCCACCGAGGAGGAGGTCGACGGGGCCGGACGGAGGGCGGGCCCGCCCTGAGCCTCCGTGGCAGTCCGGGATGCCGCAGGCGTCCCGCCCAACCACTTCCAGGCCTTCGGGGTTCTCTCAGGGCGCCCGTACAGCGAGGGCTTGGTCGCGAAGGGGGCCATGACCGTCGAGCGTGATCAGCTTTGCCCCTATTTGAAGCGGCTGCACGAGATGTTCGCCGACCGACCATTGTCGGACAGCCCGGCACTGGCTGAGGTGCTGTTCGACCGGCTGGTCGGATTCGAGGCGGAGGCCAAGGCCGGCGGGGCCTCCGCCGAAACGCTCGGTGCCATCTCAAACGCTCGCTTCATGGCCGGGATTGCCACTCTGCGCCTCTGGTTCCCGATGCCGCGGGGACACTGATGGAGAGTTGGCCACGGGCGTTCAGCACAACCCGCACTCCGGTTTTTAGTGGCCGAGAGCGAGACGCCGGAGGCGAGCGAGAAGCGCCGCGACAGCGTGGTTCGTTCGTCCGGCGAGACCTACCTCGACATCCTCCATAAGCTTGCGCCGGGCGCCGCTTGCGACCGCGTTCAGCCCGCCGACGCCGACACGGCGCTTACGCCTGGGGCCACCTCGGCCGGCTACAACGCGGTGTTCCTGACCGGCTCGAGGATGCCAAGGGCTATCCAGAGGCGGGCGGGTGGGGCTTCGGGCGCTTCGTCGGTGGTAAGCCGGTCGACGAGGCGCAACACCAAACCTGCTTCTCCTGCCACGAGGCTCGCGTGAAGGACCGCGACTTCGTCTTCACGCGCTATGCCCGCGTATGCTCCAATCGCCGGGCGTGTCCTGCCCAGCGGCTTGGTATACCATGGCCCTATGCGTCCGTTCCGTATCGGCTTCTGGATTGTGCCACCCGCCATAGGGGCGTTGGCCGGGCTGCTCTACGGTCTCATCTTCGAGATCGAGCCTCTGGTCTCCGCAATCCGGGGCGCCTTCATCGGTGCCCCCGTCCTACTGTATGAGCGCGGGCTCCTGTTTCAGACGTGGCGCAACCTAATCCGCCGAGCCGCGACCCCCATCTTCGTCGTGGCGACGCTCGCCACGTACATCGCGATGATCGCGACCGGGAATGCGGGTGCCGGGACGATCCTGCACCACGCCTTCGGCTACATGCCGAACCCCCGCGTCGCGATGCTGATGTCGGATGCCGGTCTCGCTTACGCGCTCGCAATCTCCGCTCTGGCCGCCTTCGTCTTTCGCGTTCGCGATCTGATCGGCCCGCGCGTCTTCGCGAACCTGCTGATCGGCCGCTATCATCGGCCGATCAGCGAGGAGCGCATCTTCCTCTTCCTCGACGTCGCGGGCTCGACCCGCTTCGCCGAGCGTCACGGGGATCTGGCGGCGCAACGCTACCTCGGCGCGATCTTCAGCGCGCTTGCTCTGCCGGTGCACCGCTCGCGCGGCTCCATCGACGATTACGTCGGCGACATGGCACTGGTGAGTTGGACGATGGATCGGGGAACGCGAGAGGCTGCCTGTCTGCGATGCGTGTTCGACTTCGCGCAGGTAATCGCTGCCGACGCCGAGCGATGGCTGGCAGAGTTCGGCCAGGTCCCGGATTTCCGTGCCGCGCTTCATTGCGGATCTGTCGTGACCGCCGAGATTGGGCTCGAGCGCCACAAGATCGCGTATTTCGGCGATACGCTGAACACGACGAGTCGTCTCGAATCCGTCGCCAAGGAACTTGGCGTCTCCATCCTCGTTTCGGGTGACCTGCTCGATCGGCTTGGCACAATACCGGACACCATCATCGTCGAGGATCTGGGCTCGCGTACCGTGCGTGGACGCCATGAGCCACTTCGTATCGCAGCCGTTCACAATGGCTCCAGGCCGAATTCCACAATACAAGACTTCGCGTTGCACGGCACCGAACCGAGCTCGCCTAAGCTCGACATTTCACAATAGTCGAGGCGATAGATCTTCATGGGATCCTCCCGGTTCGCGGGCGCCACATGTGATGATGGCGCCATGACGATGGTCAGACCGCTCGCAGGGCCTAAGCGCTGAGTCCGCTTCTCGGCTTGGAGCGAGGGTCCGGAAGTGGCGCGAAGCCGAACAAGACAGGGGCGAACTCCTGACCCCGTGCGGACCTTCCGTCGTGCTGGTTCGAATGTCCGCTCGGAAGGCAAAAGCGGACCTGAAAGCGGCGCGCGACGCCATTGCCGCGGTCGCCGGAACCCTGCTGGAGGAGTTCGGCCCGACCTATTGGGGGCAGCGAACAGGGAGGAAAGCCACTGAACTTGGATGCACACGGCGCGTAGTAGGCGGCAATTGAACCTTCGCATGCGGCGAGCGTGGAACGAGTTCCACGTCGAGACACAGGAGCTTCCCGACTTGAACCCATGTAGGGGCTCGACCCCAGCATCTTCGAGAATAGGAACGTCCTACATCACGACGGCGACGTTGTGCACGTGGCCAGCAACGACGGGTACACGGTCAAGCAAAATGGAAAAGGCGAGCTACGGGTCAGAACCATCGCTCAGGGTCAATACCCATTCGGTTGCACGAGTGTGAACAACAGGGCAGAGCCATTCGAGGAAAATCTGACTTCCTCGCCATGAGGTCAGTGAAGAAACTTGAAGTGACAAGCCTTTGTTGGGCGAACAAGCCGCTTGGCTTGTATCGAAACAGAAGCGCAAGTCCGCTTCTGTTGCAGCCTGGATCATCAGAGCAGCCTAGTTTGCAGTGATCGGATCACGATGGATTCCTGCCGGAAGCGGACCTCGAGCATCTGTCGATAGTCACTCCACCAACGCACATCCAGCTCGTCAGCCATTACCTCGAACACGATGATGTTGTCGTGTGTGATCTCACCCCCATCCTCCCACACGCCCTCGGCCGGGCCTCGGGTAAAAGCTGTCATTCCGCCGAACTGATCCGTGAGCTCGGATCTGACGCGCTTGAAATCCGCACCGGGGAAGGGAGCGCCCCCGTTGTTGGACAAAGGCAGGAGAATCTGGATCAGATAGGAAGCCATCGAACCGTCCAGCATTTTCAAGGGGCCGCCTGAGGCTGAGACGCTGCTGGCCGCGCCAATACTCGGCCGCGCCACGTACCGGGATCCAAGCTCATCAGGGCTGCGATCGCTTCAGCAATCTTCTGACCGCCGCGAGCGGACGGCTCGATCGGATTGGCGAAGTCGGCGTCTTCATCGCAGAGCACGCGGAGATCGATCAGGGGCAAGCCGCGCGCGAAGGCTTCCCGCGTGATGATGTCATTGAGCAGGCTGAGCGCCGTGGTGGTCAGGCGCCTGCGCTTAGGATCCGGATAGCGCGGATCGTAGATCGTGCAGATTGCAGTCGGCAGACCCCGCGCCTGAGCCGCATCCAGCATCTCGCGGTACGCGGCGCGGAAGTGCTCCCGCACCTCGGCCAGGAGGCCAAGCGCCTCGGACACCGATTGCGTTGGGCGCTCCAGCACCCCGGATGCACGCAGCGCGTCGTTCCCACCGACGCTGATGACGAGATGACTGGTCCCGCCCGGCAGCCGCTGGAGCTGCGTGACGACATCTCTGGTCACATGGCCATCGACCGCAACGAGACTTGCCTGCCATCCTGCAGGCAGCGCACCTCTGAGCTGGATGATGACGTCGGGGTTCCCGCGCACGTAGGCGGCGTTGTCAAAGACGGAGTCGCCGAGCAGTGCGACATGGGGCATGGTGAAATCCTGTTCGGCAGCAGCCCGGGCGCTCGGATCGGTGCAAAGCAGGGCCGCGAGAGCGAGAACGGTGTGCCGGGACAACGGCCTTGCACTGAGCGCAGCGGATTGCTGCCTTTGGTCATTGTGATCCCCTATGGGGCCACCTCGTCGGGGAATCCGTCGTGATGGCCTCGGCCTGCTGGCCTTAGGGGCAGGGACAGAGGGTGAGCCTCGCGTCATGAGCGTCGTCGGACGAACTGCAGAGTCCGTCCGTGACGATGACGGCGCGGGCTTATGCGCGCCGACGAGTTGTGAGGCGCTGGCTTCAGGTCGAGGTCTTGGCGGCCGCGCACGACCCACCCGCAGCTTGCGCTGGGCCCGCCGCGGCTGGGGTGAGGCCTACACACTCTTGCGGACGACGTGCTCGGGGCGCAGACCGTCCGGGGTCGGCGTGAGCAAGGGCGCGAAGACATCGTCGAGGAAGTCCGGTATCGGGCCGAGATCGACCCGGTCGCCGAGAACGCGGCGGGCCGACACAATCTTCTGGAAGGCCTGCCGGCTCGTGCCGGCGTTGCGGGCCACATCCTCCAGACGGCGCAGCTTCTCGATCGTCAGAATCGTTGCCGCAGCCGCTGGCTCCGGGCCGTCCTGCACGAGTTGCTGAACCAGCCAGGCCGTTTCAGAATCGATATCTGCGCGCTGCGCATCCATGTCGATCCCTTTCCGCGATGGATCTCTACCTCACCGCATAGAGTCGGAACCGATCTCCGGCGTTAACCTCGGTGAAGACCGCGGCTCCCTCGTCGAAAACGGTTCGAAACCGCACGTAAGGCCAGGCAGCCTTCCGCTTATTGCACATGTGAATGCGGGTGATGCGCCGCTCCTTACGCTCCGCATGTCGGCCTGCAGCGAATGGCTGGCCGGCGCCCTGCGGACTTCCGCCGTCTCATTCCCCCGATCTGGCGGAGTTCGCAGGGCATCGAGCCCGACTCAAGCCCGCACCAGCGCACCAGCGCATCTCGGTCCGCCGGTGCGGGCTCCTTCCCGGGCAGGGTGCAGAGCCCACGATCCAGACCCTGCCTCGGCCACGATCCTGGAGGAACCGATGAGGATCAGCCCCGCCCTGACGGCCGCAGCGGCCATTGTCATCCTGACCAGTGCCGCCGTCGCGGCTCCCTGCGCGATCGGCACGACCACGAACAGCCAGGGCCGGAACGAGACCGCCGACAAGAGTTCGAACACCGACAGGACGACGAAGAACCTGGCCGGTGGTGAGCATGCAGGAGCCCCGAAGACGGTAGGCGCCATGAACAATCTGGGTGCCGCCGAGCAGCCGAGCCCCGGCGAGAAGAAGCCGCCGGAAGGCCAGGTGATCCGTGGTCCGTCGAGCAACGATTGCTGAGACGGCGCACGCCCGACGCGGCCTTCGTCCTGTCCGGCCTGCCGCCTTCGGGCGTGTCGATCGTGGTGCCCTGCATGCCGTTGCCACCGCAACCTGCCGATGATCCGGTGATGCGCAGGCTGGTCGCGCTGATCCATGCGCCGCTGCCGAACTCGGCCCATCGTGCACGCATCTACCTTCTGGAGCAGCTTCACCTGCTGGAAGAGGAGGCGCTTGCGACCGGCGCCAAGCCCGAGATCCTACGCGCGATCCGATCCACGCAGGCCGTCATCCGATGCAGCGACCCGGTGATGGGCGCGTAACGGCGATCATAAGCTTTCCTGGCAAGGGCTCGGCGGCAATGTCCGACGCGCCGGATCAGGACTCCATCTCGCTCGCTGGGCTTCCGGGCCTCGCTGGTCAGGCGTTGCTCGGCCTGCGGCCGGACCACCGCAGAGGCAGAGTTTTCTGGCTCCTCCCGAGCGGGCAACGATCGAGAGCGCGGGAGTCAGGCCGGCGCCACGCTCCGATAGGGGCCGATCAGGCGCTCGTACTCCGCCTCCGCCTTGCCGTAGGTTTCGCCAGCCGCGGCCTCAAGCTTGGCACGGTCCAGCACGATGATGAGGCCGCGCTTGGCCCGGATCATGCCCGCTCCTTCCAGCATGTGGGTCGCGATGGTCAGGCTGGAGCGGCGCACCGCGAGCATCAGCGACAGGAACTCGTGCGTCAGGGGCAGTTCGTCGCCGTCGACCCGGTCGTGCGCGAGCAGGAGCCAGCGGGCGAGGCGTTCCTCGATCTTGTAGGCGCCGTTGGAGAGCGCGGTCTGCGACAGGACGAGCAGGAAGGTCTACATGTAGCGCATGAGCACGCCGGTGAGCGCAGGGCTCTGCCCCATCGCCGCGCGCAGCCGCTCAGCCTCGATGCGCAGCCACGTTCCCTCGATCTGGACCGTGGTCTCGTGCGGCGTGCGGTCGGCGCCGAGGACCAGGGCCGTGCTCACCATGCCCTCCCAGCCGAACAGGCCGACCTCGAGGCGCCGGGGCTCGCTCGTGTTCGAGATGATCGAAGCGAGCCCGCTCTC
>NZ_BPQM01000129.1 GCF_022179245.1 Methylobacterium gregans
CCGGCCGAGCGCGCCCGCATCCTCCTCAAGATCGCCGACCGGATGGAGGACAACCTCGACCTGATCGCGCTCGCCGAGACCTGGGACAACGGCAAGCCGATCCGCGAGACCACCGCGGCCGACATCCCGCTCGCCATCGACCACTGGCGCTACTTCGCCGGCTGCGTGCGGGCGCAGGAGGGCTCGATCTCCGAGATCGACCACGACACGGTGGCCTACCATTTCCACGAGCCGCTCGGCGTCGTCGGCCAGATCATCCCCTGGAACTTCCCGATCCTGATGGCGGTGTGGAAGCTGGCGCCCGCGCTCGCCGCCGGCAACTGCGTGGTGATCAAGCCCGCCGAGCAGACCCCGGCCTCGCTCCTAGTCCTGATGGAGGTGATCGGCGACCTGCTGCCGCCCGGTGTGGTGAACGTGGTCAACGGCTTCGGCCTGGAGGCCGGCAAGCCGCTCGCCTCCTCGCCCCGCATCGCCAAGATCGCCTTCACGGGTGAGACGACCACCGGCCGCCTCATCATGCAGTACGCCTCGCAGAACCTGATCCCCGTGACGCTGGAGCTCGGCGGCAAGTCGCCGAACATCTTCTTCGCGGACGTCGCCAACGAGGACGACGACTTCTTCGACAAGGCCCTCGAGGGCTTCACCATGTTCGCCCTCAACCAGGGCGAGGTCTGCACCTGCCCGAGCCGCGCGCTGGTGCACGAGTCGATCTACGACCGTTTCATCGAGCGCGCGGTCAAGCGCGTTGAGGCGATCACGCAGGGCTCGCCCCTCGACCCGGCGACCATGATCGGCGCCCAGGCCTCCTCGGAGCAGCTCGAGAAGATCCTCAGCTACGTCGACATCGGCAAGCAGGAAGGCGCCGAGTGCCTCACGGGCGGCGAGCGCAACGTGAAGGACGGCGAGTTCGCGGGCGGCTACTACATGAAGCCGACCGTGTTCCGCGGCCACAACAAGATGCGCATCTTCCAGGAGGAGATCTTCGGCCCGGTCCTGTCGGTCACGACCTTCAAGGACGACGCCGAGGCGCTCTCCATCGCCAATGACACGCTCTACGGCCTGGGCGCCGGCGTCTGGACCCGCGACGGGACCCGCGCCTACCGCTTCGGCCGCTCGATCCAGGCCGGCCGTGTCTGGACGAACTGCTACCACGCCTATCCGGCCCACGCGGCCTTCGGCGGCTACAAGCAGTCCGGCATCGGCCGCGAGACGCACAAGATGATGCTCGACCATTACCAGCAGACCAAGAACATGCTGGTCAGCTACTCGGCGAAGAAGCTCGGCTTCTTCTGAGACGAGACCCTCCCGAGAGGAACCTTGCCCCGGCCGTGAGGCCGGGGCCTTTTTGTTCGGTCAGCGCAGGCAGGATGACGCATGAGCGACGTGACGGACAGCAGGACGAACACCGCCGACCAAGCCGACGCGGCCGGCACGCCCCTGCGGGTGACCGCGACGCCCGCGGCGCTCGCGCTGATCGAGGAACTGCGGGCCGACCACGGCCCGGTGATGTTCCACCAGTCGGGCGGCTGCTGCGACGGCTCCTCGCCGATGTGCTACCCGGTCGGCGACTTCATGATCGGCGACGGGGACGTGCATCTGGGTCAGGTCGGCGGCGCGGATTTCTACATCTCGCACACGCAGTTCGCGGTCTGGAAGCACACCCACATCATCCTCGACGTGGTGCCGGGGCGCGGCGGCATGTTCTCGCTGGAGAACGGCCGCGAGAAGCGCTTCCACATCCGCTCGCGCCTGTTCACGGAGGCCGAGAACCAGGCGCTCGACGGGGCCTGTAGGCTGTAGGCGGCCCCGCTCAGCGCGCCTCGTTGCGAGCGGTCGCCTGCGCCTCGGCGCGCTTCCGCTCGTCGTTCGTCAGTCCCGAGAGGGTCTGATCGAGCCAGCCGTCCGACAGGCCCTGCTGGGCCGCCATCAGGTTCCAGGTCGCGGCTTCCAGCAGGTTCTTCTGAAGGCCGCGGCCGACCGCGTAGAGGCGGGCGACGCGGTTCTGCGCGATGGCATTGCCGCGCTGGGCCGCGTGCAGGAAGTAGCGGGCAGCCCGCGCCTCGTCCTTCGGCACGCCGTTGCCGTTGAACAGCAGGATCGCGAACTCGACCTCGCCGGCCAGATCCCCGTTGTCGGCCGCCCGGCGGAACCACTCGGCCGCCTGGGACGGGTCCTTCTGGACGCCGCGGCCCTGCAGGAAGAGCACACCGAGCGCGTGCTGGGCCGGGCCGATCTCGTTCTCGGCGGCCTTGCGCAGCAGGATCGCGGCGCGGGCCTCGTCCTCGGGTTTGCCGGTGCCGATCAGGATCAGCGCGAGGTTGTAGGCCGCCGTGGGCGAGCCCTTCTCGGCCGCGCTCTCCAGCCAGCGCCGGCCGGCCTTCGGGTCCTTCTGGACGCCGCGCCCGTCCATCGACATCAGCCCGAGCGAGGACATGGCGGCGGAATCGTTCAGGGCGGCGGCCAAGCGATACCACTCGGCGGCCTTCACCGGATCCTGCCGCACGCCGAGCCCCTGATTGTAGAGCTCGGCCAGCAGCGTCATCGCGGCCGCATCCTTTCGGTCGGCCTCGATGCGCTTGGTCGCCTCGCGGAAGGCGGTGACGTACTGGCCCTTCTGGTAGGCGCCGTATGCGAAGTCGGGCTGGCCGCCACCGCGCGGCTGCGCCCCGCCCGTGTAGTTCGGCGTGTAGGGGGTGGGCAGCTCGCGCATCGGCGGCTTCTTCGGCTCCTCCGTCGCCTTCGGCGTCAGGGCCGGGCTCGCGGGAGGCGTCTGGGCGGCCAGGGCGGGACGGCCCAGGCCGAGCGCGGCGGCGAGGACGAGCGCGGGGAGCCGCCTCATGCCGCGCCTCCCAGCGCCTCCTGCGCCCGGGCCACCCCCGCCGGATCGGCGAGCCAGAGCGCGCTCTCCAGGCCGACGAACTCGGCGCCCGTGGCGGCGTGGCCGGGGATCTCCTCGGCCGCGCAGGCGACCGCGATGCAGGGCGTCTCGAAGATCTCGGCCCACCACGCGGCGCGCGCGCGCACGCCCTCGGCGTCCGGCGCCTCGCCATCCGGGTAGAGACCGCCGAACATCAGGTAGTCGGCCCCGCCCTCCCCCGCATCCATCGCGGCGTGGCGCGTCTCGAACCCGCCGGTGCCGAGGATGCGGCCCTCGCGCAGGCGCTCGCGCAGGTCCTTGAGGCCCGCCGGCTTGTCGACGTGGACCCCGTCGGCGCCGCCGCGGGTGGCGACGCTGACGAGATCGCCCGCGAACCCGGGGCAGGCGACGACGAGCGCCGCCTCGTGCGCCTGCACCGCGGGCGCCACGCGCTTGACCAGCGCGGTCAGCGCCCGCTCGTCGGCAGGCGCCAGCCGCAGGATCACCGCGGCGACGTCACCGGCCGCGCAGGCCGCCTCGATGGCGGGCAGCAGCGCGTCGACGTCGGCCGCCGCCACGCGGTGCGGGGTGAGCAGGGCGAGGCGTTGCGCGCTCATGCCGGTCAGGCAGCCGCCTCGATCTTCGGATCGAGCGAACCGCTGGCGTAGCGCTTGGCCATCTCGGCAACCGAGATCGGGCGGATCTTCGAGCCCTGGCCGGCGGTGTTGAACTCCTCGAAGCGCTGGCGGCAGAGCTTGGTCATCGCCTCCATGGCGGGCTTCAGGTACTTGCGCGGATCGAATTCGGCCGGGTTCTCGGTCAGCACCTTCCGGATCTGGCCGGTCATCGCCATGCGGTTGTCGGTGTCGATGTTGATCTTGCGCACGCCGTGCTTGATGCCGCGCTGGATCTCCTCGACCGGCACGCCCCAGGTCGGCTTCATCTGGCCGCCGTAGCTGTTGATGATGTCCTGCAGGTCCTGCGGCACCGAGGAGGAGCCGTGCATGACGAGGTGGGTCGTCGGCAGGCGGCGATGGATCTCCTCGATCACGTTCATGGCGAGCACGTCGCCGTCCGGCTGGCGCGTGAACTTGTAGGCGCCGTGGCTGGTGCCCATGGCGACGGCCAGCGCGTCGACCTTCGTGGCGGCGACGAACTTCACCGCCTCGTCCGGGTCGGTGAGGAGCTGGTCGTGGCTGAGCGTGCCTTCCGCGCCGTGGCCGTCCTCAGCCTCGCCCTGGCCGCTCTCCAGCGAGCCGAGCACGCCGAGCTCGCCCTCGACCGAGACGCCGGCCCAGTGGGCCATCTTGGTGACGTTGCGGGTGATCTCGACGTTGTAATTGTAGTCGGCCGGGGTCTTGCCGTCGCTTTTGAGCGATCCGTCCATCATCACCGAGGTGAAGCCGTACTGGATCGCGGTGGCGCAGGTGGCCTCGTTGTTCCCGTGGTCGAGGTGCATGCACACCGGGATGTGCGGGTAGATCTCGACGAGGCCGTCGATGAGCTTGGCCAGCACGACGTCGTTGGCGTAGGCGCGCGCGCCCCGGCTCGCCTGCAGGATGACCGGCGAGTCGGTTGCGTCGGCCGCCGCCATGATGGCGAGCCCCTGCTCCATGTTGTTCAGGTTGAACGCGGGCACGCCGTAGCCGTACTCGGCGGCGTGATCGAGGAGCTGCCGGAGGGTGATGCGTGCCATGGTTCGATCCTCGTCCGATGCGGCCCTGAGCAGGCCTGTCCCTTGTGGGGCCTATATAGGCGCCGCCGCGCCGCGAGCCCGTGCGGAGCTGTGAAAAACTTGGGCGTGTGTGTCAGCCCGCGCTCCTCCCCCTCCGAGGAGCAGGGCGATCGCCTCTGGCGGTCCGGTACGCTCCGCCGTCATTCCGGGGCGCCGCAGGCGAGCCCGCGATGACGGGGTGGAAGCGGATCACGTCCCCTTGGACCCTCCGCTTGGCGGTGTACGGAACGCGTCGCGCTCAGCCCTTCGCCCGCAGCGCCTCGACGCCCGGCAGTTCCTTGCCCTCCAGCCATTCGAGGAAGGCGCCGCCCGCCGTCGAGACGTAGGAGAAGGCCTCGCCCGCCCCCGCGTGGTTGAGGGCCGCGACCGTGTCGCCGCCGCCCGCCACCGAGACGAGCTGCCCGGCCTTCGTGCGCTCGGCCGCGTGACGGGCCGCAGCGACGGTGGCGGCATCGAAGGGCGTCAGCTCGAAGGCGCCGAGCGGGCCGTTCCAGACGAGGGTCGCGGCCTGGTCGATCGCCGCCTCGATCTCGGCGACCGAGGCCGGGCCGGCATCGAGGATCATCGCGTCCTCCGGCACCGCGTCGACCGAGACCGTCTCGTTGGCGGCGTTGGCCTCGAACGCGCGCGCGATGACGGCGTCGACCGGCAGGATCACCCGGCACTTGGCGGCCTCGGCCGCCTGGAGGATCCGGGTCGCGGTCTCGGCGAGATCCCGCTCGCAGAGCGACTTGCCGACAGCCTTGCCCTGCGCGTGCAGGAAGGTGTTGGCCATGCCGCCGCCGATCACCAGCATGTCGACCTTGGCGACGAGGTTCTGCAGCAGGTCGATCTTCGACGAGACCTTGGCGCCGCCCACGATGGCGATGACCGGGCGCTTCGGCGCCTCGAGACCCTTGGTGAGCGCGTCGAGCTCGGCCTGCATCAGGCGGCCGGCGAAGGCCGGCAGCTTGTGGGCCAGCCCCTCGGTCGAAGCATGGGCGCGGTGGGCCGCCGAGAAGGCCTCGTTGACGTAGACGTCGCCGTTCTCGGCGAGCGCCGCGACGAAGGCCGGATCGTTCTTCTCCTCGCCCGTGTGGTAACGGGTGTTCTCGAGGAGTAGCACGTCGCCGTCCTTCAGGCCTGAGACGGCGGCCGCGGCCGCCTCGCCCACGCAGTCCTCGGCGAAGGCGACCGGGCGGCCGAGCGCCGCGCTGAGGGCCGGCACCACCGGCTCCAGCGAGTCCTTCGGCTCGCGCTTGCCCTTCGGGCGTCCGAAATGCGCGAGCAGGATCACCCGCCCGCCCTGGTCGGCGATCTCCCGGATGGTCGGCACCACGCGCTCGATCCGGGTCGCGTCGGTGACGCGCCCGTTCTCCATCGGCACGTTCACGTCGACGCGCAGGAGGACGCGCTTGCCCTGAAGGGATCCGGCGTCGTCGAGGGTGCGGAAGGCGGTCATGCGGGCTCGCGTCTGGAGAGAGGTTACTGCGCGGTGGTCGGGGCGGCGCGCGGCGGCAGCAGGGAATCGAGGTTGAGGCGCTGCACGGCGACCATCAGCACCACGGTGAGCACCGCGGTGATGATGGCGGTGAGCACGAGCGCGCCGGTGCCCGGCAGGCGCCGGGTCCGGTCGGTGAGGCCCCGCACCTCGTTGCGCAGGGCCGCGAGGTCGGACTGGCGGGCCGCCTCGTTCATCCGGGTCGCGGCGTTCTCCATCTTGTCCTCGACGCGCGAGAGCAGCGCCTCGGAGCGGGCGTACTTGTCCTCGATGCGCGAGCACTTGTCCTCGATCCGGGCGAGCTGGTCGAAGAGGTGGCCGGCGGGAACGAGCGTCGGCGCGGCACCCTGGGCGGGCTTCGCCGGAGCGGCGGCCGGAGCGGCGGGCTGCGGCGGCGCGGCGGGAACCGGGGTCGGCGCCGCATTGGGCGGGATGAAGCCCGTCTCGGGCGTCTTCGTCGGCGCGGCGTCGGTCATCGGGGCCATCCTGCGTGTCGGGGGCGGGACCAGAGGCGGCAGCCGCCGTGACCCGGCGGCCGGACGGACGACCGCCCGCGCCCCACGGGGCGCGGGCGGAGCAGACGTCAGATCAGCTTGGCGAGCGCCACGGCCGTATCGGCCATGCGGTTCGAGAAGCCCCACTCGTTGTCGTACCAGGACAGGATGCGCACGAAGGTGCCGTCCATGACCTTGGTCTGGTCGAGGTGGAAGGTCGACGAGTGCGGGTCGTGGTTGAAGTCGATCGAGACGTTCGGCCGGTCGGTGACGCCGAGCACGCCCTTGAGCGGGCCGGCGGCGGCGGCCTTGATCGCGTCGTTGATCTCCTCGACGGTGGTCGCGCGCTTGGCCGTGAAGACGAGGTCGACCGCCGAGACGTTCGGGGTCGGCACGCGGATCGCGGTGCCGTCGAGCTTGCCCTTCAGCTCCGGCAGGACGAGGCCCACCGCCTTGGCGGCGCCCGTCGAGGTCGGGATCATCGAGAGCGCCGCGGCGCGCGCCCGGTACAGATCCTTGTGCATCTGGTCGAGCGAGGGCTGGTCGTTCGTGTAGGAGTGGATGGTCGTCATGAAGCCGCGCTCGATGCCGACCGTCTCGTTCAGCACCTTGGCGACCGGCGCGAGGCAGTTCGTGGTGCAGGAGGCGTTCGAGATCACGAGGTGATCCGCGGTCAGCTTGTCGTGGTTGACGCCGTAGACGACCGTGAGGTCGGCGCCGTCCGCGGGCGCGGACACGATGACGCGCTTGGCGCCCGCGTCGAGATGGGCCTTGGCCTTGTCCTTCGAGGTGAAGATGCCGGTGCACTCGAGGGCGATGTCGACGCCGAGATCCCGGTGCGGCAGCTCGGCCGGGTTGCGCACGGCCGTGACCTTGATGCGCTTGCCGTCGACGATCAGGAAGTCGCCGTCCACCGCGACCTCGCCCGGGTAGCGGCCGTGGACCGAGTCGTAGCGCAGCAGGTGCGCGTTGGTCTCCACGGGGCCGAGATCGTTGATGGCCACGACCTCGATGTCCTGGCGGCCGGCCTCGTGGATCGCGCGCAGCACGTTGCGGCCGATGCGGCCGAACCCGTTGATGGCAACCTTCACCGTCACGGCGTGATTCCTTCCTGATCGGGGGCGCCGCGGTTCGGGCGTCCGGGATATGCGTTGAGGGGGCGGGGGCTCTGGCGGCCCACCGTGCGCCGGACCGCTCTAGGGTCGTGCGGGCTGAACCGGGGATGAACCGTGGCCGTCGCGGCCTGGGCGCGGCCCGGCCCCGTCGCATCGGACCGCACCGGGCCGCCGGGGATCATCCGATCCGCGAACGACGCGCGCGTGGGCCAAGGGACTGTCACAGGTCGGGTTTCCGGCACGTTGCGGCTGCAGCCGCGGGCCCGGCGGGGCACGCGGCGGCTGTCTAACATGGGTCCCCGACCTGTCAAACGCGCGCCCGTGACAATCCAGGGTTACCCGCAGCCCCGAGGTGTTACCGGCGCCCGGATACCGGTGGGGATCGGGTGCGGGACGCGCGCGCCGGGCTGGAAATCCGCGCCGGCTTTGGGGACAACCGGTCTCGACACCGCTTCAGCCGCTCCGCACGCTTGCCCGGAACCCCATGACCGCCCCACCCCCCCAGCCCGGCGAGCCGGCAGCCCCATCCGTCGCCGGCGCGCTCGCCCGGCTCGGCACCGCGCTCGGTCGGCTGGAGGCCGTGGTGGCGCGACGGGTCGAGGCGGACGCGGCGCCCGACGACCGCGACACCGAGCTCGCCCTGATGGAGCAGGACCGCGCCCGGCTCGCCGCCGCCCTCGACGCCGCGACCGCCCGGCTGGCCGCGGTGGAAGCCGCGGCCGACGCGGTGGGGCAGCGCCTCGACCGGGCGATCGGCACGGTCGAGGGCGTGCTGGGACACGAGCAGGGTCAGGAACAGGGCTCCGAGCCCGAGGAGGCGCGGCGCTGATGCCCCAGGTCCAGGTCACCATCGACGGCAAGAGCTACCGCATGGCCTGCGGCGAGGGCGAGGAGGCGCACCTCACGGCGCTGGCCGAGGAGCTGGGCCAGCGGGTGGCCGAGATGCGCAAATCCTTCGGTGAGATCGGGGATATGCGCCTGCAGGTGATGGCCGCGCTCACCATCGCGGACGAGCTGGCCGAGGCCCGGCGCCGGCTGGCCGCGGCGGAGGCCGAGACCACCGCGCTCCGGGCCGAGACCGAGCGCCTCTCCGAGGCCCGCGCCGTGGAATCCGGTGAGCTCGCCGCTGGCGTGAGCGAGGCGGCGGCGCGGATCGAGCGCTTGGTCCAGGCGCTCGCGGGCTCGGAGGCGCGCGAGGCCTGAGCGGAGGGATCCGGTCCCGGGCGCGCCGCCGCGCCGCAGGCTTTTCTTGCCCTCCCCTGAAGCGCCTGGCCCTCTCGCGCGTTGGCGGGGCAGATCCTCCCATCGCGAGACCGAACGACCATGGCACTCCCGACGAACCGGGCCGGCGCATTGCCGGCCGCCTCCACCGGCCTCACGGCCGTCCTGCTGGCCTGCACGATCCTGGCCGGGTCCGCCGCCGCCCAAGGCACCCAAGACGCCCAAGACGCCCAGCCCGCACGGTCCGCCGCCGCCGCCGCGCCGGCCGCAAACGTGCAACTCACCCCCGTCGCGCGCTTCGAGCATCAGGTCACCGGCGTCACGGTCGCGAAGGACGGGCGCATCTTCGTGAACTTTCCGCGCTGGAGCGAGGACGCGCCGGTCTCGGTGGCCGAGCTGAAGGACGGCAAGCCGGTGCCCTATCCGGATGCCGACTGGAATGCCTGGCGCAACGCCAAGAAGGACATCGTCGATCCGAAGACCCATTTCGTCTGCGTGCAGAGCGTGGTGGCGGACGCCCAGGACCGGCTCTGGGTGGTGGACGCGGCGGCGCCCGCGATGGGTGCCGTGGTCAAGGACGGGCCGAAGCTCGTCGGGATCGACCTGAAGACCAATCAGGTGATCAAGACGATTCCCTTCGACACGAGCACGGTGCTGCAGGCCTCCTACATCAACGACGTGCGCATCGCGCCGGACGGCAAGACGGCCTATCTGACCGATTCCGGCGCCGAGGGTGCGCTGATCGTTGTCGATATCGACAGCGGATCGGCCAAGCGCGTGCTCTCGGGCCATGCCTCGACCATGCCGGACAAGAGCGTGACCGTGAGCTACGACGGCCAGCCCCTGCGCCGGCCCGACGGGCGCGGCGTGGAGTTCTCCGCCGACGGCATCGCGCTCTCGAAGGACGGCAAGACGCTGTACTGGCAGGCGATCAAGGGCAAGACACTCTACAGCCTGCCGACCGAGGCGCTCACCGGCTGGGCCACGGCCTCGGTGGTCCCCGAGATGCTCACCGACAGGACGCTCGGGGCCAAGATCGCCACGGTCGGCGAGAACGGGGTGGCGGACGGCCTGCTGATCGCCCGCAAGGACGGACGGATGTACGTGACTTCGCCGCAGGACAACGCCGTGAAGGTGCGCGATCTCTCGGGCACGAATGCGGGTCTGACCGTGCTGGTGCAGGACGAGCGCCTGCGCTGGCCCGACACCTTCAGCGAGGGCCCGGACGGCACGATCTACGTCACGACCTCGCACATTCAGGACTCGGCCGATTACAAGCCGGGCGCGCCGATCAGCCTGCCGACCGAGCTCTGGGCCCTGAAGCCCGCGGGCGTCGAGGCCACCGGCTCGACCGTAGCCCCGCCGCGCTGAGGGTCGGGGGAGCCGGTTCGCCGGCTCCCCGTTCAGGCGTCAGCCTCCGAGCACGTCCGCCTCGGCCCGGCCCACGGCCGCGGCCTGCTCGCGAGCGACCGCCCGGTCGCTGCGGCGGCGCAGCAGCATGCCGATCGCGATGACGAGCGCGGCGCAGAGCGCGGCGACACCGTAGTGGAAGGCGCCCTGAAGCGCGGCCGGCAGGGCCTCGGCCACGTGCTGGACGACGAGGCGGTCCGTGGCAATCATCTCGCCCGCGACCCAACCGAGCAGCGCGCCGCCGAACCAGATCAGCACCGGGAACCGGTCGATCGCCCGGGTGATCAGGCTGGCGCCGACGATGAGCAGCGGCACCGACAGGGCCAAGCCGATGATGAAGAGCTCGTCGTGGCCCTTGGCGGCGCCCGCGACCGCCACGACGTTGTCGAAGCTCATCACCGCGTCGGCCACCACGATCGTCCAGACGACCTTCGGCAGGCTCGCGCTCGTCTTGACGTGCTCCTCGCCCTCCTCCTCGCCGCGCACCAGCTTGACCGCGATGTGCAGCAGGATGAGGCCGCCCAGCACCTTCAGCAGCGGCACCGCGAGCAGCTGCGAGATGATGACCGCGAACAGGATGCGCAGGCCCGCCGCCGCGAAGGCGCCCAGGAACACGCCGATGCGGCGCTGGCGCTCCGGCAGGCCGCGGCAGGCCATCGCGATGACCACCGCATTGTCGCCCGACAGGATGATGTCGATCCAGATGATCTGCAGGAGCGACAACAGAAATGTCGAGGTCAGGTACTGTTCCACGGATGCGTTCCTTCTCTGCGCGCCCCCGGCGGGGAACTGGCCGCGCGTCTGCGCGGCCGCGGCCCGCGGTCCGAGCGCGTCGGACGGCGGCTGGTCTGGTCGCGGGCGCGCGGGGGCGACGCCCGACGGGACGCCTCACCGGTCTCCGCCCGCCGAGGGACCGCCCGCCTCGCGGCGGGCGATCCCGGACTCGGGTCCTACTGGTTGCTCTCGACCGCCGAGCGCAGAACCGGCGTCCAGCGGGCGACCTCGCTCTCCACCAGCTTCTGGAGCGCCGCCGGACCGCGCTCGTCGGCCTTCGGAATGTTCGAGCCAAGCTCGGTCAGGCGCTTCGTCGCGGTCGGGTCGTTCAGAGCTGCCTCCACGGCGGCCACGAGCTTGGCCTTCACGTCGGCGGGCAGGCCCTTCGGCGCGAAGACCGCGTTCCAGGCGCTGACCTCGTAGCCCGGCAGCCCCGCCTCCTTCGTGGTCGGCACGTCGGGCAGGCTCGGGGCGCGCTCGGGCGTGGCGATGGCGTAGGCCTTCACCGTGCCGCCCGCAACCTGCGGCCCGACATTGACGATCTGGTCGGCCATGAAGTCGACCTGCCCCGCCATCAGGTCGTTCATCGCCGGCCCGGTGCCCCGGTAGGTTACCAGCGTCGGCTTGATGCCGACCTGCGCGTCGAAGAGCACGCCGGTGGAGTGCGAGACCGAGCCGACGCCCGCATGCGCCTGGTTGATCTTCGGGCCGCCGGCCTTCACGGCCTCGATGAAGCCCTTGAAATCCTTAGCCGGGAAGTCCTTCTTGGCGACGATCAGGATCGGCACGCCGCCCAGGAAGCCGATCGGCTCGAAGCTCGTGGCCGGATCGTATTTGAGGCCCTTGAACAGGGCCGGCGCCGCGCCGTGCGTGCCCATATGGCCCACCATGATGGTGTAGCCGTCCGGGGCGGCCTGCGCGCCGCGGGTGATGCCGGTGGTGCCGCCCGCGCCGGTGACGTTCTCGACGACCACCTGCTGGCCGAGCGAGCGCGACATCGGCTCGGCGACGATGCGCGCCACCACGTCGGTCGGCCCGCCCGCCGCGAAGGGCACGATCATGGTGATCGGCCTCTGCGGATAGGTGTCGGCGGCGGCACCGAAACTCGTGAGCGCCGTCAGGACGCCGATCGCGATTGCCCGTCTCATGGTCACGTTTTCCCCTCTCGATGGCCCGATGGTTCGCAGCCTCAGGCTTCCGTAAAGACCTCGTCGCGGCTCTTGCGCATCGACGGCAGCAGGGCGGCGGCGATGATCGCGAAGGCGATCACGAACAGCACCGCGCTGATCGGACGCTCCAGGAAGATCATCAGGTCGCCTCGCGAGAGCGTGAGCGAGCGCCGCAGGTACTCTTCCATCAGCTTGCCGAGCACGAAGCCGAGGAGCAGCGGGGCCGGCTCGAAGCCGAACTTGATCAGCAGGTAGCCCATCAGCCCGAACACGCCGATCAGCATCACGTCGGTGGGCTGCGAGCCGATCGAGTAGATGCCGACCGAGCAGAACATCAGGATCGCCGGGAACATCAGCCGGTAGGGCACCTTCAGCAGGCGCACCCAGAGGCCGACGAGCGGCAGGTTGATGACGAGCAGCATCAGGTTGCCGATCCACATCGAGGCGATCATGCCCCAGAACAGGTTCGGGTTCTTGGTCATCACGCCCGGCCCCGGCACGATGCCGTGGATCGTCATCGCGCCGACCATCAGCGCCATCACGGCGTTCGGCGGGATGCCGAGCGTGAGCAGCGGGATGAAGGCGGTCTGCGCGCCCGCGTTGTTGGCGCTCTCCGGGCCCGCCACGCCCTCGATGGCGCCGCGGCCGAAGCGGGAGGGGTCTCGGGCGATCTTCTTCTCGATCGTGTAGGAGGCGAAGGGGCCGAGCACCGCGCCGTTGCCCGGCAGGATGCCGAGGATCGCGCCGATCGCCGTCCCGCGCAGGGTGGCGGGGGTGGCCTGCTTCAACTCCGCCACGCCGGGCAGCAGACGGCCGATCTGGGCCCGCACCACATCGCGGGTCTCGCTCTGGTCGAGGTTGCGCAGGATCTCGGCGATGCCGAACAGACCCATCGCCAGGACCGAGAAGTCGACGCCGTCGGTCAGGAAGGCGAAGCCGAAGGTCATGCGCTCCTGGCCCGTCTCGAGGTCGGTGCCGACCGAGGAGAGCAGGATGCCGACGAGGATCATCGCCACGGCCTTGAGCACCGAGCCGTGCGCCAGCACGACCGCGAAGGCGAGGCCCATCACCATCAGGGCGAAGTACTCGGCCGGGCCGAAGATCAGCGCGAGCCTGGTCAGCGGCGCGCCGAGCGCGGCGATGAGCACGGTCGCCACCGTGCCGGCGAAGAACGAGGCGATGGCCGCGGTACCGAGCGCGATGCCGCCCCGGCCCTGGCGGGCCATCTGGTGGCCGTCGAGGGTGGTGACGACCGAGGTCGCCTCGCCCGGGATGTTGACGAGGATCGCGGTGGTCGAGCCGCCGTACTGCGCGCCGTAATAGATGCCGGCCAGCATGATGAGCGCGCCGACCGGATCGAGCCCGAAGGTGATCGGCAGCAGCATCGCGATGGTGGCGATCGGCCCGACGCCCGGCAGGACGCCGATCAGCGTGCCGACGAGGCAGCCGAGGAAGCAGAGCGCGACGTTCTGGAGGCTGAGCGCGACGGCGAAGCCGAGGCCCAGATTGGACAGGAGGTCCGTCATGGCTGGGGCTCGCTCAGGTCGTCAGGGAGTGCTGGGCGACGTCGATCGGCTCGCGCTTAGCCGACCGGCGGTTCAGGAGGAGCAGGCCGAGCCCGAAGAGCGCCAGGATGCCGGCCGCGATCCGCAGCAGCGTGCGCGACGGGATCGTGCCGCTGAGTGCCTGGATCAGCGCGGTCGGCAGCATCGGGATAGGCAGGTTCAGAAGGTCGCCGAACAGCAGCATGCAGCCCGCCGTCAGGAGCAGCCCCAGGATCAGAAGCTCCGAGAGCCGCGCCTCGGGGCTGGCATAGCCCGCCACGAGCACCGCCAGCGGGCCGGCCACGGCGAGACCGAGACCCGGCGTGGTGACGCTGCCGAAGGCGAAGGGCCGGATCGTCACCGCGAAGAGCACGATCGCCAGCAGGACGACCACGGGTCCGCGCAGCGGCATGCCTTGCAGCGGCGCGCCCGCGCGCAGCAGGCCCGCCACGCAGAGCGCCGCGCCGCACAGGCCCACACCGATCGCCAGCCAGAAGGGCATCAGGCCCGGACCGATCGCGCCGAGCGTGCCGCGCGCGAGGTCGTCGCCCGCCCAGATCGCGAACAGCGCGAGCGCGATCAGTCCCAGTCCGGCCACGAAGCTCTGGGGTCCGCGCACGAACCCGCGCGCGCCCGAGCCACCTACAGGCTCACTCATGTGTCTCTCCCGAATCCGGCTCCGCCTTCACCCGGCGGTTCTTGTTGTTGGTTTTCCGTCGTTGGTTGATCGGTCGGCCTGCCGCGGCGCGCTCACGAGACACGCCGCGGGACCGGGCCGCCGCTCAGTCGGCCTGGATGCCGGCCTCGCGCACGACCGGGGTCCACTTGGCGGTCTCGGCCTTCACGTGCTCGCCCAGTTCCTCCGGAGTAGAGAGCTGGACCTTGGCGCTGAAGGTCTTCAGCCGCTCGACCAGGGCCGGGTCGGCGAGCGCCTTGCGGGCGGCCGCGTTGAGGGCGTCCACGATCGGCCGCGGCGTGCCGGGCGGCGCGAACAGGGCGTTCCAGGTGTAGGTCTCGTAGTTCGGCAGACCGGCTTCCGCGAGCGTCGGGACGTCGGGAAAGGAGGGCGCGCGCTCCTTCGTGGTCACGGCCAGTGCCCGCAGGGTGCCGGCCCGGATGAATTCCGAGGCCGAGGGCAGGTTGTCGAACTGGATCGGCACCTGCCCGGCCACCACGTCGTTGAGCGCCGGGCCGGAGCCGCGATAGGGGATGTGCTGCATCTGCACGCCGGCCATGCTCTTGAACAGCTCGCCCGAGAGGTGCAGCGGCGTGCCGATGCCGGAGGAGGCGTAGTTGTACTTCTTCGGGTCGGCCTTCAGCAGGGCGATCAGCTCCTGCACGTTCTTGGCCGGCAGGCTCGGGTTCACGATCAGCACGTTCGGCACGACCGCGAGCAGCGCGACGGGGGCGAAGTCCGTCACCGGGTCGTAGGGCTTGCGCTTGAGGATGAGCGGGTTCAGCGCGTGGGTCGCGACCGTGCCCATCAGGATGGTGTAGCCGTCCGGCTCCGCCTTCGCGACGCGCGCGGCCCCGACATTGCCGCCGGCCCCGACCACATTCTCGACGACCACCTGCTGACCCAGCACCTCCGACAGCTTCTGCGCGACGAGGCGCCCGACCACGTCGGTCGAGCCGCCGGCCGCGAAGGGCACGATCAGGGTGATCGGCCGGGTCGGATAGGCACCTTGCGCCCGCGCCGAGAGCGGGAGCGCGGCGGCAGCAGCAAGCCCCCCGGCCAGGATCGCGCGGCGCGAGGGTTGCAGGTGGGGCATTCGTGACCTCCCGAAATTGTTTGTGGCGAAGCTGGTACCGAAGCGCTAGCCTGCCAGCAAGCGCGGTGTTCAGCATCCTATGTGGGTCGCCATTTACGGCGGAGGAATATTGTCACGGCGCTGCTCCAGCAGTGGTGTGAGGCATTCCAGTTTGTGTCGCCACTTTCCCCCTGCTCCGCCTACCTGACGCCCCGTCCGCCTGATATCGACGCCGCCCATACGAACTGGGCCGCTGTGAGGACGGGTATGGATCGGGTGAATGTCGGCGGGCTCGCAGTGGCGCGGGTGCTCCACGATTTCGTCGTGGAGGAGGCGCTGCCGGGGACCGGAATCTCGCCGGAGGTGTTCTGGGGCGGCCTCGGCGCCGTGGTGCGCGACCTGACGCCGAAGAACCGCGCGCTGCTCGCCAAGCGCGACGCGCTCCAGGCCCAGATCGACGACTGGCACCGCGCGCGGGCCGGCAAGCCCGCGGATCCCGCCGCCTACGAGGCCTTCCTGCGCGAGATCGGCTACCTGCTGCCCGATCCCGGCCCGGTGCAAGTGGACACCCGCAACGTCGATGCCGAGATCGCCGAGATCGCCGGGCCTCAGCTCGTGGTGCCGGTCTCCAACGCCCGCTACGCGCTCAACGCCGCCAATGCCCGCTGGGGCTCGCTCTACGACGCGCTCTACGGCACCGACGCGGTCTCAGAGGAGGGCGGCGCGACCCGCGGCGGCGGCTACAACCGCACCCGGGGCGCCCGCGTGGTGACCCGCGCCCGCGCCTATCTCGACCGCACCGTGCCGCTGGCGGGCGGGCGCCACGCCGACGTGGTCACCTACGCGGTCGAGGACGGCCGGCTCGTCGCCAACCTGAACACCGGCGAGACCGTGCCGCTGGCGCGCCCCGAGACCTTCGCGGGCTATCGCGGCCGGGCGAGCATGCCCTCGGCCCTGCTGCTGCGCCACAACAACCTGCACATCGAGGTCGTCCTCGATCGCACCCACCGGATCGGCCGCTTCGATGCCTCGGGGGTTGCCGACATCCTGCTCGAATCCGCGGTCTCGACGATCATGGACCTCGAGGACTCGGTCGCGACGGTGGATGCCGACGACAAGGTCGTGGTCTACCGCAACTGGCTCGGCCTGATGAAGGGCACGCTGGCGACCACCTTCGAGAAGGACGGCCGCACGCAGGAGCGCCGCCTCAATCCGGACCGGCACTACATCGCGCCCGCGGGCGGCGAGGTGGTGGTGCCCGGCCGCTCCCTGATGCTGGTGCGCAATGTCGGCCACCACATGGACACCGACGCGGTGCTGGACGCGGACGGGAACGAGATCCCCGAGGGCATGCTCGACGCGGCCGTCACCGCGATGATCGCGATCCACGATCTCAAGGGCGATTCCGGCTTCCGCAACAGCCGCACCGGCTCGGTCTACATCGTCAAGCCGAAGATGCACGGCCCGGAGGAGGTCGCCTTCGCGGTCGAGCTGTTCGGCCGGGTCGAGGCGATGCTGGGGCTAGAGCCCGACACGCTGAAGATGGGCATCATGGACGAGGAGCGCCGCACCACGGTGAACCTCGCCGCCTGCATCAAGGCGGCGGCTTCCCGGGTGGTCTTCATCAACACTGGCTTCCTCGACCGCACCGGCGACGAGATCCACACCGCGATGGAGGCCGGCCCCGTCATCCGCAAGAACGACATGAAGGCGACCGCCTGGATCAAGGGCTACGAGGAGAACAACGTCGATGTCGGCCTCGCCTGCGGCCTGCTCGGCCGGGCGCAGATCGGCAAGGGCATGTGGGCGGCCCCCGATGCCATGGCCGACATGCTGATGCAGAAGGGGGCGCACCCGAAGGCCGGCGCCTCGACGGCCTGGGTCCCCTCCCCCACCGCCGCGACGCTGCACGCCCTGCACTATCACGAGACCGACGTGCGGGCGCGCCAGCTCGAACTCGCCCGCCGGCCCCGCTCCGCGCTCAGTGAGATCCTCGAGATCCCGCTCGCCCGCTCGAACTTCGCGCCCGACGACGTGCAGCAGGAGCTCGACAACAACGCGCAGGGCATCCTCGGCTACGTCGTGCGCTGGATCGACCAGGGGGTCGGCTGCTCCAAGGTGCCGGACATCCACGATGTCGGCCTGATGGAGGACCGCGCGACGCTCCGCATCTCCTCCCAGCACATCGCCAACTGGCTGCACCACGGCGTGGTCGACGAGGCGCAGGTGATGGAGACGCTCCGGCGGATGGCCAAGGTGGTCGATCGCCAGAACGCGGGCGACCCGCTCTACCGCCCGATGGCGCCGGACTTCGACGGCCCGGCCTTCCGGGCGGCCTGCGACCTCGTCCTCAAGGGCCGCGCGCAGCCGAACGGCTACACCGAGTGGGTCCTCACCGCTCGCCGCCGCGAGGCCAAGGCGGAGGGCCGGCCGGCCTGACCGGACCGGGCGGCGCGGCTCAGGCCGCGCCCAGCGCCGCCAGGGTCAGGGGCAGGGTGCAGGCCGCGTCGAGGGACTGCGGCCTGCCCAGCAGGTAGCCCTGCAGGCGGGTGACGCCGATCTCCTTCAGCACCGCGTACTCGGCCCAGGTCTCGACGCCCTCGGCCACCACCTCCGAGCCGATGCGCCGGCCGTAGATCGTCAGGGCGTCCGCGAGCGCGCGGCGGGCGGAATCCCGGTCGATCCCGGCGATGAGGCTGCGGTCGAGCTTGATCAGTTCCGGCGAGAGATCGAGCACGTGCCGGAAGGTGGCGTGGCCGGCCCCGACATCGTCGATGGCGAGTCGCAGGCCGCCCGCCCGCAGAGGCGCCAGGGCCGCGCGCAGGGCCGCGTAGCTGGGCACCTCGGCGTGCTCCGTCAGCTCGAGCACGATCCGCCCGAGCGGCGCCCCCGCGAAAGCGCGGGCGAAGGCCGGGCTCAGCACGCTCGACGGTGAGAGGTTGAGGGTGATCTTGATCGACGGGTCGAGCCGCTCCAGCCCCCGCAGGGCGAGCCCGACCGCCAGGAACTCCAAGTCCGCCAGCAGCCCGACCTCGGCGGCTTCCGCGAACCAGACGTCCGGCGCGCGCTCCGGCGCCGCGCGGAAGCGCGACAACGCCTCGAACGACATCAGGCGCCCGTCGCTCGTGCGGTAGACGGGCTGGTAGGCGATGTCGATGGCCTGGGTTTCCAGGATGCCGGCGATGCGGGCGCGCCGCGCCTCCAGGTCGAGGCTGGCGCGGCGCTCCTTCTGGAGCACGGCCGAGACGACGTCGGCGCAGAGCCGCAGCACGCCGAGGTCCCGCCCGGTGAGGGTGCGGTCCGGCGTGAAGCTGAAGCAGCACAGGGTGCCGTAAGCGGTCCCGTCGGCGTAGCGGAGTGGGACGCTCAGATGCGCGCCCACCGGGAGCGCCTCCGTTGCCGGGAGGCCGCGGGCGACCGGGTCCTCGCGGGCATCGTGCAGCAGCTCGGGCATGAGGCCGGCCGCCACGTAGTGGCAGAAGCTCTGCCGGAGCGGATCCGCCCCGCCGACCGTGATGGGATTGCGCAGCGTCTCGCCGTCCGTGAACCGGAACACACGATCGTTCTCGGTGAACTCGGAAATGAACCCGACATCCATCGCAAGATGTCTGCGCACCGCTCTCAGGATGTTTTGAACTTGCTCGCCCGACCCATTCGGGTTCGTATCCAGTATTGCACTAAGCGGCATAACACGCCTTGGGATCTAATATATTCTGGAAAAAACAACTCTCGAGATCGCCAAAGCAATCTCCGAGCACCTGACCGGCGCTCGACAGTGAGAACGCATGCCCTGCTCGGAATCAAGCCCTACCCCACACGTCGCGACCCGGATCATTCTGACCTGCGACACCGTGGCCCAGCGCCGTGTCCGACATCGGCGGCCGCGGTTGCGACGGCCCCTGCCCGCACGCGTCCTGGGCCAGCGCGGACAGGCTGCACAGCGAGGGTGTGAACAACTGTAGGTTTTGGTGGACAACACCTTTGCAGAACCGACGCAACCCTACGCATCCCCGTCGGACTCCGATTACCTCGTGGACGGGGCAAGAACGAGCGTATCCGGCCGCCTTCAAGGAGTCGGGTCGCTCATTGGATGCAAAAAGATGCGTATCTATCCCGCACGTCTTCTGCGCTCTAGGCATGCGCGTGCGACCACATCCGCTCGGATCTGGCCGAAACCTTCCGAAACGATCGAGATCGGCAGGAATATCACGCTTCCCGCTCCGGCCGACGCTTCGCCACCGCCTCTGACCGAGGCCCAGCGGCAACTCATGGTCCGCGTCGCCACGCACCTCGACGCGATCGCGGCCGAGCTCGCAGCGTCGGACGGCGCCGAGGCACATGCGCGCCTCGCGGATCGGACGATCGAGACCCTGCGCGATATCCGGGACGCGGCGGGACCGGGGGACTGGGCCGCCGCAGCCGTACCGGCGGTGCGGTCCCACCCGATCGGGGCGCTGATGCAGGACTGCCCGCTGACCCGCCACGCCTTCGCGCGGCCGCGCGGCTATCCGGGCGATGCGGGCCTGCTCGACCTGATCTACCACCACCCCGACGCGGGCGACGCGGTGGCGGCCGCGGGCGCGGCCGGCCGGGCGGCCTACGCGGTCACGGCCGGGACGGCGCCCTGCGCCGCGGTGCGGGAGCGTCGGCGCATCCTGGCCGCGGCGATCGACCGAGCCGCGGCGGAGCGGCCCGGCGCCGCCGTGCTGGCGGTCGCCTGCGGGCACCTGCGCGAGGCCGAGATCAGCGCGGCGCTTCGCGCCGGCCGCGTCGGCCGCCTGCTCGCGACCGATCAGGACCGGGTGAGCCTCGCGCTGGTGGCCGAGCAGGCCCACAAGCTCTCGCCGGCCATCGCGACGCGCCGGCTCAGCGTGCGGGACTTCATCGCCGCCAAGGCGACGACGGAGGCCGAGATCGGGCGCTTCGACCTCGTCTACGCGGCAGGCCTCTACGACTACCTCGACGAGCGCATCGCGGCGCGGCTGACCCGCAAACTCTTCGGGCTGTTGCGCCCGGGCGGCCGGCTCCTCATCGGCAACTTCCTCACGGGCCTGCGCGAGGAGGCCTACATGGACGCCGTGATGGACTGGCAGCTCCTCTACCGCACCGAGGCGCAGATTCGGGCCTTCGCGGCCGAGATCTCGGAGGTGGATCTCGCGGGCATCCATTATGCCGCGGATTCGGGGGCCTGCGTCGGCTACCTGGAACTGGAGCGGGCCTGAGGGGGACGCCGCGTCAGGCCGAGAGCGAGCGGGCGGGTGCCTCCTCCCGCTCGCGCAGGAAGGCGCGCAGCGCCTCGATCGGCATCGGCCTGCCGAGGCGGAAGCCCTGCAGCATGTCGACCGGCCGCGCGGCCAGGAAGGCGCGCTGGCCGTCGGTCTCGACGCCCTCGACCACGGTGGCCGGACCGGCGTTGCGCACGAGACCGAGGATGTCCTCCAGCATCCGGGCGCCCTGCGGGGTCTCGGCGGCGTACAGGAAGGAGCGGTCGATCTTGACGACGTCGAAGGGCAGGCTGCGCAGGCAGGATAGCCCGGCGAAGCCCGTGCCGAAATCGTCGAGCCAGAGCTTCACCCCGAGGTCGCGGAGTTCCGCCAGCCCCTGCATCACGGCCTCCTGGGTCTCAATCTCGTGCCCCTCTGTCACCTCCACGGCGAGGCGGCCAGCCGCAATGCCGGTCTCGGCCAGGATGCCCGCCACCGCGAGCGCGAAGCCCGGCACCCGGAACTGCGCCGCCGAGACGTTGACGCTGACCCGCTTCAGCCCAGCCCCGGTGAGCGCCTCGCGGCAGGCCGTGCGCACCGCCCACTTGCCGAGTTCGACGATGGCGCCGGTGCGCTCGGCCACCGGGATGAAGACGGCCGGCGAGACCGGCGCGCCATCGGGAGCGGTCAGCCGCATCAGGGCCTCGGCGGCCACCACCGCACCGGTGCGCGCGTCGAGGATCGGCTGGTAGACGAGGGAGACCCGGTCCTGCGCGAGCGCGGTGCGGACGAGGTCGGCCACGCTCTCGTAGAGGCCGAGCTGCCCCGGATCGTCCCGGTCGAACACCCGCACGCAGTTCCGGTCGCTCGCCTTGGCGGCGTAGAGGGCGCGGTCGGCCTCAGTCACGAGTCGCTCGACCTTGTTGCCCGCGACATCCGCGCTGAAGGCGGCGCCGACGCTGACGGTGATCGTCTCGGAGCGGTCCGGGCGCTGGCAGTGGGGGAGGCGCAAGGTCTCGATCGCGGCGCGGATCGCCTCGGCGATCCCGACCATCTGCCGGCGGCTCTCGCAGCGGGCCAGCACGATGAACTCCTCGCCACCGAATCGGCCGACGATACAGCCCCGCGCGGCCGCGACGCGCTCCAGCGCGGCGGCGACCGCGACGAGGCAGCGGTCGCCCTCCTGGTGCCCGTAATGGTCGTTGAAGAGCTTGAAATAGTCGATGTCGATCAGGACGACGCCGAAGCCGTGCCCGCGCGCCTGCCACGCCTCCCAGTGGGCGCGCAGGGCCTCGTCGATCGCCCGGCGGTTGGCGAGCCCCGTCATCGCGTCGGTCGTGGAGAGGCGCAGCAGCGCCGCGCCGCGCTCGACCACCTCCTGCTGCTGCAGCTCGGCCCGCACCGCGTTGAGGAAGACCCGGTAGCGCTCCCGGTTGAGCTTCCAGTTGACGTAGAGCGTCAGCACAAAGGTCGAGAGGTAGAGCGTGCCGACTGCGACCGCGTACTCGTAGCTCACCGGGAACACCGTCGCGAGAGCGCCCAGGAAGCTTGCCGCGATCACGCCGGAGGTGGCCAGCGCCAGCCGGAAACCGAAATTGAAGAACAGGTTCGAGACCATCATGAAGATGATCCCGAAGATCATGTAGTACGATGCGCTGAGATGCTGATGGCTGTAGCTGGACAGCCAGAGCCAGACCCCGTAGCCGACGACCACCGCGGCCGCGCATTGCCGGTCGATCACTGGCAGCGGCACACTCCGCCCGATCTGGATCTCCATGCCGGCGATGAAGCCGAGACCGATCACGAGGCGTGCGGCCGCCGTATAGGGCAGCACGTCGCCGATCAGCACCGCGTCGGTGACCGCGAACAGCATGTAGAGCAGGCCGACGATCCAGGCGGCGAGCCGCACGTCCTGCCGCTGTGCCTCGCCCAGGCGCTCGACATAGAGCGCGCGCAGGGAGGCCGAGCGCGGCTCGTGCCAGCGTTTGGTGAGTTCGCCGTCGATCTGGGCCGCAAGGCTGGGCTGCATGCTGTGATCCGTCTGCACGCTCCGATTGAGGGGCGGCGAGCTTTCGGAAGGGTGAAACCCATGCCGAAAGTTGCAGACGTCGGGGCACTCGCCCCCAGCCATTTGGGGCCGCAGCTTGGGGCGACAGCCTGCCGCAGCCCCTCAGTGCACGGAGGGCCGGCTCCGCGCGGCGCGGCCGCGCCCCGATCCGCGGGGGCGCTTGCGGGCCGGCGGGGCGTCGGGCTCAAGCTCGGTGAACGGCACGGTGAAGAGCGGCCGGTGCTCGGCGTCCTGCACGCTGAAGCGGTAGCGGGTCAGCTGCGGGTTGCGGGCGCAGTCCGCGTGCGAGGTGAAGCCCGCACCGTGGCGCGCCGTCTCGAGGGCCGCCGCATCGTCGGCACAGTCGAGGCCCTGGTAGTCGAGGCAGACGAGGCCGGAACCGGACCGGACGTCGAAGAAGTACCGTGGCATGGAGCGCTCCCTCCTGGCCCCCGGGCGGGTCGGTTTCTGCTGCCGGTTCCCGCGGGGAAGCACTGTGCCCGCCTCCCGACCCGCTGTCACGCCGCAGCGCGGAAGGCGACCGCCCACGGTTCTTCGCCCAATTTCTGAGGTCGAGACCAAGCAAAGCCCCAGATCTGTGCCGCGCCGCGTCCGTTCCGTGCTCCCCGGCGCGCCGGATCCATCGGGTACTTCACTCCGAGCACCCGACGAATGCGTCTCGATCCGCCACCTGAACTGCGTCTTTGCTCAGGCTTCATCCGAAGCTTGGCAGTCATGGCCCGCTTCTTGCTGATCGGTCGCGGGCTTTCACTGGCAGCGCCTGGCCGCAGAGCCCCGGCCCCACGCATTTGCCCCCACACGAGAGATCCTGATGCACCGCACGCCGCTGACACGCCGATCGGTCCTGGCCGGGGGCGCCGCCCTCGCCGCCCTGGGCCCGACCGGCAGCCTGCTCGCCCAGTCGGGCAGCCCGTCCGGCAGCCTGACCTACGGCATCTCGATGACCGACCTGCCGCTCACCACCGGCCAGCCGGACCGGGGCGCGGGCGGCTACCAGTTCACGGGGCTCACCCTCTACGATCCGCTGGTGGCCTGGGAACTCGACGTCGCCGACCGGCCGGGCAAGATGGTGCCGGGCCTGGCGACCAGCTGGGAGAGCGACCCGGCGGACCGGAAGAACTGGATCTTCCGCCTACGCGAGGGCGTGACCTTTCACGACGGCTCGCCCTTCGACGCCGACGCGGTGATCTGGAACTTCGACAAGGTGCTCAACAAGGAGGCACCGCATTTCGACCAGCGCCAGGCGGCGCAGGTGCGCCCGCGCCTGCCGGGCGTGGCGAGCTACAGGAAGCTCGACGCCTCGACCGTGCAGGTGACGACGAAAAGCGTCGACAGCCTGTTCCCGTACCAGATGCTCTGGTTCCTGATCTCCTCGCCCGCGCAGTACGAGAAGGTCGGGCGCGACTGGGCGAAGTTCGCTTTCCAGCCCTCGGGCACCGGCCCCTATAAGCTCGCGGGCCTCACGCCGCGGGTGCGGGCCGAGTTCGTGCCGAACGAGCGCTACTGGAACCCGAAGCGCATGCCGAAGCTCGCCCGGCTGACGCTCGCCTGCGTGCCGGAGGATCTGGCCCGGGTGAACGCGCTGCTCTCGGGCAACGTCGACCTGATCGAGCTGCCCGCCCCCGACGCGGTGCCGCGCCTCAAGGCCGCCGGCATGCGGGTGGTGGGCAACGACACGCCGCATGTCTGGAACTACCACCTCTCGATGGTCGAGGGCTCGCCCTGGCGGGATCTGCGCCTGCGCCGCGCCGCCAACCTCGCGGTCGACCGCGAGGGCGTGGTGCAGCTGATGGGCGGTCTCGCCGCGCCGGCTCTCGGCCAGGTGCAGCCGTCGAGCCCGTGGTTCGGCAAGCCGAGCTTCCAGATCCGGACCGACATGGACGAGGCCCGCAAGCTCGTCGAGGCGGCGGGCTACTCGGTGAAGAACCCGCTCAAGACCACCTTCGTCATCCCGACAGGCGGCACCGGACAGATGCTCAGCTTGCCGATCAACGAGTTCATACAGCAGAGCTGGGCCGAGGTCGGGATCCAGGTGGCGTTCCGCACCGTGGAGTTGGAGGTGGCCTATACGGGCTGGCGCCAGGGCGCCTCGGATCCGAGCCTGAAGGACGTCTCGGGCGGCAACATCGCCTACGTCACCTCCGACCCGTTCTACGCGATGCTGCGCTTCTACGATTCGCGCCAGATCTCGCCGAACGGCGTGAACTGGAGCCACTACCGCAACGCCGAGGTCGACGCGCTCTGCGACAAGATCCGCAACAGCCTCGACACGGCCGAGCAGGACCGGCTGCTCGCCCGGATGCACGAGATCGTGGTCGACGACGCGGTGCAGGTCTGGGTCGTGCACGACACCAACCCGCACGCCCTCTCACCGCGTGTGAAGGGCTATACCCAGGCCCAACACTGGTTCCAGGACCTCACGACGCTGGCCTGATCGTCGGGGAGTCCCGGAGAGCGAAAGCCCTTCGGCGGGGTCTCGGGGTCGGACCCCGAGCCTTGACCCGGCCGGACGTTTGCGCCCAACGAAGGCGCCCTTGGTCCGCCGGAGCGCCGCCATGAGCAACCGCTACGGCCTGGAGATCCGCTCGGCCGCCCCGGCCGACGCCGCCGGACTCGCCGCGCTGCTCGATTCCTGCGGCATCGCGATCGCACCACGCGCGCTCGCCGAGCGGATCGAGACCCTGCGCCAGGATCGCGGCGTTGCGCTCCTCGCCCTCGCCTGGGGGCCGCCGAGCGGTCTCATCGTGCTGCACTGGCACGCGACCCTCGTGGACGCGCACCCGGTCGCGACCGTCAGCACCCTGGCGGTCGCGACCGACGAGCGCCGCCAGGGCATCGGCCGCCTGCTGCTCAAGGCCGGCGCGCAGGCGGCGCGCGCCGCCGGCTGCGGCGTGCTGCGCCTCGACGCCGGACCGGACCCGGAGGCCGCGAGCCTGCGCGGCTTCTGCGCCGCGACCGGCTTCACGGACATTGCCGCGCGCTACGAGCGCCCGCTGCGGAAGCGAAGCTGACGGGCTGCGGCATCGCGGCCCGGGGCAGAACTCGCGGCCGGCCCGCTCGTTCTCGCACCATGTCCGAGCCGAATCCCGATCCCATCGTCGCGGCGCGCCACCGCGAACTGGCCGTCGAGCACCTGCTCTTCGGCACGCTCCAGTTTCTCGCCGCGCGCGATCCCGCCCTGCTCGATGCGCTGGAGGGCAGCCTCGATCATCTCTGGGACAAGGCCGAGGACGCGAGCCGCGACGACGAGGCGGTGCGCGGGGTCGCCCGGCGATTCATCCGCAGCCTGCGACGCGAGCGTTGAGCTGGATGCAGCCGATCGCGTAGAGCGAGCGCATCCGTCGAGATCTCTCCCATGACCCTCAAGACGACCTTCGTGGTGCAGACCTTCGTGATGAAGCGCAACCGCCTGACGCCGGGCGACCGCGAGGTCACCGGCACCGAGAGCGGGGCTCTCAAGAAGGCGCAGGCCATGGCCGCGCGCCTGCCCGGCACGGCGGCCCTGCGGGTGGTCGCCGACGACGAGACCGGCGAGGTCGAGAGCATCGCGATCCTCGAGAGCTTCGGCGCGGTGCCCGACGATTTCGCCGACAGCCTGGTGGGCGGGTAGGCGCGGCTCAGACCTCCGCCGCTTCCGGGGCGATTTCCCTGCTCGGGACGGCCAGACCCATGTGGCGGAAGGCCTGCGGGGTGAGGACGCGTCCGCGGGGCGTGCGCTGCACGAAGCCCTGCTGGATCAGGTAGGGCTCGATGATGTCCTCGATCGCGTCGCGCGGCTCGGACAGCGCCGCGGCGATCGTCTCGATGCCCACCGGCCCGCCCCCGAACG
>NZ_BPQM01000130.1 GCF_022179245.1 Methylobacterium gregans
ATTCCCTCAGCACGATCTCAGACATACGAGAAGCCGCTTCCGCAAGGAGGCGGCTTTTTCGCGTTCGGCGGCCAACGTTACCGATCGGTCATGCGCCGGGAAGCCTCCTGCGATCGGTCATATCCCGCTGCTCGATCGTTACCCTCTCCTAATCCGGTTGCCAGCAGGCGCGGCGGCCCGCGCGGTCTCCTATGACCGGAGCACGTCCACACTGACGGAGCCGGCCTCTGCCGGTTCTGCAACGACGTGGCTCTGAACCTCTCTCGATAACCGAAGGGCGTCCCCCCAACTCCGCGAGGCGCCGGCCAAGCCGGGCTGAGCCGAGCCCGCGCCGAGGATGTTGCCGAAGGCGTATTGGAACCTGCCTTGTCAAACCCCGTTGAATCGTAAATTATCGAGTTGAAACAAGGGCTTATTCAAAAACATGCTCTCTTTCGGCCACGCCGCGAACGAAATGTTCTCCCCCGTCGAGGCGCGGGTGGGACGGCCTTCTCGGGACGGGGCATCGCCCGGTCCCGCCCGGCCTGCGGCGCACGATCGAGCTGCAGGATCCAGCCCTGACGGTGAGGAGGACGCGATGGCTTCGGCAACGATCGGACGGGGCGACCACGTGGTGTTCGAGCGGCTCGACCTCGCCGAAGCTCTCGGGATCTGGCGCCACGCCAGGGGGCGGATCGTCGGCATCCATGGGCAGGATGGGCGCCCGCGCACCGTCGACGTCCAGTTCGAGGGCCACGAGGTGCTGGAGCGCTACCTGCCGGACCTGTTCCGGCGCGTGCACTGAACGAGCCTACCGTGATCGCGCTCGCCGCCCTCCAGCCGCCCCTCCGCGTGACCAGCCGCAGCATCGGCGAGGCAGAGGTCTGGGCCGAGCTGCGCGCCGAGGCCGAGGCCGCCCTGATCGAGGAGCCGCTCTACGCGGGCATCATCCAGGCGACCGTCCTCGACCAGCGCAGCCTCGCTCAGGCCCTGGCCTACCGCCTCGCCCACCGCCTCGGCGATGGCGATCTTGCCCGCCTGTCGATGCGCGACCTCTGCCTCTCCGCCTTCGAGGCGGATCCGCAGGCGGGCGCCCACGCGGTGCGCGACCTCGTCGCCATCCGCGAGCGCGACCCGACCTGCCGGCGCTATCTCGACCCCTTCCTGTTCTACAAGGGCTTCGCCGCCCTCGAGGCCTACCGGATCGGCCACTGGCTCTGGCACCAGGGCCGGGCGACCCTGGCGCTGCATGTCCAGAGCCGCATCTCCGAGGTGTTCGGCTGCGACATCCACCCGGCGGCGCGGATCGGCTCCGGCGTGTTCATCGATCACGCCACGGGGGTGGTGATCGGCGAGACCACGGTGGTGGCCGACGACGTGTCGATCCTCCAGTCGGTGACGCTGGGCGGCAACGGCAAGGAGAGCGGCGATCGCCATCCCAAGATCGCTCGCGGCGTGCTTCTCAGCGTCGGCGCGAAGGTGCTCGGCAACGTCCATGTCGGCGAGGGCGCCAAGGTGGCCGCGGCCGCAGTGGTGTTGGGCGACGTGCCCGCGCACACCACCGTCGCGGGCGTGCCGGCCCGTGTCGTGTCGCGCCTGCGGGCGACCGAGGAGCCGGCGCTGAGCATGGACCAGTCCTTCGGCTTCGGTGACGGAATCTGACGCCAGGCGAAAAATCCTTCTTTTGAAACGATGCTGCCGACATCCTTCCGTGCAGGCGGGGGTGCGGAGAATCTCGTTCTCCGCTTTCCCCGTTCGGGGCCGATCGCGTCCCATGTTTCGGGGTTAAATTGGGTTGCTATGCCAAGATACGGCGATAAATAGGAATATCATTTCGTTGACTGCTTGGCCGGTGCCGGCCACTGATACTCTCGCGATGCGGCGCAGGCCGAATCGTGGAACTAGCGGCCAATACTGATTGGTTGTCCGGGAATATCCCATTTCATTGGGTCGGAAACGGCATTTCAGCCGGGCCGATCCCACGACGATTTGCGCCCGGCCCGTCCTGACGACGGGGCCGCCCGCCGACGCGCGGGTCGATGCGGCGTGCCCAGCCCTGACTAGGAGACGATGAACGATGAGCGGACCGGGTTTGAGCGTCAGCGCCACAGCGGCACGCAACCTTGCGACGGCCACCGTCACCTCGGTCCAGAACGCGGCCAACACCCCGCGCTGGCTCCTGCGGCTCCTGCCCTTCGTGGACGTGCCCGGCGGCGTCTACCGCGTCAACCGCCGCGCCGTGGTGCTGGCCAAGGGCGGCCGCATCGATCTGGTCTCCGAGGACAAGGGCCGCGCCATCCGCTCCGGATCGCTCCGCGCCGTGCCGCTGTTCAGCCGTCTGGGCGATGCCGAACTCGCAGCGCTCGCGGGCAAGTTCAAGGAGAGCCGGCATCAGGCCGGTGAGGTGATCCGCGAGGAGGGCGCGGCCGACCGGAGTCTCGTGGTGGTCGCCGACGGCACCGTCGAGCTGACGCTATCGGGGCCCTACAAGGGCCGCCTGCGCCAGGGCCTTGCCACGAAGGGCGATTATTTCGGCGACGGCGACCTCGTGGACGAGGCCGCGCCCGCCCCGGCGGTGAAGGCGCTCTCGGCCGTGACGCTGCTCACCCTCGACCGCGCCGCGATCGAGGACGAGGCGATCCGCACGCGCATCGGCCAGTACCAGGAGGAGCGCGACCGGCTCAAGGGTCACACCAACTCCTACGGCGAGCAGGGCATCGAGCTTCTGGCCGTGCACACCGGCGAGCCGCGCCTGCCCACCACCTTCGTGGATTACGAGATCGATCCGCGCGAGTACCACCTCTCGACCATCCAGACGATCCTCAACACGCATACCCGCGTCACGGATCTGTATTCGAACGAGATCGACCAGCTCCGCGAGCAGATCCGCCTCACCGTCGATGCGGTGAAGGAGCGCGAGGAGTGGGAGCTTCTGAACAACTCGGCCTTCGGCCTGCTCCACGAGGCCGGCTCGCGCCAGCGCATCCCGACCCGCGGCGGGCCGCCGACCCCGGACGACCTCGACGAGCTGCTGACGCTCGTCTGGAAGAAGCCGGCCTTCTTCGTAGCCCATCCCCGGGCCATCGCGGCCTTCGGCCGGGAGGCGACCCGCCGCGGCGTGCCGCCGGTCGTGGTCCATCTGTTCGGGGCGCCCTTCATCACCTGGCGCGGGGTGCCGCTGGTCCCGAGCGACAAGCTGCCCATCGACATCGACCCGGTGACGGGTGCCCAGACCACCTCGATCCTGCTCCTGCGCGTCGGCGAGGGCGAGCAGGGCGTGGTCGGCCTGCAGAAATCCGGTGTGACCGGCGAGATCGAGCCCGGCCTGTCGGTGCGCTACATGGGCACCAACGACCACTCCATCGCCTCGCACCTCGTGACCCGCTACTTCTCGGCCGCCGTGCTGGTCGAGGACGCCATCGCTCGTCTCGATAACGTGCTGCTCGGCAACTACCATGACTACGCCTGAGGCGACGGCGTTGGGATTTCCCGCCATCGGCATCCCCTCGGGGAACCCGGGCGAGCTCGCCCAGGGCAACCTCCACGCCGATCTCGTCGGGCGCCTCGCCCGCGAGATCTACGGGCAGGGGCAGGCCGCGAGCCAGCCCTTCGCCCCGGCGCTGCCCGCCGGCCCGCAGGTGCCGCAGGCCCTCGAGAGCCTGCCTCAAGGCTTCGGAGGCGCGCCGACGCCGAGCGGTGCCGTCGGCGTCCCCTCGGGGCCGGCCGGCGGCCTGCCCTCCGGCTTCCAGCCGGACGTCTCGGCGCTGGCCGCCCGCTCGTTCGGGGCCCCGCCGGTCGGTTTGCCGGGCCTGTCCGGCCCGACCCTGTCGAGCCTCGCGCCCGCAGGTCCGGCCTTCGCCGACGCTGCCGCGATCCCGCCGGTCCATCCAGCGATCCCGCGGCCGGCCCTGCCGGACTTCTCGCTGCCGGGCGTGCCGGCGCTCGCCGCGTCCGTCCCGGGCGGGCCGGACCTGCACCGGCAGATCGCGGCGGACCATCCGCGCGCCAACGCCTTCGCGCACGCGCTCGCCCCGGGTGTGGTGCCGGCCGATCCCACCCGGAGCGGCGTGGACGAGGCGCAGGAGAGCGTCCGCCGGACCGGCCGCCTCTCGCGGGCGCCGGAGCCGGCCGCGGCGAACCCGTCCGACTACTACTTCCTGAACCTCGGCCCCGGCCCGGCCCGCAAGGCGCCGGCTGCCCCGCGGGTCGAGCCGTCCCGGCATCCCGGCCCCGCGCCGCGGGCGATCGCGCACGGGTCGAGCCCCGTCGCGGCGCCCTTCGACGTGGAGCATGTCCGCCGGGATTTCCCGGCCCTGCACCAGAGCGTCAACGGCCACCCGCTGATCTGGCTCGACAACGCCGCGACCACCCACAAGCCGCAGGCCGTCATCGACGCCACCTCGGAGTTCTACGGGCGGCACAACTCGAACATCCACCGGGCCGCCCACACCCTGGCGGCGCGCTCCACCGACCTGTTCGAGGGCGGCCGGGAGGCGGTCCGCCGCTTCCTCAACGCGCCGACCAAGGACGACATCGTCTTCCTGCGCGGCACCACGGAGGCGATCAACCTCGTGGCCGCCTCCTACGGGGGCGCCCATATCGGGCCCGGCGACGAGATCATCCTCTCGACCATCGAGCACCACGCCAACATCGTGCCCTGGCAGTTGCTGGCCCAGCGGACGGGGGCGACGATCCGGGTGATCCCGGTCAACGACCGGGGCGAGATCATCTTCGAGCAGTACGCGGCCCTGCTCTCCGGCCGCACGAAGATCGTCTCCGTGACGCATGTGGCCAACGCGCTCGGCACCGTGAACCCGATCCGCGAGATCATCGCGCTGGCCCACGCCTACGGCGTGCCGGTGCTGGTCGATGCGGCGCAATCCTCGCCGCACATACCGCTGGACGTGCAGGCGCTCGATGCCGACTTCCTGGTCTTCTCCGGCCACAAGGTGTTCGGGCCCACGGGCATCGGCGCCCTCTACGCCAAGACGGCCCTGCTCGCGGCGATGCCGCCCTGGCAGGGCGGCGGCCACATGATCGAGGACGTCACCTTCGCGCGGACCGTCTACAAGGGGGCGCCCGAGAAGTTCGAGGCCGGAACCCCGGACATCGCGGGCGCCGTCGGTCTCGGTGCGGCCCTCGACTACCTGGAGAGCATCGGCCTGCCGGCGATCGCCGCCTACGAGCACGACCTGCTGGACTACGCGCAGGCGGGCTTGGCCGAGGTGAAGGGCCTGCGCCTGATCGGCACAGCGCGGGAGAAGGCCAGCGTGATGTCCTTCACGATCGAGGGACAGGAGAACGAGGCGGTGGCCCACCATCTCGACGCCCACGGTATCGCCGTGCGCTCGGGCCATCACTGCGCCCTGCCGGCCCTGCGCCGCTTCGGCGTCGACCAGTCGGTTCGGGCCTCGCTCGCCTTCTACAACACCCGCGCGGATGTCGACGCCTTCCTGCGGGCGCTGCACACCCTGCCGCGGCACTGATCGCGGCACCGATCGGGGACGCGCCGGCCCGCCCGGGCCGGCGTGAACCCGTCTGTCAGGTTCTGCCCGCCGGGGCCGCACATCCGGTCGCGGATCCGTGACACCGTCAGCGATGACGGCCTCCCCCGCACGGCCTCTCGCACGGAACCGAGCCCGCGCGCGGGCATCCCTACGTCCCGGCCTCGGCGTTTGCAGAGCGGCCCGCGCCGGGCTGCGGCCAGGTCAGCTCGGCCCGCAAGCCTCCCAGCCCCGAGCGGCCGAAGGTGAGCTCGGCGCCGGCCGCGTCGGCGATGTCCCGGGCGATCGCGAGCCCGAAGCCGGTCCCCGGCCGGTTCTCGTCCCAGCGCACGCCGCGGCCGAGCCCCGCGATTGCCGCCTCGCTCATGCCCGGCCCGTCATCCTCGATCGTCAGGCGCGCGGCGTCCGGACCGAGGGACCCGGCCACGCGCACGCGCCGGTGCGCCCATTTGCGCGCGTTGTCGAGGAGGTTGCCCGCGGCCTCCATCAACTCGCCCTCCTCGCCCGGATAGGCGAGTCCCGCCGGCAGCGAGACGCTCCATCCGAGGCCCTCGCCCTCGGGCAGGCGCCGCAGGGTCGCGACGAGCCGCTCGATCGCGGGGGCCACCGGGCAGGCCCGTCGCCGCAGGTCGCCCGGCGGCGCGACGCGCGCCCGCGCGAGGGCCCGCTCGACCTGCCCGCCCATCGCGCGCGCCTGCCCGGCCAGCTCGGCCGCGAGGTCCGGCTCGGTGCCGCCGATGCGCCGGGCCAGCGCGTCGAGGATTGCGAGCGGCGTCTTGAGGCCATGGGCCATGTCGGCCGCGCCCGCGCGGGCGCGGACCAGGGCGCGCTCCTGCGCGTCGAGCAGGCGGTTGAGGTCGAGGACGAGCGGTCGGACCTCGTCGGGAAAGTGCAGCGGCAGGCGCGCCCGCTCGCCCGCGTGGACGGCGCGCAGATCCGCCTGGAGCGTGCGGAACGGCCCGAGCGCCCGCTGCACGAAGAGCGCCATCGCGCCGGTGAGGAGCAGAAAGAGCGCGCCGAGCGAGGGAACGAGCAGGCGCAGATAGGTCGCGCGGCTCCCGGCGAGATCGCGCCGGTCCTCGGCGACGACGATGCGCAGCCGCGTCTCGCCCTCACGGGATCCGATCGCGACCGAGCGCTCCACGGCGATCAGCGAGCCGCCGTCCGGGCCGGGCAGATCGAGAGTGCGCGCGTCGTCCGGCGCGGCGGGCTCCGCCGGACCGCCGAGGCGCTTGTCCCAGAGCGAGCGGGAGCGCAGGAGCTGCTTGCCGGCCTCGACCTGCCAGTACAGGCCGCCGTAGGGCGCGGCGTAGCGCGGGTCGGTCGGCTCGCGCGCCAGCACCGGGCTGCCGTCGGGGGCGCGGCTGACCTCACCGGCGATCTGTTTCGCCGCCCGGTCGAGCTCGTCCGCCGTGCGGGCTTCGAGCACCGCGTCGAAGATCAGCGTCAGCCCGATCCCCGCCAGAACGAGCGCGAGCGCGATCAGGGTCGCGGCCGCCAGGCCGAGCCGCAGGCGCAGGGATCGCGGTCTCACCGCGCGTCCCCGCCGGTGTCCCTGCCGGGATCCCGGGCGGGAACGAGGTAGCCCTGGCCGCGGCGCGTCTCGATCACCCCGGCGCCGATCTTGCGCCGCAGGCGCGTCAGCAGGGCCTCGATCGCGTTCGCCTCGCGCTCGCTGCCGGTGCCGTGCAGGTGGTCGAGCAGGGCGCCGGCCGGGACCACCTCGCCGGGCCGGTGCAGCAGGAAGGCGAGCAGGCGATACTCCAGCGCCGTCAGGTCGATCTCGCGGCCGTCCACGCTGACGGTGCGCGTCCGCGTGTCGAGCTCGACCGGGCCGGCGCGCAGCACCGGCGAGGCGTGCCCGGCGGTCCGGCGCAGGATCGCGCGCAGCCGCGCCACCAATTCCTCCATGCGGAAGGGCTTCGTGAGGTAATCGTCCGCCCCCGCGTCGATGCCCTCAACGCGCTCGCGCCAGCCGTCGCGCGCGGTCAGGATCAGGACGGGCAGGCGGATGTCGGCCCCGCGCAGCCGGCGCAGCACGCCGAGCCCGTCGAGGCGCGGCAGGCCGAGGTCGAGCACCATCGCGTCGTAGCTCTCGACCTCGGCGTGAAACCACGCGGCCTCGCCGTCGGTCACGATCTCGGCGACGTAGCCCGCCCGCTCCAGCCCCTGCTTCAGGTCCGCGGCGATGCGCGGCTCATCCTCGACGATCAGGATCCTCACGGCGCGCACCCGCGATGGAGGGCGTCAGTCATCGTCGTCCTCGTCCCTGTCGAGGATCCGCAGCGAGGCGGCATCGACCTTCAGCGTCCGCCGCTTTCCGTCCGTGCCGAGGATCCGCAGCTTGTAGTACCAGCGGCCGTCGCTCCGCTTGAGGTCGAGCGCGACCACGTCGCCGGGGGCCGCCGCGCGCGCGGCGCTCAAAACCTCCTCCAGGGGGCGGATCTCGCCCTGCTCCAGGGCCCGGCGCGCCCGGTCGGCGTCCTCGGCGGACCGGGCCGCGGGAGCGCCCCAGACCAGCACCACAGAGGCGAGCACGGCACGGGCGAGCGCGGTGCGGCGGAGGATCGGCGGGTGCAGGCGGGCGGGCGACATGGCGACCCTCACCCTATACGCCCTTGCCTGACGGAAGGCTGACAGGCGCCGTCAGGCTGCCGGGTCCGCGGGCTGGCAGAGGAGCGGCATCGCGAGATCGCTGAAAGGCTCCTTCCATGTCCATGATCGTCGGCGTGCTCCTGGCCTGCGCGGCAGGCTTGGCCGGTACGGTGCTCTGCCCCCCCGATGACCGGCGCCGCGGCGGCCGGCCCCTGGCCTTGGCCGGAACCGCGCTCCTCGGCGCGGCGCTTTTCGGCGCGGCGCTCTCGGCTTCCCCGCCGGCGCGGGCCGGCGAATTCCTGTCCGGCTCCGCGACGGTCCTCGACGGCGGCAGCCTCATGATCGCGGATCGTCGCGTGCGTCTCCAGGCGCTCTCGGCGCCCGATCGCGACCAGACCTGCTGGGACGCGCACGAGCGTACCTACCAGTGCGGCCGGGTGGCGGCGCAGGCCCTGGCCGAGCGGATCGGCGACGCCTCCGTGACCTGCGAGCCGCGGGCGGCGGCGGTGGACGGCATCGCGACGGCGCTCTGCCGCGTCGGCGACGAGGATCTCGGCGCCTGGATGGTCGGCCGGGGCTACGCCATGGCCGCGCGGCAGGACCCGCACCCCTATGCGGAGGCCGGCGCCCGCGCCTGGGGCCGCCGGCTCGGGCTCTGGTCGGGCGTCTTCCAGGACCCCGATGCGTGGCGGCAATCCCACCGGCTGCCGGTCGCCAGGCTGGCCGCGGGATCCTGAGCGGTGCACGGGCCGACAGGCCCGGCATCACGCGTCCGCGGACGCGCCCGCATGCGTCGGGGCCGGCCGTGTGGTGCCGGCCGGCAGCAGGCGGAACAGCAGCATGCCGACGACCATCGCGGCCACGAAGGTCAGGGCCTCGGCCGGCACGATCGTGAGAAGGGTCAGGGCCGGCCCGGGGCACAGGCCGGCCAAGCCCCAGCCGACACCGAAGAGGGCGGCGCCCGCGAGGAGACGCGGGTCGAGGTCGCGCCGGGTTGGGATCTCCAGCCGCGGCGCGAGCACCGGCCGGCCGCGCCACCGCGCGACACGGTAGCCGGCCGCGGAGACGGCGACGGCGCCCGCCATGACGAGGGCGAGGCTCGGGTCCCAGCGACCCGCCACGTCGAGGAAGGCCAGGACCTTGGCGGGGTTGCTCATGCCGGAGACGATGAGGCCGAGCCCGAACAGCAGGCCGAGGGCGAGAGCGGCGGCGATCCTGGCCATGGCTCAGGCTCCGGTCAGGTGGCGGGTGACGAATACGGTCAGGACGGCGACGGCCATGAAGGTGCCGGTCGCGACGAGCGAGCGGGGCGAGCCGCGGCCGATGCCGCAGACGCCGTGGCCGCTGGTGCAGCCGGCCCCGAGGCGCGCGCCGAACCCGACCAGCAGGCCCGCGAGGATCAGGAGCGGGAACGAGGTGCCGACCGGCGCCTGCGGCCAAGCCCCCCCGAAGCCCGCGTAGACGAGCGGCGCGAGGATCAGGCCCGACAGGAAGGCGACCCGCCACCCGGTCTCGCGCGTCGGCGCGGCGAGGAGCCCGCCGAGGATGCCGCTGATGCCGGCGATGCGTCCGTTGAGAACGAGGAGCAGGGCCGCCGAAGCGCCGATCATGACGCCGCCGAGGATGGCGCCGAGGGGCGTGAAGCCGTCCATCAGGGTCTCTCCTGAACCGCTTTCCGCGGGCGCGGGGTCTGCCCTGTATCGGTATTCCGGCCGTACGCGCCGGACGCGGAGGGCGAGTTTATTAGCGGGCTCTAATATAGGTCAAGCGGATGGGAGCCGCGGGCCAGGTGAGCGCCGATCCGATCGCGCGTTCAAGGGGCGTCGGGGCAGAAGATGTCCTTCAAGGTTGCGAGCACCCGCGCGGCCCGGGGGTCGGTCAGCCGGTAATGCAGCGTCTGGCTCTCGCGCCGGAAGGCGACCAGCCCGTCCTCGCGGAGCTTGGCGAGATGCTGCGACAGGGCCGATTGGCTGAGCTCGACCGCTCCGGCGAGGCTCGTCACGTCCATCTCGCCGCGGGCGACCAGCAGGCACAGGATGAGCAGGCGCTTCTCGTTGGCGAGGAGGCGGAGCAGGCGCGCCGCGTCGCCCGCCTTGTCCTGGAGGTGCAGCAGGTCGGTCGGCAACACGGCATCCATCGGTCCGCATCCCGCAGCGTCAGGTCCACCCTCGGGCGTCCACCTAATCGCGTCGCGGCGGTTCGCGCCACTGTGCGCGCGTCCGGCCGCGCGTCCGGTGGCGTCTTTGGCCGGCCGCTCCGGGCAGGCCGGCCCCGCCGCGGGGACCAGTGTCGCGGGCGCGGAACCATCGGCGCGCCGGCTCTCTTGCCCAGCCGTCAGCTTCAGCAAAGGACGGCTTCATGGCCAAGGACGTGACGACCTACACCATCAAGGAGGCGCTGGCCGCGCGCGTCGACGACCATGTCGAGATTGCCGTCGAGACGCAGGACGGCACGAAGCTCAAGCTCAAGGCGACGCCGGACCAGCTGGACGCTCTGGTGGGTGATCTGGAAACCATCCTCGACGCGGATGACGGCGACGCGGCCTGATCGTCGTGCCTTCAGGCCGGCGGCACCGCCTTGCCGGTGCCGGCCGGCCGTGCGGGAGATCGGGTGAAGCCTCGGACCCGGCGCACGGCGTGCGGTCGAGGTGCGGACCGGCGGCCTCCCGGCATCAGAGTGCGTGCTCGGCCGCCAGGACGGCGTGCAGTCCGAGGGCCAGGAACGGACCGAAGGGCAGCCGGGCGGCGCGGTCGATCCGGCCGCCGGCCAGGATCGCGACGAGCACACCGACGAGCGCCGCGAGGCTGGCGGTCAGGATGAGGAGCGGCAGGCCGACGAGGCCGATCCAGGCCGTCGCGGCGGCGATGAACTTCACATCGCCGAGCCCGAGGCCGATGCGACCGCGCAGCCGCGCATGGAGCGCGCGCAGAGCCCAGAACAGCCCGAAGGCGAGGGCCACCTGCGCGAGCCGCTCGGCGAGGCTGGAGAGAGCCGGATCCTCCCAGGCCGCCACCGCGAGGCCGAGACCGAGCAGGGTGAGGTTCAGGAGATCCGGAATGATCCGGCGGCGCAGATCGATCGCCGCCGCGGCCAGCGTGATCGGCAAGGGCAGCAGGACGGGCAGCAGGACGGGCAGCCACGCGGGCCAATGGGCCGAGAGCATCGGGGCCGAGAGCATTCGGCTCAGGCCCGCAGCGCGGCGGGAGCATAGACCGGCACGATCTGGCCGGCCGGGATCCGCGCTCCGGCAGGCGGGGTGAGCGCGCCGGCGGCGGGGGCGTCCGCAGGCGGCCTGTGCCGTCGCCGCGCGCTCCACTCCCGCAGGTGCAGCCAGAACAGGTACGCGCCGAGCGAGGCCGCGACCATGCCGGCGGTCCAGAGGCCGATCAGCAGCCCGTAGGCGACGGTGCCGTTCAGCTCGCGCATCAGGCCGAGCGCGAAGGCCGTGTACCAGGACACGCCCGAGACCGCCCCCGACACGAGGAACACGCCGGTGCGGGTGCCCGAGATGCCGTCGAGCATCGGCCGGCCGACGTCGCGCAGCACGCCCGGCAGGACCAGCGCGTGGATCAGCAGCCCGTTCAGCGTCAGCACCGCCACCACCGTCATCTTGGCCCAGAGCTTCGGGTTCTGGAGCTTCTCGGGGCTCTCCAAGGCGTAGACCATCAGGAAGCCGAGGCCAGAGAACCAGAGCAGGGCGATGCCGACGCTCACGACCTTGCTGATGAACAGGAAGATGCGCGCGATCTCGCGCGGCAGGCTGCCCCAGCGCATCCAGCGCAGGATCCAGAAATCGAGCATCGTCGCGCCGCCGAGGCCCAAGCACAGGCCGACGAGATGCAGGGCGATGAGGAGGGTCAGCACGCGCACCGGCGGAAGAGGCGCCGGCAGAGGCAGCGTCAGGGGCTCGGCCGCGGCGGATCCGACCACCAGGGAGAGGCCGAGCAGCGCGGCCACGGCAGGGCGGTGCATGGATCCTCCTCGCGCTCGAGCACCTGACACGACGGTCCGTGGGACGCTTCTCGCAGCAATTCGATAACAAAGATCGAAAACGACAGTTCTCGACCGGGGCGATTGTTCGTCTCCTTCCGTCATCCGGTGAAAGGTTCTTTAGGAAGCGGGATCATCCTGCGCTGGCCTCTCGTTTCAGGCCGGAATGGACGATGATCGACAATACAACCGAAGGTCGTGTGCGGGCCGGCCATGAGCCGAATCCGGCTCAGGCCGGCTTCTCGCTCGTCGAATTGCTCGTGGTCCTGGCGATCATCGGGATGATCGCCACCATGGTGACGCCCCAGGTGCTCGGCTATCTCGGCCGGGCCAAGGGCGAGACCGCGCGGATTCAGGTCAAGAACATCGCCCAGGCGGTCGAACTCTACTACCTCGATCTCGGCACCTACCCGACGAGCCAGCAGGGCCTGCAGGCCCTGGTCCAGCCGACCGGCCCCGGCTGGCGCGGCCCCTACGTGCGCGACGCCCGCGGCCTGACCGATCCGTGGGGCCAGCCCTACCTCTACCGCTCCCCCGGCGCGGCCGGGATCCCCTACGAGGTCTACTCGCTCGGCAGCGACGGCAAGGTCGGCGGTACCGGCGACGGGACCGACGTCGCGAGCAACTGAGGACCGGACGATCCGGAATTGCGCACCTGTCGCGTCCGGTTTGCGCGCAGGCTATACAACTTAAGACTGTATATTCCGGACTGATTTCGTGCGCACACTGTCCTCGCCGGGCGGATAGGCCGGCTTCAACACCGCGTTAACCATAAACTCCTAGCGTTCCCTCGAACGAGCTGGGCGGGTGCGGGGGTCGGCGGGGACATGGCGAGAGGTGCACATGTCCTCGGTGTGACGCTCGCCTGCTTCCTGCTCGGCCCCGTCCTGGCGGCCGAGCCGGTGCAGCGTGGGCCCGGTGCCCAGGCCGCGACCGGTCTGGTGCTGCGCGGCGACGACCGCTTCATCGCGGGCGAGGCCCCGGTGCGGGAGCCCATCCCGGGGCCGCCGGTCAGCCTCAACCTCGTCGAGGTCCCGCTCGCGGTCGCCGCCAGGGCGGTGCTGGCCGACACCTTCGGCTGGGGCTACGCGCTCGACGAGCGGGCCGCCGGCACCATCACGCTCCAGACCGGCGGCGCGGTCCCCCGCGAGACCCTGCTCGCGCTGTTCGAGACGGCGCTCTCGAGCCGCGGGCTGGCGCTGCGCCGCCGCGGGCGCACGGCGCAGATCGTGCCCGCGGCCGGCGGCCTCGGCATCCAGCCGGTCCAGGGGCGCGGGGCGGAAGCCGGCGCGGTCGCCGTGCCGCTGCGCTGGATCTCGGCCGCCGAGATGCAGGCGATCCTCGCGGCGGTCGCGCCACGGGAGGTGGTGCTGCGGGCCGACCGCGCCCGCAATCTCCTGATCCTCAACGGCGATGCCGGGCAGATCCAGGCGCTGCGCCAGACCATCGCGGTCTTCGACGTCGACTGGATGCGCGGCATGTCCACGGCGATGCTGCCGGTGCGCAGCGCAAACCCCGCCACCCTCGCCCGCGACCTCACCCAGATCTTCGGCGGCGAGGCGTCGGGCACCGGGGACGTGATCCGCTTCATCCCCAACGAGCCGCTCAACGCGATCCTCGTGGTCAGCTCGCGCGCCGCCTATCTCGACCGTGCCCGGGTCTGGCTGGAGCAGCTGGAGGGACTGGCGGCCGAGCGCGAGCGCCAGCTCTTCGTCTACCGGATCCAGAACCGCTCGGCCAAGGAGCTCGCGGCGGTTTTGCAGGGGGTGGTCGCGGCCGAGACCGGCAGCAGCGTCAACGTCGCGTCGGGCTACGGCGGCCTCGGCGGTGCGGGCGGCTACGGCGGCACGACCTACGGCTATGGCGGCCCGATGGGTGGCTCGGCATACGGGGCGGCCGGCGCCGGGGCGGTGCCGGGCGGCGCGGCCTCGGCCTCGGGCGGCTTCGGTGGCGATTCCTCGGATCCCGGCGCGGCCGCTACCGGCCCGGGGGCGGCCGGCAGCCTGGCCGCGCACGGGGGCGGCCCCGGGTTCGGCGGCGCGTCGGGCGGCCTGTCGGGTAATCTGTCGGGGGGCGTCTCCGGCGGGATGTCGGGCGGCGTCTCCGGTGCGATGCCGGGCGGTGCCTGGGGCGGCATGCCGGGCGGGGGCGCCGGCGGCTACGGGGCCGGCTACGGCACGGATCCGGGCCTCGCGCCGGGGGGGTACGGCTACGGGGCGCGCCGCGACGTCATCGGCATCGTGGCGGACGAGGCCAACAACAGCCTCGTCATCTCGGCGACCCGCAACCAGTACGACAAGATCCTGCGCATCCTCGGCCGCCTCGACGCGATGCCGACCCAGGTGCTCCTGGAGACCGTGATCGCCGAGGTCACGCTCACCAACGAGCTGCAGTTCGGCGTGCAGTGGTTCCTGAAGAACCGGGGCGACCGCCTCAACCTCGCCCAGGGCGGGACGGTGGGCGCGCTCGGCGAGAAGAGCGGCACCGCGGCGCTGATCGAGGCGGCGGCCCGCGGCGTGACGGGCTTCAACTACCTGATGAACGCCGCCGACTTCAACGTGGTGCTCAACGCCCTCCAGGGCATGACGCGGGTCAACGTGATCTCCTCGCCCAACATCACGGTGCTCGACAACCGCACGGCCAAGCTGCAGATCGGCGATCAGGTGCCGATCGTGAAGCAGTCGGGCCAGAGCGCGCTCGCCGGCAACGCCCCGATCCTCAACCAGATCGAGCTGAAGGATACCGGCGTGATCCTCTCGGTCACGCCGCGGGTCAACAAGAACGGCCTCGTGGTGCTCGATATCAACCAGGAGGTCAGCGACGTCGTGCGGACGACGACCTCGGCCATCAACTCGCCCACCATCCGCCAGCGCCGGGTGGCCACCAGCGTAGCGGTGAGCGACGGCCACAGCCTCGCCATCGGCGGCATGGTGCAGGAGAAGGCGCAGATCACGAACGAGGCGGTGCCGCTGCTGGGCGACCTGCCGCTGGTCGGGCCCGCCTTCCGCAACCGGATCGACACGCGGGTGCGCACCGAGCTGATCGTGTTCATCCGCCCCCGCGTGATCCGCGGCACGGCCGAGGCGGACCGCATCGCGGAGGATTTCCGCCAGCAGTTCCGAGCGATGATGCCGGTACGCCCGGTCCCCCCGCCGCCGCCGCTGGCGGCCCACCCGGAGGGGACGATGGGCATCCTGCGCCGGATGGTGGATTGATCGCGCGTCCTCCCCCCTCTGCGGGGGAGGGTGGGCCGGCCGTCAGGCCGGGTCGGGGGAGGGGAACCCGGCTTCCGAAGAAGGCGCGGCTTGCATGAAGGGCCGAGCCCTGTTCTGCACCGTCGCTCCCTTCTCTGCGGGACTTCATCCCGACCGGCCCCTGCTAACGCAGGGACCAGCCTCCTCCGCAGACGGGGCAATCGCATGTTGGAGGGCACCTGCCTCGGCTCCGGCCTGAACCGCGTCGCGCCCCCTCTATCCTGGGGGAGAGGGCTGGGGTGAGGGACGAGAACTTTCAGGATGGGGCTGGCCATCGCCGCGGAACCGCAGCGATCTCTCCGGCACGCTCCGGGCCCCTCGCCCGGCTCTCTCCGAGAGCAGACCTCTCCCCTTCGGGAGAGGGGACCCGCGCTTCGTTCGGAAGAGGTGTGAATATGCTGGCTGCGCGCGGGGAGGGGGCAGCCCATCATCCGAAATCGTAACCCGGAATCCGCGCGAGTCCTCGCCCGGCCCGCTCCCCTCAGGGTCGCAGCGCCGGCACGCCCGCCTCGATCCGCACCGGGACCGGGCGCAGGATCGCGGGCTGGCCCATGAACGCGGTGGTGTAGGATTGGCCGCGCTGGGTGAGCGTCACCCCGCCGGGCTCGATTGCGGTGATCCGCCAGTCGCCGCGGCCCTGCCCGCGGGCGAGCCAGCCCAGGTCGCCGCTGCCGTCGTCGATGAGCGCGCGCGGCGCGCCGCCGTCGAACAGGATGCCGCGCAGAGTCAGAACCGGCCGGGGCGGGTCGGGCGCCAGGACCGCCTCGCGGCTGCCGCGCGCCGTCCAGGGCCGCCGCCCGGGGTCGAAGAGGGGACGCAGCAAGGGCGCCTCGCCCGCGGGCGAGGCTGCGAGGATTGGGGTCGGGACCGGAGCGGGCTCATCCGGTGCCGACCAGGATGCCGGCAGGGCGAAGGCGGCCAGCGCGACGAGCGCCGAGGCCCCGAACAGGGCCCTGGGCAGCCTGCCGGTACTGGAGAACGGGCCGCGCAGGGCCCTCACGGCCGGGTGCCCGCGGACGCGGCCGGAGGCTGGGCCGAAGCGTCGGCCGTCGCATCGACCATCCCGCGCGCCGTGAGGGCGACCTGCATCAGGGTCGGCCGCCCGCTCTCGGCATCGGCGGCCCGGGCGACCACGATCTCGGCCGCCTCGACGGCGACGAGGGGCGCCTCGCTCTCCAGGGCGTGCAGCAGGCCGTGCAGGCCCTCCGCCGTGCCTCGCAGCGTCGCGCGCAGGCGCGGCAGGCTCGGCCCGGCCGGGTCGATCTCGATCTCGGTCCCGTCGACCAGGGCGGCGCGGCCCTCCGCCAGCCCCTCCAGACGGGTGCGGAAGCGGGCGAGCACGGCGTTGGCGTCGGGGCCGGCGAGCGGAAGGGGCGCGGGCGTGCGGGCCGCGGCGTCCCGCATCCGGGCGAGGCGCTCGCGGGCCGCCGTGATCTGGCCCCCGGCCTCGACCGCCTCCAGCACGGGCCCGCAGGCGAGCCCGAGCGCCAGCGCGAGCCCGGCGAGGCCGACGAGGAGCGGACGTCCCGGCAGCAGGCCGGGAAGATCGGGCAAGCGCGCCCTCACGGACGTTCGGCCACGGCGAGAGCGCTCTCCGCCGAAGTGGATGCCGGTGCGGTGCACGAGAGCGCGTCACAACAGGGGCCTGGAGCCATTCCCGGTTGCGACGCGATCGGGAATGGCTCCAGGCCGCCGCGCCGAACGGGCGATCTCGCGGCCGGTACGGTGGGGTGGACGCTCACGATCGGCTCCCGGCCCGGCAGGCCCTGACATCCCGACAGGTATAAAGGCCGCGGCGTTTCCGCGCCCTTAAGGCTCGTGCCGCAGGGTGATCGCGCGGCCGACGATGCGGCATCCGGGAGGTCGGTGACGATGCTGAGCATCTGGGGTGCCAAGAGCCGGCCCAGGCGCGCGCTGTCCGACCGGCGCGGCCCCGACCGCGAGCGGCTCGGCGCCGCCCGCGACGTCCTCGCCTATCTCGCGGAGGCCGAGGCGCTCGACGCGGGCGCGCACGAGCGGGCGCTGGCGGCTCTCGACCTGCCGGGCCGCCGCCCGCTGCCGGTGCTGCTGACCGAGCTTGGCCTGATCCACGAGGCGACCCTCGTCACCGCCCTGTCGGAGGCGACCGGCCTCCCGATTCTCCACGAGGACGAGGTGCCGGGCACGCCCGTCCTGCCCGAGGCGATCGGAGCCGATTTCTGCGCCCGCGCCCGGGTGCTGCCGCTGGCCGTCGAAGCCGACCGGCTCGTCCTCGCGGTGGTCGATCCCTTCGACGCGGAGGTGCCGGCCGCCCTCGAACACCTCACAGACCGGCGCGTGGCGCGCCGCCTCGTCGGCCCCGGCAGCTTCGAGCGGGCGCACCGCGCCGTCTACGGCGACCTGGCCGACTTGGGCGAGACCGACGACGCGGGCGCGGGCGACGACGTCGCGCGGCTCGCCGACGTCGCGAGCCAGGCGCCGATCGTGCGGCTCGCCGCCCGCCTCGTGCGCAAGGCCTTCGAACTCCAGGCCTCCGACATCCACCTGGAGGCGGAGGAGGCGGACATGCGGGTGCGCTACCGGGTCGACGGCGTGCTGGTCGAGGCCGAGCGCCTCGCCAAATCCGTGCAGCTCGCCCTCACCACCCGCATCAAGATCCAGGCCGGCCTCAACATCGCCGAGCGGCGCCTGCCGCAGGACGGGCGCATGAAGGCGCCGGACCGCGGCCAGGAGGTCGATATCCGCGTCTCGACGCTGCCGACCGCCCACGGGGAGAGCGTGGTGCTGCGCGTGCTCGACGGCTCGCGCCGGGTCGAGGACTTCACCTCGCTCGGCTTCGACGCGCCCGCCATCGCCCGGATCGAGGCGATGACGGGCCGCCCGAACGGCCTCGTCCTCGTCACCGGCCCGACCGGCTCGGGCAAGACCACGACGCTCTACGCGGCGCTGCGGCGCATCAACGGCCCGCACCTCAAGGTCGTCACCGTCGAGGACCCGGTCGAGTACCGCATGGCCGGCGTCAACCAGGTCCAGGCGCATCCCGGCATCGGCCTCGACTTCGCGGCGGCGCTCCGCTCGATCCTGCGCCAGGACCCGGACGTGGTGATGGTCGGCGAGATCCGCGACGGCGAGACCGCGCGCATCGCAGTGCAAGCCTCGCTCACCGGGCACCTCGTCATCTCGACGCTGCACACCAACTCGGCGCCCGCCACGATCACCCGGCTGATGGACATGGGCGTCGAGCCCTACCTGATCGCCGCCACGCTGAACGGTGTCGTCGCTCAGCGCCTCGTGCGCCGGCTCTGCGTGGACTGCGCGGAATCGGCCCCCGCGACCGAGCCGGAGCGGCTGCGCCTGCGCGTCCCCGCGGGCGTGCCGCTCAGCCTCAAGCGGGTCTGCGGCTGCCCCGCCTGCAACGGCACCGGCTATCGCGGCCGGATGGTCGTCTCCGAGATCATGCCGCTCGACGGCACCTTGCGCGGGCTCATCGCCGACCGGGCGGGCGAGGCCTCTATCGCGGCGGCGGCCCGGGAGGCCGGCATGGCGAGCCTCGCCGAGACCGGCCGCGCCCGGGTGCTCGCGGGCGACACCACCCTCGACGAGATCGGGCGGGTGCTGGAAGGGCAGATCTGATGCCGCGCTTCGCCTACCGGGCCTACGCGGCGGACGGGCGCGCCCGCTCGGGCAAGGTCGAGGCCGAGAGCCGGCAGCGCGCCGTGGCGGCGCTTCGGGCCGAGGGGCTCCAGGTCTTCGCGATCGAGGCCGCCGTGTCCGGGTCGGCGGCGTTCTGGAACCGCGACCTGTTCGGGCGCGACCGGGTGAACGACGCCGCCCGCATCGCCTTCCTGCGCGAGTTCGGCACGCTGCTCGGCGCCGGGCTCACGGTGGACCGGTCCCTGCGTCTCGTCGAGCGGCAGGCCTCGGCGGCGCTCCGGCCGGTGCTGGCCGACCTCCTCGAACGGGTGGTCGGCGGGGCTTCCCTATCCCGGGCGATGGCGGCCCATCCGCAGGCCTTCCCGCGCGACATGGTGGACATCGTCCGGGCCGGCGAGGCCACCGGCACGCTCACCGACGTCATCGCCTCGCTTACCGGCTCGATCGAGCGCCGCGACGCGGTGCGCCGCCACCTTGTCTCGGCGATGATCTACCCGGGCCTGCTCGTTCTGATGGCGATCGGCACCGTGGCGATGATCGTCGGCGTGCTGGTGCCGGCGCTCGCCCCCCTTTTCGAGGGCAGCGGCCAAGCGCCGCCGCTCGCGATCCGCGCGGCCGCCGCCTTCGGCGATGGTATCGCACGGTGGTGGCCCGGGTTACTCGCCGGTATTGGGCTCGGTTGTCTCGTCCTCGTCCGGTTCTGGCCGGCACCGGCCTTCGCGGCATTCCGGGCACGGCTGGCTCTGCGCCTGCCCCTGGTGCGCGAGATCGTGGTGGGGATCGAGCTCGGGCGGATCTGTCGGGTGCTCGGCACGCTGCTCCAGGCCGAGGTGCCGATCCCGGACGCGGTCGCGGCCACGCGCCCCATCGCCGGCAACCGGGTGTTCCGGGACGCGCTGGCGCAGGCCGGGCGCCGCCTCACCGAGGGCGGCAGCCTCGCCTCCGGCCTCGCCGCTCTGCGCCCCCACGCGCCCTCGACCCTCAACCTCATCGCCAGCGGCGAGCAGGTGAACCGGCTGGGGCCCGTGCTGGTCCACGCCGCCGAGATGCACGAGACGCAGACGCGACAGCGCATCGACCGTCTGCTCGCCCTGCTCACGCCCCTCGTCACGGTGGTGATCGGCGGCCTGATCGGCGGCCTGATCGTCTCGGTAATGGGCGCGATCCTGAGCGTCGGCCAACTCGCCCAGTGACGGCCAGACGGCCTCCGCGCGACCCGCTCCCGAGGGCGGGGCTCCTGTGTTGCGGGGGGGCGACAAGCTCGGTCTTCATGCTTTGTTAACCACTTCGCGCCGTCGCAAACGCGCCCGGGGAGCGCTATGGTGGCGTAGAGAAAAACGCCAGTTCGTCGCCATGTCGCCCTCTCCCGAAAACCTTCTCCTTCAGCATCGTGAAGTCGTGGCCGTGACGGTCACATCGGGGGCTTTCTTCGCAGCCCTGTTCTGTTTGACCTGGATCATCTCCTGATCCGGTCCGAGGCCGCTCTCGTTTGATAGGGGCGTCCGGCCTCAGGTCCGGACTGTCCCGTGTGCCCAATCGCGTGGAGCGTGGCCGGGTTGCCGCCAGGGCCCTCCAGGACGATCGAAGTGTGCGCAGCGCTGCAGCATAGCCGGGGATCGCCCCGCTGCGTGGCACGTCCTTCCCTAGATCTCGGGTTGCCTTTCGCCGACGCTCCCGGCGTCCGAGAGAAGGATGCCTCTCGTTCCCGTGTAAGGGACAAGGCGATCGCATGTGGCGGACGGGCCAAGCCGCCAACGCGCGTACGGAAGAGCGTGGACGCCTCTTGAGGCGCCGGTCCCCTCGCTCGAGGAGAGCAGGGATGCGCGAAACGGCAGCGCCACCTTCAGGACGCACTGTTGGGCCACGTTCGGCCCGCCCGCCGCCCAGCTAGACGAAACCGGCGCTCTGTCACTCCGCCTCTGGCATGCCAATTGACACCTCAGGCGAATCGGCACAGTCTCGCCTGGTATACAGTAGACCAAAACGATCGAAGATGGTCTCGCGCTGCGAGATCCCGGCCTGAGCGGCGTGGAAGCCGGCGGGACGGATGTTCGCCGCCAATCTCGGTCCGGTCAAGGCGGCCCGAGACCTTCGGCGATGCTTCACGAAGCCCCGGTCGGCCCGGATGCCGACCGTGCCGACCCACCCGATCAGACCGCCCGAAGGCGGCGCCGCGGACGAGACGCAGGAGGAAACCATGGACCGCAACGCCCAAGATCCGACAGCCCACGACCGGATCGCGCTCGACCGCGTCGAGGAGCAGAGTGACCACATCGAAAGCCCTGCCGCCAGCGAGCCGGAACTCACCGACGGCTTCAACCTCGTCATCGATGCTCTGAAGCTCAACGGCATCGAGACGATCTACGGCGTGCCCGGCATCCCGATCACCGATCTCGGCCGCCTCGCGCAGGGCCGCGGCATGCGGGTGGTCTCCTTCCGCCACGAGCAGAACGCGGGCAACGCCGCGGCGATCGCTGGCTATCTCACCAAGAAGCCGGGCGTCTGCCTCACCGTCTCGGCTCCGGGCTTCCTCAACGGCCTGACCGCGCTCGCCAACGCGACCACGAACTGCTTCCCGATGATCCTGATCTCCGGCTCCTCCGAGCGCGAGATCGTCGACCTGCAGCAGGGCGACTACGAGGAGATGGATCAGCTCGCCGTCGCCAAGCCCCTCTGCAAGGCGGCCTTCCGCGTGCTGCACGCCTGCGACATCGGCATCGGTGTGGCGCGCGCCATCCGCGCGGCCTGTTCGGGCCGCCCAGGCGGCGTCTATCTCGACCTGCCCGCCAAGCTGTTCTCGCAGGTGATGGACGCCGCGGCCGGCGAGAAGTCGCTGGTCAAGGTGATCGATCCGGCCCCGGCCCAGCGCCCGGGCGAGGACGCCGTCCGGCGCGCGCTCGACGTGCTCAAGACCGCCGAGCGCCCCCTGATCGTGCTCGGCAAGGGCGCGGCCTACGCCCAGGCCGACGAGGCGGTGCGGGCTCTCGTCGAGCAGAGCGGCATCCCCTACGTGCCGATGAGCATGGCCAAGGGCCTGTTGCCCGATACCCACCCGCTCTCGGCCGGTGCCGCCCGCTCGACGGCGCTCAAGGATTCCGACGTCGTCCTCCTGGTCGGCGCCCGCCTGAACTGGCTCCTGTCGCACGGCAAGGGCAAGACCTGGGGCGCGCCGGGCTCGAAGAAGTTCATCCAGATCGACATCGAGCCGAAGGAGATGGACTCCAACGTCGAGATCGTCGCCCCGGTCGTCGGCGATATCGGCTCCTGCGTGCAGGCGCTCCTCGACGGGATGGGCAAGGATTGGCAGCAGCCCCCAGCCGCGTGGCTCGACACGCTCAAGGCCAAGAAGGAGGCCAACGTCGCCAAGATGGAGCAGAAGCTCCGTCGCAACGCGGCGCCGATGGACTTCCACGGCGCGCTCGGCGCCCTGAAGACCGTCATCAAGGAGCGGCCAGACGCGATCCTCGTCAACGAGGGCGCCAACACCCTCGACCTCGCCCGCGGCGTCATCGACATGTACCAGCCGCGCAAGCGTCTGGACGTGGGCACCTGGGGCGTGATGGGCATCGGCATGGGCTTCGCGATCGCCGCGGCCGTCGAGACCGGCAAGCCGGTGCTGGCCGTCGAGGGCGACTCGGCCTTCGGCTTCTCCGGCATGGAGGTCGAGACGATCTGCCGGTACGACCTCCCGGTCTGCATCGTGGTCTTCAACAACAACGGCATCTACCGCGGCACCGACACGGACCCGACCGGACGCGATCCCGGCACCACGGTCTTCGTGAAGGACTCGCGCTACGACCGGATGATGGAGGCTTTCGGGGGCGTGGGCGTGAACGTCACCACTCCGGACGAGCTGAAGCGGGCCGTCGATGAGGCGATGGACTCGGGCCGCCCGACGCTCATCAACGCGGTGATCGATCCCCAGGCCGGCAGCGAGAGCGGCAACATCGGCAGCCTCAACCCGCAGAGCCAGCTCAAGAAGAAGGCCTGACGGGCCGATCCGAACCCTGATCCTCGCGCGCCGCGGCTGGTCCCCAGCCGCGGCGCGCCCGTTTGTGGAGACGGCTTCATGCTCGACGGTCCGCTGCTCGATCCCGGCCTCGCCGGCCGCCTGAGCTTCCGCCCCCGGTTGCCAACCGAACCACCGCTGCCCCCCGGCCGCCACGCGCTCGGCCTGTTCGAGACCCGCGACGCGGTGCTCTGCGTGCCCGACGGCCTGGACCCGCACAGGGCCGCGCCGCTCTGCGTGCTGTTCCACGGCGGCGGGGGCAGCGCCGAGAAGATCCTGCCGATGCTGGAGGGGCACGCGCGCACGCGCGGCTTCCTGCTGCTCGCGCCGCAATCTCTGTTCCCGACCTGGGATCTCGTGATCGGTGGCAACGGGCCGGACCGCGAGCGCCTGGACGACACGCTCCACGCGGTGGGCGCCCGCTTCCTCCTCGATCCCGCCCGGATCGCCTTCGCGGGCCACTCGGACGGGGGCAGCTACGCGCTCTCGCTCGGGCTGACCAACGGCGATCTGGCGCGCCACCTCATCGTGTCCTCGGCCGGCTTCTTCTCCGTGCAGGCCCAGGCAGGCGCGCCCCGGATCTTCCTCTCGCACGGCACCCGCGACGAGCAGATCCCGATCGATCGCAGCGCGCGCCGGCATGCCCGGCTCCTGCGGGAGGCCGGCTACAATCTCACCTATGTCGAGTATGACGGGCCCCACGCCTACGACCCGGCGGTGGTGGCCCGGGCCGTATCCTTCTTCCTGGACGCCCCTGCTGAGACCGCCGCCGTATGACGGCGCTGGCGCTCAGGCCGGGGTCGCCGCCAGCGCCGGCAGCCGGGCCTGTTCCGGCTCCGGCTCCTCGGCGGCCTCGGCCAGCAGCGCCGCCACCAGGTCCGACTGCGAGACGATGCCCGCGAGATTGCCCCAGCGATCCACCACCGGCAGGTGGTGCAGCCCCGCATCCGCCATGCGCAGCACCACCTCGGCGACCGTCGTCTCGGGTCGCACCGTCTCGACGGCGGTGGTCATGATGTCCTCGACGCAGCCATAGGGCGCCCGCCCGCGGCTGAGCGTGAGGGCGAGGCGACGCGCCAGGCCGATCCGCGGCCCGCCCCGGTCCCACACCGCCTTGTCGAGCAGGTCGGTCTGCGTGACGATGCCGAGCACCTGGGCGCGCTCGTCCGTCACCGGCAGCACCTTGATGCGGTGGCGGCGCAGCAGGTCGAGCGCCTCGTGCAGCGAAGCGCCCGGCGCCACGGCGACCACGTCCCGGGACATGACGTCGGCGCAGGTCGTGCCGCCCGAGCGGCGCCGGTAGGAGCGGAGTTCCGCCCGGCGCAGGATCGCCTCCAGATCGCCGCGGCCGATGTCGAGCACCTGTCCGTACTCGGCCAGCACCGCATCGAGGTCGGCCGAGGAGAAGCCGGTGCGGGTCGACGGCGCCGGGTCGGCGGTGCCGTGGTCGCGCGGGACTTGAGCCGGCCGGTGCGGGTAGGTGCGGCCGGTCAGGTTGTTGAACAGCAGCGCCGCGGCGAGCAGAAGCACGGAATTGGCCCCGACCGGCCAGACCACGAAACCGTAGCCGAGGTCGTGGATCGCCGATCCACCGAGCACCGCGGTCAGCGCCACGGCCCCGCTCGGCGGGTGCAGGCAGCGAAGCGCGGCCATCAGCGCGATCGCCACCCCGATCGCCAGCGCGGCGGCGAGCGCCGGATCCGGCACCAGCCGACCCACGGTCACCCCGACCAGGCTGGCGATCAGGTTGCCGCCCAGGATCGACCAGGGCTGCGCCAGGGGGCTCGCCGGCACGGCGAATAGCAGCACCGCCGAGGCGCCCATCGGCGCGATCAGAGCCGGCAGGGCGGAGCTCGGCCCGAGCGCTGCCCGGCCGATCAATCCCGTCGCGAGGATGCCCACAAGCGCGCCGACCGCCGCGCGCAGGCGCTCGCGGGCCGGCATCGGCGCGAGGTCCGGGATGAGGTGGCGCAGGCTGGGCGGCATGCGGGCATCCAGAGTGCAGGGGCAGAAAAAAGCGGCGCGTCCCGTAGGGACGCGCCGCCTTGGTCTCACGCGCCTTGTGGGCCGTTTTGCGGATGCGGGCTCAGACGGCGCGCGCTTCCTGCAGCGACTTGATCTGCTCGAGCGTGTAGCCGAGGTCCTGCAGCACCTCGCTGGTGTGCTCGCCGAGCAGCGGCGAGGCCTTCACCTCGACCTCCATCCCCGAGAACTTGATCGGGCTGCCGACCGTCAGGTACTTGCCGAGCTTCGGGTGCGGGACCTCCACGATCGTGCCGCTGGCACGCAGCGACGGATCGGCGGCGATCTCCTTCATCGAGAGCACCGGCGCGCAGGGGATGTCGAACTTGCGCAGGATGTCGACCGCCTCGAACTTGGTCTTGTCGGCCAGCCAATCCTCGATAAAGGCGAAGATCTCGAAGATCTTGTCCTGGCGCGCGCGCGGCGTGTTGTAGGCCGGATCGTCGATCCACTCGGGCTTGCCGAGCGCCTTGCAGATCGGGGCCCAGGCATGGCCCTGGATCGTGAAGTAGATGTAGGCGTTCGGGTCCGACTGCCAGCCCTTGCACTTCAGCACCCAGCCCGGCTGACCGCCGCCGCCCGCGTTGCCGCCGCGGGGCACCACGTCCGAGAACTCGCCATGCGGATACTGCGGGTACTCCTCGAGGTAGCCGAGCGCGTCGAGGCGCTGCTGGTCGCGCAGCTTCACGCGGCAGAGATTGATCACCGAGTCCTGCATCGAGACGGCGACCTTCTGGCCCTGGCCGGTCTTGTTCTTCTGATGCAGCGCCGTGAGGATGCCGATGGCGAGGTGCATGCCGGTGTTGGAGTCACCGAGCGCCGCGGCCGACACGGTGGGCGGGCCATCCCAGAAGCCGGTGGTCGAGGCGGCGCCGCCCGCGCACTGGGCCACGTTCTCGTAGACCTTCAGGTCCTCGTAGTGGTGGCCGTCCGAGAAGCCCTTCACCGAGGCGAGGATCATGCCGGAGTTCAGCTCCTGGATGCGCGCCCAGGAGAAGCCCATGCGGTCCAGTGCGCCGGGGCCGAAATTCTCGACCATCACGTCGGATTCGCGGATCAGCTTCTCCAGGACTTCCTTGCCCTGGGGCGTCTTGGTGTCGAGCGTCAGCGAGCGCTTGTTGGAGTTCAGCATCGTGAAGTAGAGCGCGTCGGCATCGTCCACGTGGCGCAGCTGCGTGCGGGTCACGTCGCCGGCGCCCGGCCGCTCCACCTTGATCACGTCGGCCCCGAACCAGGCCAGGAGCTGCGTGCAGGCGGGTCCCGCCTGGACGTGGGTGAAGTCGATGATCTTGATCCCCTCGAGCGGCTTGCTCATCTGAAGCGTCTCCCTAGCGATTGTTTATCGAGTGCTTGACTACGAAAACGTGGATTAATCGAAGTCTTGGTGCTCCGAATCGTACCCGGCGGCTCCGTCCGCGTTCGTGTCGTGCCCTGTCAGACCGGCCCCTCAGGCGGGGACCGGTTCGAGTTCCGCTAGGCGGCGCCGGAGCTTGCGCTCCTCCTCCCAGCGGGTGGTGTCGTCGCGGATCACCGCGACGATGCCGATCACCTCACCGTCGGCCGCCTTCATCAGGCCGACCGTGAAGGCGATGGACAGCGGACGGCCGTCCTTGTGCAGGGCCGGCACGCGCAGCACCTCGCTGCCGTAGCGGGTCACGCCCGTCCGCATGGTCTCCGCGTAGCCGGTCCAGTGCCGGCGGCGGTGGCGCTCCGGGGTGATCAGGTCGAGGGTCTGCCCGAGCGCCTCGGCCTCGGAGAAGCCGAAGATCCGCTCCGCGGCCGGGCTCCAGACCGTGATGACGCCCTCCGGATCGGAAACGACGACCGCGTCACCGGAAGCCGCCACGACCTGTGCGTAATCGACGTCGCGGCTCATCCTGCCTCCGCTGTCGCGTGCTTGCCGTCGTGTGGGGCGGGCGCTTGCTCGCGTCCGGCCGGATCTATGCGTGTGGGCCGCTACGGAGGCGCTAGCCGGGATCGTCGCTGGTGTGACGGTCCATGCCACGCTTCTCTGAGATGCGGGCCGCTTTCGGATCGGTGCAGGGCCGGTGTATCGCCCCAACCGATTGGAATGTGGTATGCCAGAATGGTCCGGGTGGTCAAGGCAGCTTCGACGGAGCTGATGTAAGACTTGCAGGGTTTTGTAATCGAGCCGCTGACGGCTCCGGTTACTTCGCGAGAGCTTGTCGCAATGCACCATGCACGCGGCCGCCTCGCGCCACCTTGCGGTGGTCGGCGCGTTGGTGGACTGTATCCCACAACATGGGCTGACGGGAAGCTGCGATGGAAGAAGGACCGGGCATCATCCTTCGTCAGGTCTCCGCCTACCGGTTCGAGCTCGATTTCGGGGGCGCGCTCCCGGCTCTGACGGTAGACGAGGCGGAGCCGATCGGTCGCGGTGCCGGGCCCTGCCCGGAGCAATTGCTCGTCGCGGGCGTCGCGAACTGCCTCTCGGCAAGCCTCGTCTTCGCGCTGGGCAAGTTCCGCCAGGAGGCCCAAGGACTTGAGACGCGGGCCCGCTGCCGGATCGCGCGCAACGCAGAGGGCCGCCTGCGGATCGTCGGCATCGACGTCGCGATCACGCTCGGGGCCGAGGCGCGCGCGCTCGACCGGATCGACCGGGTGCTCGAACAATTCGAGCGCTTCTGCACCGTCTCGGAGAGCGTGAAGGCCGGCATCCCGGTCGCCGTCTCGGTCAGCGACAGCGGTGGAACACGCCTGCACGCGACGGGCTTCGGTGAAGACGCGACGGAGTGAGGGAGACGCACCATGCAGCAGGCAGGATCGGGCGCCGGGGCGCCGGAAGAGCTCGCGGCCTTGTTCAACCAGCGGGCCAACGCGGGCGACGTCGAGGGGCTGGTGGCGCTCTACGAGCCCGATGCGGTGCTCGCGGCCGGCGACGTCGTGGCGACCGGCCACGCCGAGATCCGGCGCTTCTACACGGACCTGCTGGCGCGCCGCTCCGAGTTTCCGGCCGCCACGGTGCTGCCGCCGGTCCGCAAGGGGGACCTCGCGCTGACCTTCGCCACCCTGCCGAACGGCGCCCTCTCGGTCGAGGTCGCCCGATGCGGGCCGGAGGGGCGCTGGCTCTGGGTGATTGATCAGCTCAAGGTACGCCTGCCGAAGCCCGCCTGACCGAGACTCCCCTCAGGGCTCACCCCGGACCCGCCGAAGGTCACGACCTTTGGGATCCGGGATCACGCGCGCCCGTGCCGGCCAGCCTCAGCCGCGCGGCAGGGTGAGCAGCCAATCCCGCAACGGGAGCACGGCGTCCTGCCAGCGCGGCTCGAGCATCAGCGCGTGGGCGAGGCGCGGCACGATGTGGGGGCGGCAGCCGTAATAGGCGCCTGTGCGCCAGACCTCGTCGGCCGGGATGAAACGGTCGTCCGCCCCGCCCAGCACGAAACTGCGGGGCGCCTGCCAGGCCAGGGGCGCGAAGGGCGGCCAGCCCTGCAACTCGGGGCCGACCAGCCGCGATTCCTCGCCGACCCGGGCCACGAAGCGGCGGAAACTTGACTTGTCCACGTCGTCCGAGAACAGGCCGGCGCGCAGGATCGCCGGATCGGCGGCCCGCGCCCCGTGCAGGCTCATCGCCAGCACCGCGCGGAACAGGGCGGGGGTCGACAGGCCCATGCGCAGGGCCGAGAGCGCGAGACCCCAGGGCGGCACGGAGGCCAGGAGCGCCATGCCGAGCGGCCGGCCGCCGGTCCGGATCCAGTTCTGGACGACCGCGCCGCCGAGGGAGTGGCCGACCACCACGAGCGGCCCGCCGAGGCTGCGGGCGACCTGGTCGAGGTCGGCCGTGTAGTCGGCGAGCCGCCACTCGGCGATGCCGTCTTGGCCCCAACTCGCGCCATGCCCCCGCAGGCTGAGGGCACAGGCCTCGAACCCGGCCTCGGCGAACCAGGGCAGCACGTGCTCGTCCCAGATCCAGGCGCCGACGGAGATGCCGTGCACGAACAGCAGCCGGGGCCGGCCGCGGTCTCGGACCGGCATCCGGCGGATGATCTCAAGGGGACAGGCCGGGTCCCCCACGCGCGCCGCGCTCATCGCCGGACATGCCCCCGCGCTCGCGTCCGGCGGGCTTCAAGCATGCTGCGACGCGGCGATCCAGTCCCGCACCCCGTCGGCCGAGCGGAAATCGGCGAGCGCGTGCACGCGCGCCTCCGGCAGGGCGTCGCGGGCCATCGTGGCGAGCGCGTGGCCCGGGCCGAGTTCCAGGACGGCGTCGGCGCCGAACTCGCGGGCGGCGGTGAGGCAGGCGGCCCAGTCGATCGTCTCGGAGATCTGGCGGGCAAGCTTGTCGAGACCGGTCTGGGCCGCGAACACCGCGGCGCCGTCGAGGCCGGCGACGAGGCGCGGCGCGCCGGGTGCGGGACGAAGCGGCACCTCCGAGGCGAGTTGCTCGGCGAACCGCGCGCTCGCTGCCGCAAGCAGCGGCGTGTGCGAGGGCGTGCGCACGTCGAGCAGGACCGCCCTCTGCGCACCGGCGGCCAGCGCCTCGACGCGCAGCGCTTCGAGGGCGTCGCGCGGGCCGCCGACCACGGCGCTGTCGGCGGCGTTGCGGATGGCGAGATGGCAGCCGTGGCGCCCGGCCATCGCCGCGACCCTGTCGAGGGCGATGCCCCGGATGCCGGCGAGCCCGAATCCCGCTCCCGAGGCCGCATCCATCGCGTCGGCGCGGGCGGCGGCGAGCCGCAGCACCGCCTCGGGGGTGAGGCGGCCCGCGGGAGCCCAGGCGGCGAGGTCGCCGATGCTGTAGCCGGCCACGATCGTGCGGGCGGGCAGGACCGGGGCGATCAACCGCCAGCCGGCGAGCGCTGCGACGCAGCACAGGATCTGCCCGGTCCGGTTCCCGTGCAGGTCCGCGCCCGGTTGCCGGACGAGGTCCCGCGGATCGACCCCGCCGAGAAGCGGGCGCGCGCCCTCGAAGACCGCGCGGGCCTCCGGGGCATCGGCGGTGAGGGCGAACATCTCCGGGTTCTGGCCGCCCTGGCCGGAGAGCAGGAGCGCGAGCGTCACGCAGCCGCCTCGATCGCGTCCACGAACAGCGTCATGGCGAGGAGATCGGCCGCGCCGCCGGGACTGAGGCGGCGGGCGACGAAGGCGTGGTGCAGCGCCTCCGCCCGCGCGAACCAATCGGCGCGCGCGAGGCCGCCCTCCCGATCGAAGCGGGCGGCGGCCTCGCGCGCGAAGTGGTAGCCCGCCGCGCCGCCCCGGTGCAGCAGGTTGGTGTCCTCCAGCGCGGCGACCAGTGCGAGGCAGCAGCCGACCCGAGCGGCGTTGCCGTCGCCGGGACGAAGGGCGCGCGCGCGCCGCAGCGCCGGCAGGCCGATCCGGTAGAGGGTCGGGAAGCCCGCGGCCGCCTCGGCCGGGGCGCCGCCGACCCCGTGGCGTCGCCGCGCGCGGGCGCCCGGCGCGTGCAGGAGTTCCGGTCCGTCGAGGATTCCAGCCGCGTGGCGGCCGCGGACATGGGCGCCGAGCGCCCCCGCGGACAACGGTCGCGCGTCCGGCCCCAACGCCCCCGCGGCGGAGACGAGAAGCCCCAGGCCGAAGATAGCCCCGCGATGGGTGTTCACGCCCCCCGTCGCCGCCCGCATCGCGGCTTCGGCCTCAAGGCCGATCCGGCGCAGGGCCGGCATGGCGAGGCCTGCCGCCCCGGCGCGGGCAAGGGCGGCGAAGTGGGGTTCGAGGGTGTCCGCGCTCGCCGCGAAGGTCTCCGCATCCATGTCGGCGTGGCTGCCGCTGTCGACCCGGCTGACGAGGCCGGGCTTGGGATATGTGTCGAGTTCGAGCCGGAGCGCCGCGACGGCCAGCGCGGCGAGCCGCGCGCAGGACGCGCCGCTGACCTCCCGCCCCGACATCTCCGAGTCGGGCAAGCCCGCCTCGGAGGAGGGGAGGGGGCCTGGCGGGACGGCGGGTGAGGGGAGGGCGCCGGTGCGGGACAGCGCCGCGTCCCGCGGGAAGGCCGCGCCCGTCATGCCGCCACCTGCGCGCGCAGTCCCGCCGCGTCGCGCATCTCCAGGCGGTCGCGATGCTTCGCGAGCACCGCGCCGCCCGCCTCGTGCAGCTCCCGCCAGTGGATCCCGGCCCCGTCCGGCAGGATCACTTCCCCGTCGATCCGCATCGGCGCGGCCGCCGCGATCTGTGCGAGACTGGCGAGGAAGCCCGGCGGCACCTCCGTGACCGGCCAGAGCAGGTCGAGGTCCGAGGTCGGGGCGAGATAGGCGAGCCCTGTCAGCGCCTGCCAGAGCAGCGCCCCGAACGGGCGCGGCACGAGGCCGTTCGCCGTGCCGAGCGCGAGGAGCGCCTCGATCGTCGGCTGCCACGCCTCCGGCGCGCTCCCGCGCGCCTGCGCCAGGGTCGGCGCGGGCAGCGGCGCGAGCGTAGGGAAGGGCAGGGCGAGGCCGATGCGGCGCTTGCCCGCCGCCGGTGGCAGGGGCAACCCGAGGGGCACCAGCGACCTGTCCTCGCCCGGCCCGTAGCGGCGGACGATCAGCGGCCGGCCGCGGACGGCCCAGTCGGCCACGTCCGGGGCGCCGTCGAGGTCGGGCCGCCCCCGCAGCAGATGCGCGAAGGCGCTCGCCTCGACCCGGACGAGGTCGTGGCGCCGGAAGCCGTCAGCCACGCCGCGCCTCGGCCGCGACCTGCGCGGCGACGGCCTGCGCCACCGGCCGCCCGCCGCGCGCGGCGCCGAGGCGGTCGCGGACATCCTCGGTCGTCAGGTCGGCGATCAGGTCGCGGATCTGCCCGTCGAGCGGACGGGCGGGATCGAGCACCGCGTGCACCGCGCCCGTCGCCACCATGTTGTCGAGGCCCGGCGCGAAGACCGGGGTCGACTTCGCCATCTCCTGCAGGGTCTCCAGCGGCAGCTTGGTGACGCGCGCGACCGAGGGCAGGTCCATCACGCTCGGGTTGGCGCCGGGCAGCGCCGCCAGGACCCGCGTCGCCAGCGCCGTGGCGATGAAGGCGCCCGCCGCCGAATGGCCGTAGAGCAGCCCGACCGTCGGGTGGCCGGACCTGTCGGCGAGCAGCAGCGCCTTGGCGAGGTGGGCGAGGCACTCGTTGAGCCCGAGCAACTCGTCCCGCCGGCTCATGCGCTGGCTGTCGGAATCGACCAGCACGAGGATCGGGCCCTTTGTGCCCGCCCGAACCGCGTCGAGCACGCTGCGCGACAGCGTGAGCGCACCCTCGATGCCGAGTGGCGTGTCCCCGTCGATGCCGATCACCGTGGCCTCGGTCCCGCCGAAGGGGGCGCGTCCCGTGACGAGGCCGTCCGCGACCCGGACATCGTGGCCTCCCGGAAAGAGGGCGGCGAGGATCTCAGCGAGCGTCATGGTGCGCCTCCTCCACCCGCGCGACCGTCTCGTCGAAGGCCGCCGTGGTCATGGCCGGCACCGCGTCCGGATCGTTGACGCCGAGGCGCGCCCAGATCTCGGTGGCGTCCCGGCAATCCCCGAAGCGCGCGATCCGGGCTTCCAGCCGCGCCTGCTCGGCCTCCAGCGTCGCGAGGTCGAAGGCGGGCGCGCGGCCGATCAGGTCGAGGGCGGCGGCCCGGAAGGCCGCCACCGTGTCGGCCGCGAAGGCGTCGGCGCCGCCGATGAGCCGGCGGTGCTTGCCGCCCATGGTGCGCCAGACCAGCGCCCGGTCGCGGGAATCGAATTCTTCGGCGCCCCGGTTGGTCTCGATCACCTCCGGGCCCGAGACCGAGATGCGCCCACCCTCGGAGACGGCGAGCCGCGAGCAGGTGCCGGCGATGAGCCCGCCGCCGCCGTAACAGCCCGCCCGGCCACCGATCAGGCCGATCACCGGCACGCCCGCCGAACGTACCTCCGCGATCGCCCGCATCGCCTCGGCGATCGCGGTCTCGCCCGCGTTGGCCTCCTGCAGGCGGACGCCGCCCGTATCGAACAGGATCAGCACGGCGGCGGGCCGCACGTCGAGCGCGGCGCGCAGCAGCCCGATCAGCTTGGCGCCGTGCACCTCGCCGAAGGCGCCGCCCATGAAGCGGCCCTCCTGGGCGGCGACGAGGACGGGCCTCCCGTCGAGCCTCGCCCGCCCCACCACGATGCCGTCGTCGAAGGCGCGCGGCAGGTCGAAGAGCGGCAGGTGCGGGCTCATCCGCCGCTCGGTCGGGGGCAGGAACTCGGTGAACGTGCCCGGATCGGCGAGCGCGACGACGCGCTGTCGGGCGGTGGCCTCGTACCAGCTCAGCGCCTGCGGGTCGGTGCTCGCGGCCATCTGTGCAGCCATGATCAGGCCTCCATCAGCCGGGCGCCCTGGAGCAGGCGCAGGGACACGGTGTCGGGCCGCGCCCCGCCGTCGTTGATGCTGATGCGGATGCCGCCGGGCTGCGCGCGGGCGACGAAATCGGCCACCACCGCCTCCCAGACCGGGCCGTACCCGGCGATCGGCGTCTCGATCGCGACCTCGCAGGTGTCGGGTGGCAGCACCCGCTCCAGCAGGACCTCGAGATTGCCCGAGGCGACCACGCCCGTGATCGTGCTCGGCACCGTGCCGGCGAGCGGCTTTGCGGTGGTGTGGCGGAAGGTCAGGGATTCCATGGCGGCCTCACCAATTCCGGAACTTCGCCGGCGGCTCGTAGAGACCGCCCGACCAGTGCACGAGGTCCTTGATCGACTTGGCGGCGAGCAGGGCCCGGTCGGCATCGAGCGGCTCGATGCCGAGGTCTTCCGGCCGGCGCACGATGCCGCGGGCGCGCAGATCCTCGACCTTGGCCCGATCGCGCCCGCGCCCGATCTCGGTGTAGCCCGCGACCCCGCGGATCGCCTGCTCGCGCTCGTCCGCGTCCCGGCAGAGGAGGAGGTTGGCGATGCCTTCCTCGGTGACGATGTGCGTGACGTCGTCGGCGTAGATCATCACGGGCGCCAGTTCGAGCCCGGTCTTCTTCGCCAGCTCCATCGCGTCCAGGCGCTCGACGAAGGTCGGCACCAGCTTGTCGCCGAAGGTCTCGACGAGCTGCACCACGAGCTTGCGCCCGCGCATCAGCATCGGGTCGCCCGTGATCTGCGCCTCCCGCCCCGCCTTCATCCAGGTGTCGGAAGGGTGGCGCCGCCCGTGCGGGTCCGATCCCATGTTGGGCGCGCCGCCGAAGCCCGCCACCCGGTTCTGCGTCACCGTCGAGGAATGGCCCGAGAGGTCGATCTGCAGCGTCGAGCCGATGAACAGGTCGCAGGCGTAGAGCCCGGCCGTCTGGCAGAAGGCGCGGTTCGAGCGGAGCGAGCCGTCCCGGCCCGTGAAGAAGATGTCCGGCCGCTCGCGGATGTAGCGGTCCATGCCGACTTCGGAACCGAAGCAGTGGACCTGTTGCACCCAGCCCGACTCGATCGCCGGGATCAGGGTCGGGTGCGGGTTGAGCGCCCAGTGCGTGGCGATCCGGCCCTTCAGCCCTAGCCGCTCGCCGTAGGTCGGCAGCAGGAGCTCGATCGCCGCGGTGCCGAAGCCGATGCCGTGGTTGAGCCGGCGGATGCCGTACTCCGCGTAGATGCCCTTGATCGCCATCATGGCCATCAGCACCTGCGTCTCGGTCATCGCGGCCGGGTCGCGGGTGAAGAGCGGCTCGACGTAGAAGGGCTTATCCGCCGCGACCACGAAGTCGATCCGGTCGCCCGGGATGTCGACGCGGGGCACCTTGTCCACGATCGCGTTGACCTGCGCGATCACGACACCGTTCTTGAAGGCGGTCGCCTCCACCACCGTCGGCGTGTCCTCGGTGTTCGGGCCCGTGTAGAGGTTGCCCTCCCGGTCGGCCGAGACGCCCGCGATCAGCGCCACGTTCGGCGTCAGGTCCACGAAGTAGCGGGCGAACAGCTCCAGGTAGGTGTGCACCGCCCCGAGCTCGATCTGCCCGCCGTAGAGCATCCGGGCGATGCGCCCGCCCTGCGGGCCGGAATAGGAGTAGTCGAGGCGCCGCGCGATGCCCGTCTCGAACACGTCGAGGTGCTCGGGGAGCACGATCCCCGACTGAACCATGTGCAGGTCGTGGACCTTGCCCGGGTCGCAGGCCGCGAGCGCGCGAGCGAGGCAGTCGGCCTGCTTCTGGTTGTCACCCTCCAGGCAGACCCGGTCGCCGGGGCGCAGCACCGCCTCCAGCAGGTCGACGGCCCGCGTGGCCGGCACCACCTTGCCGTCCGCCTGGGCACGGCCTGCCGCGATGCGGTCGTCGCGGAGTCTCGCCTCGCTGCGCCAGTCGGTCATCGCTGCCTGCCCTGCCTCTCGCATTCACACTGCGCGTAAACTGGCGTTTGTGCATTCACAAGGCCTCGAACAAACGCTATCGGTATTCCGAAGCGCTCCGATGTCAAGAACATGCATGTCGAAGCGCGGCAGGAGGAAGTCATGGACAGCGCCGGTGTCGAGGAGCGCGGCCTGATCTCGGATCGCATCCGGAACGCGCTCACCGACGCGATCGTCTCCGGCGACCTCGCCGCCGGCACCGCCCTCGACGAGCAGGAACTGGCCGACCGCTTCGGCGCCTCGCGTACCCCCGTGCGCGACGCCCTGCGCCAGCTCGCCTTCAACGGCCTCGTGGAGGTGCGCCCGCGCAAAGGGGCGGTGGTGACGCGCATGACCTCGGAGCGCATCACCGAGATGTTCGAGACCACCGCCGAGTTCGAGGCCATGTGCGCCCGGCTGGCCACCTACCGGATGACGCTTCTGGAGCGCGGCCGGCTGATGGAACTGCACGAGCACGCCGCGGAGATGATCGCGCGCGGCGACCTCGACGCCTACGACGCCCACAACCTCGTCTTCCACGAAACGCTCTACGGGGCGACCCACAACGGTTTCATGGCCGAGCAGGCGCTGGCCCTGCGCACCCGGCTCGTCGCCTTCCGCCGGACGCAACTGCGCCAGGACGCCCGCATGGCGCGCTCCCACGCCGAGCACGGGGAGATCCTGGCCGCGATGGCTGAGGGCGACGGCGAGGCCGCGGCCCGCCGCATGCGCGCCCACATGCTCAACGCCGCGAACGCCCTCGGCCGCTGGATCGCCGAGCACTGACGCCGGCGCCGGTGCGGTTTCCCCGCGCCGGTTATCCGCTCTACACCCGTCAGACCGACAGCCGCGCCCACGGGCCCCGATCATCGATGACCGCACACGTCCCCCTCTCTTCGCGTCGCCCCGCTCCGGACGCCCTCGCCGCCGTCGTCGCCGGCCTGCGGGAGCGCTTCGGCGCGCGCCTCTCGACGGCGGAAGCCCTGCGGGCGCAGCACGCCAGCACGCTCACCTGGGCGCCGAGCCAGCCGCCGGACGCCGTGGTCTTCCCGCACACGACCGAGGAGGTGCAGGCGATCGTGCGGCTCTGCGCGGCGCACCGCGTGCCGGTGATCCCGTTCGGTACGGGCTCCTCGCTGGAGGGCCATGTCAACGCGCCCTACGGCGGGGTCAGCATCGACCTGTCGCGCATGGACCGGATCCGCGCGGTCCATGCCGAGGATCTCGACTGCGTGGTCGAGGCTGGGCTGACCCGCAAGGCGCTGAACCTGAGCCTTCGCGACCAGGGCCTGTTCTTCCCGATCGATCCGGGCGCCGACGCCTCCTTCGGCGGCATGGCCTCCACGCGGGCCTCGGGCACCAACGCGGTCCGCTACGGCACGATGCGGGATGCGGTGCTCGGCCTCACCGCCGTCCTGCCGAGCGGCGAGATCGTCCGCACCGGCAGCCGCGCCCGGAAATCGGCGGCGGGCTACGACCTCACCCGCCTCCTCGTCGGTGCCGAGGGCACGCTCGGCATCATCACCGAGCTGACCCTGCGCCTCAGCGGCATCCCGGAGGCGACGGCCGCCGGGCACTGTTCCTTCCCGAGTGTGAAGGCGGCCTGCGACGCCACCATCCTGACGATCCAGTCCGGCCTGCCGGTCGCCCGCATCGAGCTGCTCGACGCCGTACAGGTGCGGGCCAGCAACGCCTACTCGAAGCTGAGCCTGCCCGAGACGCCGCTGCTGCTGGTCGAGTTCCACGGCACCGAGGCCGGCGTGCGCGAGCAGGCCGAGCGCTTCGGGGAAATCGCGGCGGCGGAGGGCGGCGGCGCGTTCAGCTGGGCAACCGAGGCCGAGGCCCGCAGCCGCCTCTGGCAGGCGCGCCACGACGCCTACTGGGCGGCGCTCGCGCTGCGGCCCGGCGCGCGGGCGGTCGCCACCGACGTCTGCGTGCCGATCTCGCATCTCGCCGAATGCGTCGCCGAGACCCAGCGCGACATCGCCGAGAGCGGTCTCCTCGCCCCGATCGTCGGCCATGTCGGCGACGGCAATTTCCACGCCCAGCTTCTGGTCGACCCGGAGGATGGCGACGAGGTCGCCCGGGCCACCGGCTTCATCGACCGGCTCGTCGCCCGCGCCCTCGGCCTGGACGGCACATGCACCGGCGAGCACGGCGTCGGCCAGAAGAAGATGCGCTTCCTCGAGGCCGAGCACGGCGCGGAGGCTCTCGCCGCGATGCGCGCCCTGAAGCGCGCCCTCGATCCACTCGGCATCATGAACCCCGGCAAGATGCTGGGCGCCTGAAAGGCCCGGACCACCGAAGGCGCTGGGATCGGGGGAGCCGTCGGGATCGGAAGGGGGATCCCGATCGTATGAAGCCGCGACCGTAACGGCCTTTCGAAGCCAATCACGGCAACCAACCCGCTCCGCGCATCTTTCTGCGCCCAGGGATCGCGACGCGCGGAGGTGAGGTGGCGGCCTGGATCGAGACTACCCTGTGGTGGCACGTCTACCCGCTCGGCTTCGTCGGCGCCCCCCGCGCGGCGCCGGAGCAGGCCGAGCCGGTGCCCCGGCTGCGGCGCCTCGAGGCCTGGCTCGACTATGCCGCCGAGATGGGGGCGACCGGCCTCGCTCTCGGCCCGATCTTCGCCGCCTCGACCCACGGCTACGACACGATCGATCATCTCCGCATCGATCCGCGGCTCGGTGACGACGCCGATTTCGACGCGCTGGTGGCGGCGGCCCGCGCTCGCGGCCTGCGCCTGCTGCTCGACGGCGTGTTCAACCACGTTGGGCGCGACTTCCCGGCCTTCGCCGAGGTGCTGCGCCTGGGCCCGGAAGCACCCCGGGCCCACTGGTTCCGCCTGTCCTGGCCGCGCGGGCCCGGCGCGGAGCCGGATTACGCCTGTTTCGAAGGGCACCGGCAGCTCGTCGCCCTGAACCACGACGAGCCGGAGGTCGCGACCTATGTCGAGGGGGTGATGACGCACTGGCTGGCGCGGGGCGCCGACGGCTGGCGGCTCGACGCCGCCTACGCGGTGCCGCCCGCCTTCTGGGCCCGGATCCTGCCGCGGGTGCGCGCCACCCACCCGGAGGCCTATCTGGTCGGCGAGGTGATCCACGGCGACTACGCAGGGTTCGTGGCGGAGAGCGGCCTCGATGCCGTGACCCAGTACGAGCTCTGGAAGGCGATCTGGAGCGCCCTGAACGACCGCAACCTCTACGAGCTGGCCCACGCGCTGGAGCGCCATAACGGCTTCCTCGACCGCTTCGTGCCCCTCACCTTCGTGGGCAACCACGACGTGACACGGATCGCCAGCCGCTTGGCGAACCCGCGCCATCTGGGCGCGGCGCTCGCCGTGCTGTTCACCTGCGGCGGCGTGCCCGCGATCTACGCGGGCGACGAGCAGGGATTCGTCGGGATCAAGGAGGAGCGGGCGGGCGGCGACGACGCGATCCGGCCGGAATTTCCGGCGACGCCCGCCGAGCTCCCGGCCGAGGGCTGGCCACTCTATCGCCTGCACCGGGAACTGGCGGGGCTGAGGCGTGCCCATCCCTGGCTGCACCGGGCGCGCATCCGGATCGACCATCTGGCCAACCGGCAGATGGTGGCCTGTCCGCAGGCCGACGGCCAAGGGCTCCTGCTGGCGCTCAACCTCGACGACGCGCCGGCCGCCCTGCCGGCCCCGCGGGGGCGGGCTGTCGAGGCGGGTGACGGGCAGGTGATCGATCCCGGCGCGGCCGGTGCCCGCGTCCTCGTGCCGCCCCATGCTTGGGCCGTGCTTTCCTTCGCCTGAGCCGACCCGGGGGCGAGCGGGCGGCCCGCGGCGTCTCAGTCGTTCCCGCCGAGGCACTCGATCAGGTGGTTGAGGTCGGTGCGCAGCGCCCGCACCTCCGGCTCGCTCAGCGCGAGCTGGCACATCACACTCTCGCGCACCTGCGCGGCCTCGTCCCGGAGACCGCGGCCCTCCGGCGTGAGCGCGATCTCGACCTCGCGCTCGTCCGATTGGCGCCGGTTGCGCAGCAGGAGGCCGGCCCCTTCGAGGCGCTTCAGCACCGGGGTCAGCGTGCCGGAATCAAGCCGCAGGCGCCGTCCGATCTCCGAGACGGTGACGCGGTCCTGCTCCCACAGGACGAGCAGGACGAGGTATTGTGGATAGGTCAGGCCGATGCGCTCGAGGAGCGGGCGGTAGGCCTTCGTCATACGGTGGGCGGCCGCATAGAGCGCGTAGCAGAGCTGGTTGTCGAGCAGCAGCGGATCGCGTGCTGGATCCGCCTCCTCTCGTCTGTCGTCGACAAGCACCATCAGACTCGCTCGCAACCGTTCCGGCCGTGCGCTTGGCCGGATGCTGTTCCACCTACGATACCCGAGGACACGGCCTGCGCCAGAGCTGAAATTTCCTTATCTGCATCGAAGGATAGATCGTCCGCGGTTTCAAGCGCCACTCGGCGTCCCGTCGTCCCGGTCCCTACTGCGTGCCGGAATCCCGGACATGCCGCCTGGGCGAATGGGCTCAATTCTCATCCGTGGGCTGCGCGCGCACCCCGCAAGACAGCGATCGAGGCGACCCATAATGGCCCTTGGCGCTGCATCGAAACCGAAACCCGGCCTCTGCGAGAAAGGGGCTTGCCAAGCCTGATACGACCCCTTAGACACCCGCTCACGGCCGGGGCGGCACTGAAGCCAGCCCAGTCCGACAGGCGCCCGTAGCTCAGCTGGATAGAGCACCAGACTACGAATCTGGGGGTCAGAGGTTCGAATCCTTTCGGGCGCGCCATTCTTCACAAACACTTAGCGGATATCCGCAGGCAGCTTTTCGAGCTTGGTTGCCAGATGCTGCCAACTTGGGAGCAGCGGAAAAGCGCTATTTCACGGCTCGGCTCCTCGCTCCGTTCTCGCTCCGCCGTCGCTCCTTATCCAGGTCGATCACTGTTGCTCGGAGTGCATCCGCTGGAAGGTGAACGTAGCTTCGTGCGGTGACCCGGCTGCCAGGCGCATGGCCAAGGTGAGGCTGAAGAAGGCCATCATCCACCCCTCTCTGTTTCAGCCATGTCGCATTGGCCTTGCGCAGCATGTGCGGAGTGATGTGCATCGGTTTGCCGTCGCGGAAAACGCCTGCTTGTTTCACAGCCGCGGCGAGGGCTTTTTCGAAGTCGGTGATGCGGACCCCTCCTCGCCCTGGGAAGACCCATCGAGAGATCTGCTTGCCGTGAGCCAACGCGGCACTTCTTGCGTCTCTGTGCGCTTCCTGAAGGGCTTGCACGAGTGCTGGTGCGAGAAATACGTCCCGATCGGAATGCGCTGTCTTCGGCGTCCATCCATCCTTTGATCGAATCATCGCCAGCCCCTGTTCGGGGCAAAGATCGCTCCATTCCAGATTGAACGCCTCTGACTTCCGGCAGCCAGTCTCGGCAAGGAAGCGGACAAGAAGCCCTGTGCGGGTGGGCAGATGGGCTAGGATTGCGTTCATCTCATCGATTGTGGGGAGGTTGAGCCGCTTTCGCGGTTCGGGAATGGGCTCAACTTTCGGTGCACGGCCAATTAGGTTTTTGTCCGCGGCGAATAGGAGAAGGGTCTTCGCCAAGCGCACTTCGGCGTTGACGGTCGCTGGAGAGCGCTTCTCGAGTGCTGCCTTCTGATACCTGACGATCTCGGCGGCAGTGATGTGCTCCACGTCCCTCAGACCGAGGTGGACGAGAAGGTTCCTCATCCGCTGGGCGTCGCTTTCCAACGACCGAGCACGCTTCTTCCCGGTTGCAACGCGGTCAGCTTGCTCTTGGAGCCATCGTTCAGACAGTTCTGCCAATGTGATGCCAGCCGCCTTTCTCCCCATCCCCGAAAGAGCCTCGTCCAATTGGAGATCTCGAAGCAACCGCTTCGCCTCAGCAGTCGCGGCCGACTTCGTTTCGACAAACCTGCGCTCCCGCTTTCCACTTGGTGACACATGAGGGGGAAGGTCAATCAGCCAAGCGCCAGTCAACGCACCGGCACGGACGTGGGGGGCAATGCGGAAGGGACCGATCTTTAGAGACTCGTTCTTGGCCTTCGTCATCCAGGTTGACCTTCCTTCAACAATCGCTTGGCACGAGCGACAGGATCAAAGGGGGTGGCTCGTGTGGCTTGATCCGCTGCAACCAGTTGCAATTTTTGCGGACCACGGGTGGCGACATGTCGTGCTGTGCCGGTGTCGCGTTTAGAGCGGATGTACGCCTCGACGTCGGCCCGGGCGTAGACAAGACGCTGGCCAATTTTCGATGCGGGAAGTTCGCTGCGAGGTACACGGCGAACGTGATCTACGTTACAGCCGAGAAGACGCGCGACGTTTTCCACAAAGAGAAAATCAGGGCCTAATCCGTCCGTGCAGCCGACGAAGCGCTCCGGGTTCTGTCTACGGTCACGGTTGTACGCCGTCACTGTGGCGTCGGCTAACCGGTGAAGGAGTGTCATCACCGATAGAGCACGGGAGGGATCAGTCATTCGACCCCTCCTTTGGAAAGATGCTAACGGCATCGTGTGGGTCGATACACGGTTTACTGATCTGCAAGCCTCGGAGCAGTGCCATATTGAAGTCAGCGGGGCGCTCTTTGACGTACTGGAGCAGCGCGCACTTGAGGTAAGGCGTAAGCTGGAAGAAGGCCTTTACACATGAGTCATGTCGGGCCACGCTATCAAGCTGCATCAGATCCTCGGCAGAAAGCTGGTCACGGAAAAATATATAGGGATAGCGGGCGAGTATGCCGCGCCGGGCAGCATTTACTTGGCAGCCGACGATCCACGCAAAGAATTCAGCCTTAGTGAAGTTGGCTCGACCGTTTCGCCGTTTGAGTTCTGAGACAAATCGCTGATAGCCAGCATCCCATCTCATCCCTTGGATGCCCTCAGGCCACCCATCACTTCCGATCTTGGGTTGTTCAGGTACTGAGACCCCCACGCAGGACGGACCTGCGATAGGCGGTGGGTTCGTTACTTTGGATGCAGCTTCCACAACGCAGGCTGTGGTAAGTACCGGAGGAGCGATAACTTCATCGACGCGGTACTTCAGGACCTTGCTTCCACGGAAAAGCTGATCGCCTTCGGTCCGACGCTGCCAACGCTTTTTAAGTGTCTCGTACGCGATCTCTGTCCTGCGCGCCCAGTCGGCAAGGGTGCGGGACTCGCCTCTCCAAGTGATGCGGACGTTGTTTGCTCTGTTGTTTGCCTGCGCTCGCGGAGAAGCCCATCTGATATTTCCCGGCTCATACCTCAAATTCAACACATCAATTCTATCGACGGAGAAGCTATCGTCTGGGCATGAGCCAAGCTCGAGTAAAAAAGCCGAGAATTCGTGCAGACTTCGATCGAGGCTAAACTTGGCATTTTTCCGACGGGTTTTATCCCGAATGGTCCGGTGCTCCTTAGCAGTCTTCGGAAAGAGCTTTTTGAGCGTCCGATCCGTCTTCCCTTCGATGTATGCGACTAATTCCGCACGGCCGACTTGAGCGTCACTCGGAGCGCTGGTCGCGCCATTCCTTCTTGGAGCATGAGGGACACGGGCGCGCTTCGCAGAACGAGGTACTATCGGGGACGTTGCCGACTCCAAACCGTTGCTTCGGCTCGCATTTTCGGGATTGGCAGATGTCCCCCCTTGGAATTTTACAAGGGACAAGTCCCGGCGCACGTCTATGAGAACGTCCGGTTTATGCGCACGCACCTCTGCGAGCGAAATGACGTTCGCGTTTGACGGCGCCGCGGCGGCGTACAGCATGTTTTTCATTGATGAAGCCCCTTCGAAAAGGCCCGGCCGAGAGGTGACGAAGGGAGCGTCACATCTTCAGCCGGGCGCCGACATTGGCGTGTCGGGAGGCTTGCCGCCAAGCAAACCTTCAAGACTTTGAAGCAGTTTTTTCAGAATGAGGCAAATCAAAATTTTTAGAACCTGCTACATCAGCCAGATGATGCCACGTAATACCGACCGTCTACAATTGTAGACTTCTGCACCCGCGATCTCACAGAAACTTGGCCGGCGCGATTGCGGTGACCATCTCAATCTGCAGCGGGGGCTAAATGCGCCGTTCAGCCCGCGCCGGACGTACGATCCGGCACAGAGATAGGTCCGCCCGCGGCCTCCGAACGGAGAAGGCCGCCGTCCCTCAGGTTCTCGCTGGATCGGCGACGGTCATCGGGGTAACCCCGACCACTACGGCAGGCATCGCGATCTCCGCCACCTCGACCCGCAGCCCGGACGCCAGGGCTGCCGACACCGCATGGTTCAGCGCAGGTTCGGGCAGGATGTCGCTAGTCAGGCTGGGCCAGCGGGCGACGAAGGCCTGCACCGCCAGGAGCGCATCGTCGTGATGCGAGGTTCCCTTGCCGAGGCCGGACACGAACGCCTCCCAGACGAATAGGGACGCCTCCCCCGCGCGGAAACGTGCCAAGTTGATCGTGACGATGACGGGGCCTGCGGTCTTCCGAAGGCGGGCGAACGACCAAGGCATCAGCGCCAGCGCCGCGC
>NZ_BPQM01000131.1 GCF_022179245.1 Methylobacterium gregans
AAAAGGAAAGGCCCGCCGGTCATCCCGGCGGGCCTTTCCTTTTCGGGGACGCCTCCGGCGCGTCAGACGCCGCAGATCTCCCTGAACCCCTCGACGAGGCGGGTCTGCCGGTCGAGCAGGATCTCCAGATCGCGGATCTGCTGCCGGGCGTGAGCGAGCTCCGCCTCGGCGCGGGCGGCCCGGTTGAGCGCGGCGGCTTGGTCGGCGCGGGCCTCGTCGAGGCGGTCGGCGAGCGCGACGACGCTGTTCCGCGACGCCCGCTGCTGCCGGCGGATCTCCCTCATGCCGTCCTGCAGAGCCACGTGCCCGAGGGCCAGACCCAGGCCAACGGTCCCGGCAGCCTCAATGCCAAAGTTGCGGGCGTGGTGGGTCATGGGGCGGCTCTCCAGGGCGGGGCGATCTCGTGCTCTCAAGGTGGGCCTGGCCGGAGTCCCGGGTCAAGAATCTGGGGAAGATGTCCACAATCGACGGTAAACGGATCCCTGGCCTCTTGTGCCTTGCCCTGTGCGCCCGAATCGGACGCACGTCGGGCCGACGTCGGGCCGGATGCGCCCGCCGCCCCTGGAGGCCTCCGGGGACCGGCTTCCGGAGCCGCCCGGAACCGCGCCCCGCACGGGCTCAGAGGGGCCATCGTCCGGACGGCGTCCAGATCGGAAATTCGTTTCTAAAAACCGTAGCCTCGTTTCGTTGTGTAGGAGTAACGGGGGAGTATCGGTGGTGCTGAAAACCACTCCCGGGGGGTGACTGTTTTCGGACGCTCGGTGTGTTGGCCGTCTCACGGGCCGGGGCGAACTTCCCGCTTATGGCCTCCACCCGCCTCAAGATTGACGTCTCCGCCCTACGCCGGGCCGGCATCACCCGGGCGAAGGAACTCCGCAGCGCCCTCGACGAGGCCGTGCTCTACCTCGCCGCCTCTGCCCGGAAACGGCTGCGCGAGGTCGCGGTCCAGGTCCTCGACCGGCCCATGGAGTTCACGGTCGACGCCTTCAAGTACAGGCCCGTCCCCGGCGACGCCCCGGCCGCCCTCGTCTACGTCCTGCCCACCGCGGCGCGCTACCTCGCCCGGCAGGTGTTCGGCGGCGAGCGCGAGCCCGGCGATTACGGGACGGTGTCCCGAGGGATCCTGGTGCCGGGCCGCGACGCCGTCCTCGACGAATTCGGCAACATGCCCCGGTCGCAGGTCTCCGAGGCGGAGGCCGAGGGCGCGCGCTGGACCCCGACGCGGGGGAGCGCGCAGGTGCTGATCCTGCCGGGACGGGACCGGCCGAGGATCATCGCGGCCGCCGAGGACGTCGCGGTCTACGAACCCCGGCTCCCCTTCTACGACGTCGTCGAGGAGGTCGTGCGCGAGCGAGGGCCCGGGGCCCTGCAGCACGTCCTCAGACGATGAAGAGCGGCGTGGCCGCGCGCAGGTCGGCCCAGTCCGGCACGCCGAGGACCGGCGCCGTATTGTCGGACGCGCTGCGGAAGGTGGTGACCGCCCGCCAGGTCGCGCCCGCGTCGAACGAGATCATCGCCGCCGTCGAGTTCGCGGTGTAGGCGAGGAGCGCGCCGAGGTGCGGGATGCCGATCAGGCCGCCGCCCCCGCCCGACGGCGGGGGCCCGTCCACGAGCGTCGTGCCGTCGAGCGAGACGCTCCGGAAGCGCGCGGCCAGCGTCGCACCGGTGGCCGGATCGGCGACGCCCGGTCCCCGGAACAGCCCGACGGCGCCGGGCAGGAGCGCGCTCGCCAGGAGGCTGTACTGGCCGACGAAGACGTCCCTGCCCGACCCCCATTGCTGCGCCCGGGAAGTGTAGAGCCCGTTCGCGACCGAGCAGGGCACGGCGTCGCGCCGCGAGTAGAAGACGGAGAGCGGCACGAAGCTGGCGCCGGTGAGGTCGGCCCGGACGATCCCGTACCAGGACGCCCTCACCATCGAGACAAGGGCGGAGCCGTCCTCCAACATCTCGACGTCGATCTCGTCCACGTCGACCGTCGCGGACGTCGCGACGAAGCTCTGCCGGCCGAAGGCGCGGGTCACGTCCCCGAGGACGACCCGCACCCAGAACACCGTGTTGGCCCGGTCGAGCACGCGCGGGACCCCGGTGAACGGCAGGGCCTGGAGCCCGCCGGGCGCGACGCGGGCGAGCGCGGTCGCGCCGGCCGAGTTGACCGCGTAGGCGATGCGGAGGCGGGTCACGTTGGCGCTGGTCTCGTAGCTCCAGGGCGTGGTGCCGGGCTGCGTGCCGTTGGCCTGCTGGATCTGCGCGACCCAGCCGTCGCCGGTGCCGTAGGTGAAGCTCGCCGTGCTGAAGCCTGACTGCCCGGGGATCGCGCCCGAGGATGCCCCGGTCGCGAGGTTGCGGATGAGGAAGCTGCCGCCCGACCCCGTGTACAGGGCGTCCGCGGCCGCGTTGACGGAGTGGAGCTGGTAGCCCGTCACGAACGGCGGATAGGCGTAGTCGGCCACCGGCGCCGCGGCGAGCCCGGTCGAGCCGACGTTCCAGATCCCGACCCGGCCGGCGGCGGTGAGCGCCGCGACCTGGGCGCCGGACGAGACCGAGGTCACGAGGTCGTTGAAGGCCGACGCGCGCACCCGGAAGAAGTTCAGCCGGTCGAGGGCGGCGTCGTAGGTCATCCGGTAGAAGCGTCCGGCCGGGGTCACGTACTGACCGGCCGTGCGCGCGGGCGCCTGCAACGCCGGCGGGTTCAGCATGAGCGGCCGGGTCAGCATCAGGCGTAGCCCCGGCCGGCGAGGTAGCCGAACGTCCCGACCCCGGGGATGACGACGAGGACGTAGCTGTCCCAGCCGTCGGCGGCCGCCGCGGCGAGGAGCGACGGCTTGCTCCCGTCCCCGGCCGGGTCGAGCACGTCCTTGCTCCACTTCACCCCAGACCACGACGCGACCGCGCCCTTCGGCCGGTAGAGCCAGAGCTTCAGCCCGAGGAGGAACTGCGGGCTCGGCGCGAGGGCGTCGAGGTCGGGCGGGGCGTCCGGCGCGCCGACGGCGACCGTGACGTTGCCGGAGGCTTTCACGACGAAGTTGGTCGCCTCATTGGGATCGAGGGTCACCGTGTCGCCGACGGCGGCCGTGCCGAGGTGGCTGTAGCTCTCCCGGTAGGCCAACATCTCGGCCCGGGTCTGGGGGCGCCAGGCGAAGTCGTTCGGCCGCCCGCGCATCGCCGGCCCCTCCGCCCCGAGCTCGACGGCCGAGGACGAGGAGCCGCTCTCCAGGCGCGAGGACGAGGCGCCGTCGCCGGTCGAGACGATCGGCGGCGCCGACCCCTCCTTCAGGTCCGGCACGAGTGGGGCGCGGCCGGCGTCCCGCTCCGATCCCTCCAGGACGTTGCGGACCAGCGTGGCGAAGGCGGCGTCGAGGTCAGACATCGTCGGGGCTCGGCGGGTTGCACTGGCGGGGGCCGTGCCAGGCCGAGACCGCGAGCGGGATGAAGTCCTGGAGACCGGCCTGGCCGCCGATCTGGTTCATGGCGAGGATGATCCTGGTCGGGACCTTGCGCAGGACCTGCTTCGGGTCGTTGGCGCTGGCGTCGTCGCGGCCGGGGACGTTCCCCCGGAAGTCGTGGGCCTGCACGTAGGCGAGCTGGTCGGCGACGCCGTTCTCCAGGTAGGCCTCGCCCCCCGGCACCGGGCCGGGCGTGGGCGGGAACCCGGCGAACGCCGCGATCGCCACCCGATCCCAGGCCTCGCCGGTGTAGCCGACGGTCAGGTCCCCCGGCTCGCCCGGCTCGCCGGTGCCGTCGCAGCTCGCGATCCGGATCGTGGCCTTGGGGTAGCTCCCCGCCGCGGCGCTGTCCTTGATCGTGAGCGAGACGACCTTGCCCTCGGCCCAGCCGCCCGGCAGGTCGACGTCGTCCGCCTCGATGCGGGCCCGCCATGCCGTCGAGAACCCCGAGGCGACGATGTCCTCGAAGGGGACCGACCACTCGTAAGTGTTGCGCCGCTGCGCGAGGGCGATCGGCTTCGCCGCCTTCAGGACGAGCGTGTAGAGCGCGTTGATCCCGGCCGGCGTGCGCCAGAACGTGGCGCCCCCCGGGCCGCCGACGTAGCTCTGGTCGGCGAGCGCCAGGCTCCAGCGCCCGGCCTGCACGTCGGCCGCGAACGAGCCCGACGAGACGTGGTCCTTCGCCGCCTGCCAGCAGTTCCAGCCGAACCGGCGCACGTCCCCCGGCGCGTAGTGCGTCACCGGCAGCCACGGCGTCGAGACCTGGTCGATCGAGGGGTCCTCGGTCCGGACGTCCAGGCTCTTGATCGGCGCGTCGGGATCCGTGCACGCGGCGTTGAGCAGGAGGAAGGAGACGATCTCCTCGCGCTTGATCCGGGCGACGTAGGCGAGGACGAGCTCGACGTCGAAGTAGGTGACGTCGAGGTTGATCGCGAAGGGCGCCTTAGGGTCGGGCTTCGGCTCGCCCTCCTTGCGGACGTAGACGAACTTGCCCTTCGAGCCGTAGACCGGCCCGACCGAGGCCGGCTGCGGCCCTTCCGCGAACCGCTTCGGGTCGACCTTGGTCACCACCCGCTTCACGACCGTGTAGCCGGAGCCGCCGGCGATCGTGCTCCCGACCTGCGGGATCCCGCGCTCCAGCTCGTCCGGGGTCAGGGTCGCGATCCGGCCGGAGGCGATCACCACGCTCGGGTTGAAGCCCCCGAACAGGGAGTTCGGATCCGAGGCCGGGCCGACGTTGAGCTCGGGGAAGAGGTTGCGGATCGCGGCCGAGAGGTCGAGCAGGCCCTGGAGGAGCTGCAGCCAGGAGGCGGTCGCGGTGACCTGCATGCCGCGCAGGGGCTGCCCGGTCTCGCCGATGGCGATGCCGCCGCCGTCCTCCCAGCCGATCCAATCGTCGGGCCGGAAGGTGCGCGAGGGCAGCCCCTCGCCGAGGAGCTCGGGCGTCGAGTAGGCCCCGGTGACCCGGTCGAAATGCCCGATGCGCCGGTGCCCGTCGAGGATCTCGGTCGGGTCGCTCTGCCGCCGGGGCGAGACGAAGATCGGGTGGAAGCCGATGAACTGGCGCAGGACCGAGAGGCCCTGGTCGCGCAGATCCTTCCAGTTCGAGAGGAGCCCGGCGTCGAAGTTGAGGGTGCTCCTCGCCGACGAGGATCTCGCGCACCTCCTCCTTCTCCGGCTCGGGGGCGAGGAGCTCGCCGAGCTCCTTCAGCTCCGCCTCGCTGAAGCCGAGGCCGGTGAGGTCGAGGTCGAGGTCGCCGGCGTCGATCGAGGCCTGCAGCGACTGCAGCTCCTCGGCCAGCACCTTCTCGTCCCAGCCGGCGTTCAGCGCGATCCGGTTGTCGGCCAGCACCAGCGCGGCGCGCTCCTGCTCGGACAGGCCGGTGACCCGGATGCACGGGACGCGGTCGAGGCCGAGCCGGCGCGCCGCGGCCATGCGCCCGTGGCCGGCGATGATGACGCCGTCGTCGTCCGCGAGGATCGGGTTGGTGAAGCCGAAGCGTTGGATCGCGGCCGCGAGCTGCGCGACCTGCTCGTCGGAATGGGTGCGCGCGTTGCGGTCGTAGCCGCGCAGGGTGCGCACCTCGACGATCTCGATCGCTGCGTACCTCAACGGATCGTCGGTGCGCACCTGTAAGTCCCTGAAACTGCACGAGGTACGCGGGGTGCGTACCCAAACCGAACTTGTGTGAGCCGCCGGAGCCTTGACCGCATGACCTGAAGGCCTTGACCCCCCCGGGGAGGGACCCGCCCCCGGGCCTCCCCGGCCCGGATCACGCCTCGACGCGCGCCGGCCGGGACGTCGCCGACGTCTCGCGGCGGGCGCGCAGCATGGCGCGGGGATCCTCGCCCGGATCGAAGCCGACCAAGCGCGCCGTGCCGTGCCTGACGGCCTGCGCGACCGCCTGCGGGACGTGCTCGCCCCTCAGGTCGGAGGGCCGCACGATGACGGGAGTGTTTCGGTAGCCCACGGGGTCGCTCCATCGCCTGCCGGAAGGGGCGCCCGGGCGGATGGTCCATCCCGGGCGCCAAGTCGGTTCCAGCGAGGGGCAGGCTCGGAGGCGGCCGTGCGACGGACAACACACCGCCGGGCCGGGAGCGGACGCGGTCCCTCCCCGGGGACCGGCGGGCTAGCCGACGGTGTCGCGCGAGATGCGGGCGACGAGAGCCGGGACGGTGGCGGCGGGCACATAGCCCCGGCGCTGCAAGGCATGGGCGGCCCGGCGGACGATGCCCTCGACGTGGACGGCGTTGGGATGCGTCCGGCCCCCGGGCCCGCGGGCCCCGGTCAGGGGCGCGTCACGGATCGCGTCGACCAGCGCCCGGTCGAGCTCCCTCGGATCCGGAAGGCCGCTAGCCTTGCGCTCGGCCCGTTCCTTCCGCTTCCGCTCGGCGTCCTCGCGCTTGCGCGCGTCGGCCTCCATCCGCTGCAGGATAGCGAGCTGGCCGGGCGTGCGCTTGCGGGTCAAGGCGGGGGCGAAGGCGGTCTCGGTCATGCCAGGAGTGTCGCTCCCCAGGACGCAAAGATCGAGGTCGGGGCGCTCAGACCTTCACCACCCCTGCCGACGACGTGAAGATCCTCACCACGGGATCGACCCTCGGGGCATGAAGATTTGCACCACCTTCACCCGCCATTCCCAGCGCCATTCCCCTCTACGGAAGGGTCCGGGGCAGGTGTGATTTCGCGCTACAATACTAATCGATGAGACCATCCTCACCCGCACCGGCCGGGCTCCCCGCCCTCTCCGCCCCCCGCCAGGTTCTATAGATTAGTATTAGAGGACCGTCTGAGCCTCCGTCCCGAGCCCGTCCGGAGCCGCCTTCGCAGAGGGGAAGGGGCTTGTTCCTGCCACGCCGGGTGGTACCCTCGGGTGGTGAAAATCTGCAAGCGATAGCCATGGCCGCCTCGACCAAGCCCTCCGCGACCTCCGCCCCGTCCGCCCGCGCCCGGCGAGCGCCCTTCGTCCCGGGCGTGCGCGGCGACCTTGGGCAGGCGACCGCCTCGCCCCAAGCCTTCGCCGCCGTTGCCCCCTCCGTGCCGCGTCCGGTCGCCTACCTCCTCGACCGCCGCCTCTGTGCCATCCCGAGGCTCGGAGCGCGGGACGTGGCGCTGTGGGAGTGGATCGTCTCCTACGCGATCGCGGTGCACCCCGACGGCCTGCCGGCGCAGGTCCACGAGCCGGCGATCCCGGTCCGCCCCGCCCTGGTGGCGATGAGCGGGCGCGGCCGTCCCGTGCAGCCGCGCGAGCTCTCCGACAGCCTCGTGAGGCTCTTCGGGGGCGAGCGGCAGGACCTGGCGATAGGCGACGCGTTCCGCTGCTCGCTGCCTGAGTGGGTGCCGCCGCTGCTGCGGCAGGGGCTCTACGGCTACCTCGACCTCGCCGTCCTCGCCGGCCTCGCGACGAAGAGCGGCGCGCTGCTCTACCGTCATCTCGTCGGCCGCCTCGCCGCCGAGCGGGTCCGCTTCATGCCAGACGCGCGGCCCCACGTGGTGACGATCCCGGTCGCCGAGCTCGGCGAGATCCTCGGCATGCCCGCCCCGATCCGGATGGGGCCGCTCCGGATCCGCTACCTGAAGCCCGCCCTCGCCGACCTCGCCAACCACGTGACGGCCTTCAAGGTAGAGGCCGAGGAGGCCAAGGATGAGCGCGGGCACAACGTCGCCGTGGCGTTCTCGGTGCGCCTGCGCCCGCCGGAAATGCGGACGGCGGCCGCGCGGCTCCTGGACAGGGGTGACCTGTCGTTCCTGCAGGCCCACCCGGATGAGCCCTCCTTCCAGCTGAAGGTGGCGACGCTGGTGAAGCTCGGGTCGGCGATCCCATCCCGGCGGGTGACCCAGCCGAAGGCGGGATCGCGCCGTCGGCCCGAGGCCGCCTTGGCGTCCGAGATGCATGCCTGGCGACGGCTCTGGCTCGCCGCCTTGGACGAGGCGCTCACGGGCACCGCCCTGACGCCGAGCTACGAGACGGGCACCTACCGGGGGCAGAGGCTGCTCGACGCGATCGCACGGGACGGAGCCGACCGGGCGTTCTGGGCCTTCGTCATGGCCGAGGTCGAGACCCCCGACCTGCAGGTCCGGCTCGACGCCTCTGCCAGCCACGAGCCCATCCGGATCCTCGCGGCGGCCGAGAGGGCCAGGATCCTGCGCTTCCGAGCCGCGCGCGCCGAGCGGCGCCGGGCGTTGAGGCATGCGCGGGCCGAGGGCACGCTGCCGCCCGCGACCCCGAAAAACACGATGACCGATTCGCGACCGATGACCGCTCCCACCCCCGTCGTTCCCCCTGTCGCCCCGGCGCCCGCGCCCGCCGCGCCGACGCCTGACGCCGCGCTCGTCGCCCTGCTCGCGACCGACGAGGCGAAGGCCGAGGCCAGGAAGTTGTGGTGGTACTGGCAGCCCGCCTCCGAGTTCCCGCGCCTTCACGCGGCCGCGAAGGCCAAGCTGCTCCTCGACGAGGACCTCGATCGCCAGTTCCCGATCTTCGCCCGAGCGGACGAGGCCATGGGGGGCGAGTACCGCAAGAACCTGCGCTGGCTAGCGGAGAAGTTCGACATGCCCCGGCAACCGCACGAGGACCCCGTCGCCACGAAGGTCCCGCCCTTCGTCGACGCGGACCTGGCCGAGGGCATGGTCACGTTCCTCGGCCTAACCCTGACGGTGCCGGTGCAGAACGGGCTCGCTGCCGACCCGAAGGCCGCCCTCCTGCGCGACCGGGATTTCATCATGCGTCGAGTGCAGAAGATCCGGTCGGAGTGGGAGGAGCGGGCCGCACGGATCGGCGACCGCTTCCAGCGCGGGGTGCCGCGCACGTTCGAGCAGAAGCAGCGCGAGATGTACGGTACGCCGCTGTTCGTGGCCACGGTCAAGGATCGAGACGGGATCTACCGCGCGGCACCCGAGCCGAAGGATGACTAGACGCTGCGGAACCTTGGCCGTGGTCGCGCGTTTGCCTCCTTCGGCCTAGTCCGTCTGGACACTGTCGCTTTTGATGGCACCTTCTCTATCGCGTGGCGCGAAAACAACGATTCGGTCCTTTGCGCCCCGGGGGTCTGCCAGATGTACAGCGTCTCCTCCATCGCGGAGGACATCCTCTACGGCTCGGATAAGCCGGGTATCGGCGTCCGCAAGCGTGCCGTCCGCACCGATTGTGCGGCCAGCTACCTCTCCGAAAAGCAGGTCCTCCTCGACATGTCTCGGGCCCGGATCTGCCGGATGGGCGTCCGATCCGAAGACGTCCATCGATCCCTGGCGACCTGGCGCGCCGGGGGAGCACCGGCGCTTCCTCGAAGGCGACCACGATTGCGATACCAGCCCGAGGCGGGCCTACCAGCTCGCCGAGGCGATCGGGCTGCGCAAGGCTGCCTTCGGGGACGATGATACCGACCTCGTGAAAACGGCGGCCCCTTCGCCCAACCTGCGCACCGCGGCCGTGCCGGCCCGCTGACCCCGGTGTGTTGTCCGTTGCATGGTAGGGCTGCCCGCTTGCCCAACGCTACCCCCCGATGCCGGCGTCGCCTCACCCGTCTCCCGTCCAGCGAGGATGTGCCCGCCAGAGACCGCGTGGGCCACGGCAGCCTCACGCGAGTTGCAGACGCCTTAGCCTTAAAACTGCCCGGGGGCCTGCGCCTGGCTCACCATGGAGCCTGGCCCCCGCATCCTCCTGCAAGGCCGCGGCCGCTACGGCACCCGCGAGACATCGGGTACGGCGAGCAACCTCATCATCCTCCAATGGGCCCGCGGGGTTAGCATTGACTACGACTAGACGGGGCGGGGTCACACGGTCGTTCCGTACAGGCAGACCGCTAGGGGCTTAGGCCGCCCTCTTCTCGGGGCCGGGATGCCGATACCTGGCGCTTGTCACCTCAGGCGAGAAGTTCAGACTCAATGTTGTCGTGGCACCAAATTTTTCCATAAGGGGTGTCAACCTCAAAGTGAAAGAGATCAACTTGGCCGGACCTGTGAAAGTACATCAAATTTTTGTCTTTGAGACGGCCGTTGACTTCGCAAACGATGTAGTCGCGTTTGTCGTAGCCATCCTTAGAGGACCACGGCTTGATGCCGACATACTTTAGTAGCCTACCCTGGTAGTCTTCCTCATGACCGATTAGATCGTCGGATGTCAGGCAAGCTTTTTCGGTCTCTTGCGCGACAGCCGCCTTAGCATCAGCCCAGGCGCGGCGCATCGCACCAGCAAGATGAGCCCGCGCCCCATCGCCGATTGTTGTCGCCGCCTCTCTCGCCAAAGACCACGACCGGCGCATGATCGCGCCCAAGTCATACCGGCTCCGCTTCGACATCACGCAAATCCCAAGTGATCTACAAGTGATGGCGAGCCTGTTGCCAGTTAGTTGAAATGTCCAGGCGGCGAACCATGGTTGTGTTCAAGCAAGCTGGCCTGGTGAAAGCAGAGGATGTGGCATTTGCTAGGGGATGGCTTTTTCATGCGCTCGGGACGGGCGAGGAGCCGCCCGCCAGCCTCAAAGTCGGAGCCGTTGGCGCAACGGGCCAAATAACCTTAAATCCAGTCAGCGAGGCAATATCGCGCTCCTAATGGCCCTCGGTCCAGGTTCGGGCGTGACACAAGGAAGATCGGTTATCCACAAGATCCTCGTGCCTGTAGGCTTGGGCGACCATCCCCCGCCGGAAGGGCTGATGGCCAGGGCAACCGCGGCGATCGAGGTTCTCGCCGTCGACGGTGCCAAAGGCAATGCCGGCAGTGCAGAGTTCGCATGGCTCTACGTCGTCGTGGCGGCGTATGCCGGCATCTCCTACGGCTTCTCCCTGTCGACGAATCGCAAGTTCCTCGGCGTCATCGGAAAATCGCGATTGGCTTGACGGCCAAGCTCTACGGCTTCCTGGATGATGCGGATTACAAGGCGCTCGCCGATGAGCCTCTCGCGAAGGCCGTGACCGCCTACTGGCGCGCGGAGAGCCACACCACCGCGATCGTCGTCGTCATGCTGGTGGTATCTGCCATGGAGGATGGCTGGATCGACCGGAACGCGCTGCGCGACCGGTTGCGATAGCTAAGCCAGAGTACCGGCCAAGCCCTGAGGGTGCGCGTGACGGGCGCAGTTCCGCGTCCTTCGGATCCTATCCGGGCGGGGAAACCCAGCCGAATGCCGGGCGCTCGGGATGACGATGTACTGCGGGCGACTTCGCGGGTGGGGCCCCGGCGAGCCCGCCGGCCGCACGGGCCTGTCGGCTCGCTCGGTTCGTTGCGCTCGCAAGGCGCCTCGTGATCGCGTCGCATCCGAACTATTCCGGGGCCCCCTAGCGTTCCTGGTGGCTGAATGCCGCGAGCTGCGCGCCCGGCTGCAGGGGTCCTTCGACGGCCAACTCGCAACCGCGTGCCGGCAGAACAAGGCTTGGCTGCGCGGCAGCTAGGGCGCGAGGTCACCCAGGGCCTCGACGTCGTCATCGGGAATGGGTCGCTGTCGCGGCCGGCGAGGCGGGACGCCGTTCTCGTCGAGGCCGGCCAGTTGGTTTACGTATAGCGAAAGGGCCCGAACGTCCTCCAGCTCGGGTGGATCGTGGAGCTTGCTGGTGACCCAGGTTCTGTCCCGCGACATGCCGAACCAGTCGCTGGAGTAGGTCGGCACGTGACATCTTCGAGTGAACGAGTGTTCGCCTCGGCTCGGGATTTGCAGCCCCTGCCATGCATTTACGAAGCGCTGCGGCAGCTTGATAATAATTGCCTCCGGGTCACGGTCGCGTTCCAGTCGGACTTCCTTGATCAGGAGGTCGCGTTCCTTCGCGATGATCTCCCGGAAGTGTTGGGCCAGCGGAGCGACCTGGAACAGGGGGAGCCAGGGGAGCGTGTGCCCCTCCAGCATCTCGACAAATAGCTGCCGACCTGGAGGCTTCTCCGGCCTGAGGCGCTGCCTCCTGCGTTCGAGATTCCTCTCATCGAGCTTCCTTTTCAAATCATAGCTGAGGTTGGCGTAGATGACGCGGCGGATGATCGGCATGGCATGTCCTACCGCACCGCGGTTGACGCCTCGTCTATGCCGCGTCGCCCAGCGAGGCCGCCATCTCGTCAAGACTGGGAGCGAACTCCTGACCCATTGCAGACGGTCGGAATGTCCGCTTCCAGGCAGTTCAATGGACCCGGTTCGGCAACTTCTGGCCAGTAGTGGCCTGTCTGCTCTGGGGAGGGCTTGCCAAAAAGAGCAGACAAGGCCCTACCGAACCAACCCAGTCGTAAAGCTCGATTGGCGTCGGCCTCAAAAATGGACACCAGCACGCCGCCAGTCACCGCCGCCCGGCGGCCTCCAAGCGGGTCCGGTCAACAATCTCGACCGCGCCTCGACGAAGTTCGATCAGGCCCGCCTCGGCCCATTGTGCCAGAATGCGGCTCACCACCTCGCGCACGCTTCCGACATCGTCCGCGAGCTTTTGATGGGTCACCGCGGCGACGCCCCGCGGATCGGCTTCAGCGAGGAGGCGTTGCGCGAGGCGCTGCTTTAGCGGTGCGAACGCGACCTCGTCGATCAGCGTGAACAGGCCGGACATCAATCGCGTGTAGTCATCCATGACGAATCTGCGGAACGCCGCGCTGTCGCCGATCAGGTGCTGGAACGTGCCGACCGGCAGGGCCGCGAGTTCGGTCCGCTCCTCGGCCACGCTCTGCGCCGGAAAGGTGCCGCCGGACAGGAGACACTGAGTGGTGAGGGGGCAGGTGCCGCCCGGGCCAACCTTGTAGATCAGCACCTCGCGTCCGCCCTCCGACATCCGGAAGATCCGCGTGCGTCCCTCCAGGCACATCAGGTAGTTGGCACACTCGCCATTTAGTTCGTAGGCGATGGCGCCTGCATCCAGCACCGGGAAATGCACGGTTCCCCGAGCGATCTGAAGATGCGCCGGGCTGAGAGCTTGAAGAAGCGGAAACCGGTCGATCCACCCCTCGACCTTTTGGGCATCCGTCATGGCTGGCGTGGTCCCCCGGCCATGACGACGGGTTGATCGTCCGGCGCGCGTTGCGTTTTCCTCCCGCCGCGCCGGATTTGTGTGACCTGGGTCACCGACCGGGTGCAGCGGCCCGGCATAGCATCGCGACACAACGAACACGATAAGGGTGCCCGCCATGCGTGGCGCCCGCCGGGAGTAAACCGATGCGCCGCTTAGCCCTCAGCTTCATGCTCGCCGTCTTCGCTGCCGGCCCCGCCGCGGCCGAACAAGATCTGCTGCTCGGAGCCGACATGTCCTCGCCTGCCATGACGAAGGCCGAGATGAGCCGCGCCGACGTAGAGGCGATGATCCAGGCCGCGGACGGTAAGCCCATCGACCTGCACGACAAGGCGCTGTCGGGCCTCGATCTCTCCGGGTTGAATCTCCGGGGCGTCAACTTACGAACTGCGCGCCTGAACAAGGCCAATCTACGCGGCGCCGACCTCAGCGGCGCAAACCTCGAACAGGCATGGCTCCTGAAGGCAGACCTTTCCGGGGCCAAGCTCGCGGACGCGAAAATGTTCGGCATCACTGCGCGGGAGGCCAACCTCAGCGGGGCCGACCTCAGCCGGTCCATGCCCATCGGCGATTTCAAGGGCGCCAACATGAGCAGCGCCACGCTGGTCGATCTCAAGGGCGGAGCCAACATCAAGAATCAGTCCATGGGTCTGATGCGGGCGGTGTTCACCTCGGTGAACCTGTCGGGCGCGAACCTCAAGGGAGCCAACCTCGGCCGGTCACGCCTGGAGTATGCGAATCTTAAGGATGCCGATCTCACTGGCGTGGTGCTGATGGGCTCAGACTTGTCCGGGGCCAATTTGACCGGTGCTACGGTCACGGGCGCGGACTTCAAGAACGTCGATGTCAGCGGCGCTCGTCTCATCGACCTCCAAGGTCAGTCCGAGGCCAAGGACTGGGCGGAGAGGGTGAACATCGACCGTGCCGTCACTCAGGCATCCGATTGATCCGCCCGTTCACCAACCTGACGGCCCGCCTCTGACCTCAACGGTTTCTGTCTCAAGAAACCTAGTCAGCGGTAATCTACAACGTTCCCTGATATCAGCGAAGCCGCAAACTCGGGTTGCCCAATCGACAAGACTGGCTTCAAGCCAAAGCACGACGTTCGTCGTCCCCAGCCAAATCATCGCATCGCGTGATCAAAATGATCGATACGTTCCGTTGGATCGAACGAATGGACGCGGTCATGGTCGTGGCAGATCCAGTCCGCGAGGTGCACGCACCATGCCCGCAGCAGCCTTTCTCCGATCACGCGCGCTTGCTCTGTCTTCCATCCTGCCCGGCCTGAGCCTTTGCCTCGCGGTGACGGGCGCCGCCCTCGGGCTGGAGATGGTCGAGAAGCATATCTTCGGCCGTGCGTGGCTGGAGGCTCTGGTCCTCTCCATCGTGCTGGGCACGGCCGTCCGCACGGCCTGGAACCCTGGTCGGCGCTTCGCTCGCGGTATCGCGTTCGGCGCCAAGACCGTCCTGGAAATCGCCGTCGTCCTGCTCGGCGCCTCGCTCAGCCTCGGGACGCTGCTCGCGGCCGGGCCGGGGCTCCTCGTCGGCATCGCGGTGGTGGTGGCCCTCGCCATTGCGGCGAGCTACGGCATCGGCCGAGTTCTCGGGTTGACCCCGCGCCTGGCCATCCTCGTCGCCTGCGGCAACTCGATCTGTGGAAACTCGGCGATCGCGGCGGCGGCCCCGGTGATCGACGCGGACGGCGAGGACGTCGCCTCTTCCATCGCCTTCACCGCCGTGCTCGGCGTTCTCGTCGTTCTCGGGTTGCCGCTGCTCGTGCCGCTGCTCGGACTCTCACCGATGCAGTACGGTGTGCTCGCGGGGCTCACGGTCTACGCCGTGCCGCAGGTTCTCGCCGCAACCGCCCCGGTGGCCGCCCTCAGCGTCCAAGTCGGCACCCTGGTCAAGCTGGTCCGCGTGCTGATGCTTGGGCCAGTGGTCCTGGCTCTCTCGCTCGGGATTAGCTGGCTGCGCGCGGGGACGGGCGTGACCGTACCGCACCGCACGGCCGGCGAGCGCCCCGCCTCGGGCCGGATGCCGCTGCACCGGCTGGTGCCGTGGTTCATCCTCGCCTTCCTGGCCTTGACGGGTCTTCGCTCCGCGGAGCTCGTTCCCGAAGCGGCTTTGCACCCCATGGCCGCGGCGGCGAACGCGCTGACCATCGTGTCGATGGCGGCCCTCGGCCTCGGCGTCGACGTGCGCAGCGTCGCCAAGGCGGGACCACGCGTCACCCTGGCGGTAGTCGCTTCGCTCGCCGCCCTGACGGCCGTGAGCCTCGGGCTGATCCGCCTGCTCGGCATCGCCTGAAATAGGCCTGCCACCCGGCGCGTATGAGCGCGTTGGAGTCCGACCTTCTGCGATAGAGACACCCATGTCGAGCTTGACCGAGCGTATGGCGCGCCTGATCGTTCATGGGGAGCGCCCCTACAATGCCGAGCCACCGCTGACCCGCCTGCGGGCCCGTTACCGGACCCCTGCGGAAGACTTCTACGTCCGCTCCCACGGCGACCTGCCGGAGATCGACGCCGCCGCATGGCGCCTGTCCGTCGATGGCGCGCATGTCGGTCCCCTCGATCTGTCGCTGGCGGATCTGCGCGCGCGTTTTCCCGAGGCGACCGTCACGGCCACGATGCAGTGCGCCGGCAACCGCCGCGCCGATATGCGGGCGGTCGCCCCAGTCTCGGGCGATCCTTGGGACGGCGGCGCCATCGGGACGGCGGACTGGACCGGCGTCCGCCTCGGCGACGTCCTGCGTGCGGCGGGCGTAGCGCCAGGAGCGAACCTCCACTCGGACCTCCATGTGGCCTTCGAGAGCCAAGATGTGGTGGAGGGACGGCCCTACGGCGTCTCGATCCCGCTCGCCAAGGCGGTCGCCGGCGAGACACTGCTGGCCTTCGCGATGAACGGGGCATCGCTGTTGCCCGAGCACGGCTTCCCCGTGCGGGCCGTCGTGCCGGGCTTCGCGGGCGTGCGCAGCCCGAAATGGCTGAAGCGCATCACGGTGCAGGACCATCCCTCGACCAACCCGATGCAAGCCGACGACTACAAGCTGTTCCCGCCGGACGTGACGGCCGAGACCGCCAATCCCGCGAAAGGCCACACCATCGAAACGATGCCGCTCAACGCCGCGATCTGCGAGCCCGCGCGCGGAGCCCGGCTCAAGGCGGGCGAGACCACCATTCGCGGGTACGCCATCGCGGGAGATCGGGCGATCGTGCGCGTCGATGTCTCGGGCGATGGCGGTCGGTCCTGGCATCAAGCTACGCTGGAACACGAGGCCGGCGCTCCCTTCGCCTGGACGTTCTGGGAGATCGTGCTGGACCTTCCGTCCGGCGAGCGCGACCTCGTGGTGCGCGCCTGGGACAGCGCCGGGCAGACCCAGCCGGCGCGGCCGGACGAGACGTGGAACTTCAAGGGCTACCTCAGCGCCTCCTGGCACCGTGTGTGGGTCGAGGTCGCTTGAAGGGCCGCCCCCCGTCAGGGGGCGGCACGGATCAGGTCGAGCAAGGCGTCGGCGGCGCGACTGCGGTAGCGCTCCTTGTGGCGCAGGACCCGGAAGGTTCGCGTCGGCAGAGCGAAGGGCACGGCGACGAGCGCTCCGGTTCGCAGAGAGGGTCCGACCACCGCTTCGGATAGAACGCTCGCCCCGGCCCCCGCCACGACGGCGGCGAGGACAGCCTCGTTCGACGGCAGTTCGAGGGCAACCGTGAGTGCGTCCGGTGCGATGCCCAGCGCGACGATCGCCGCCTCGAAGGCGGAGCGCGTGCCCGATCCGGGTTCGCGCAGCACCCAGGAGACTGAAGCGAGGTCGGATCGTCCCGACCGCGCGCGTGCGGCCAACGGGTGATCAGGCGCGATGACGAGGATCAGCCGGTCCTCGGCGACCGGAGTGCTCGCGAGGCTGCCGTCCTCGATCGGGCCCTCCACGAAGGCGAGTTCCGCCGTCCCGGCTCGGACCGCCTCGGCGGCTTCGGCGGTGTTGCCGATGCCGAGCCGCAGGACGATGTCGGGATAGGCCGCCCGAAAGGCGACGAGGTGCCGGGGGAGCCAGTGGCTGGCGATGGTCTGGCTCGCCTGGATGGACAGCGTGCCGCGCCGCAAGCCGCTGAGGTCCGCGAGCACCTGTTCGGCCGCCTGGGCGCGGGCGAGCACCGCGCGAGCCTCGCTGAGAAAGACGCCGCCCGCTTCGGTCAGTTCGATGCCCCGGCCGACCCGGTGGAACAACTTGACGGCGTGCCGAGTCTCCAGTGCGCTGATGGCGGCGCTGACCGCCGACTGGACGAGGTTCAGCGCCTCGGCCGCCCGCGTGACGTGCTGGCGCTCGGCAACCGCCACGAAGATGCGCAACTGGTCGAGGGTCATGGCGTCTCGTGCTCGGCGGGGGCCTTGGCCGGCGTGGTCCGGCAGGGTTCGGATACGAGCATCACCGCGCGACTTCGCGCTTGCCCGAGACCTGCGCATCGACCGCCTCGGCGACCCGGAGCAGCCGCGCCTCGTCCGTGCGGGCCGTCACCACGTAGGACATCCCGGCATCGATCCACGAGAAGGCGGCCACGTCGTCGGCGCGGGCGTAGCGGAACACGCCGCGCCCGCCGGTCGGCCCGGCCCGGCTGTACAGGGTCAGGCGGGTGCCCCGGTCGTCGTCGTACATCAGCATCGCCGCCGGCTCGTCTCCGGCGGGGAGCAGGCGCCCGCCCATGAGCCGGAATCCCTGCGCCCGCAGGTCCGGCACGGTGACGGGCCGGCCCAGGCGCGCGCTGAGCCATCGCACGAGGTCGGTCGAGCCGTCGGCGCGGACCTCGACCGGATGGGCGGCCTCGACCACGTAGGTGCGGAAGGCGGAGACGGCCGCCTGCGTCATCGGTTCGGCGTGGGCGCCCGGGCCCGGCACGGCGCCGCGCCCGGCCCACCCGGCCGCGCCGCCGAGGGCGAGCAGGAGCGCCGCCGCCGCCGCGCTCGGCCACCGACGCGGGAGGCGCATCCGGCGCGAGCCTGCGAGGTTCGCGATGCGCAGGCGGGCGGGGATCGGCTCGTCCGCCACGGGCGCGAGGCGCGCCCGCAGGCGTTCCCGCACCTCCCGGTCGGCGGCGACCCGGGCGGCTGCCTCCGGATGCGCGGCGAGCCACGCCTCGACGCGGGCGCGGCGGCCCGGATCGAGCCGTCCGTCCACAAAGGCGTGCAGGTCGTCCTCGCCGACGGGACGCGGGTCGGACGCGGTCATTTCACCCTCCGCAGATGCCCGGTGACGATCGTGGGAGCCCGGTCGAGGAAGGCGCGCAACCGGCCGCGCGCCCGGCTGAGGCGCGACATCACCGTGCCGACGGGGATCGCGAGCACGGCGGCGACCTCGGCATAGGACATGTCCTCGACCGCGACGAGGAGCAGGACGGACCGCTGCTCCTCGGGAAGCGCGGCGATCCCGTCGAGCACGTCCCGCGCGCCCACGGCCGCCTCGGGATCGACCCCGACCTCCGCGATCTCCATCAGCGCCTCCGGGCCGACCTCGATGCCCCGGCGGCGGCGCACGCCTTCGAGGTAGCGGTTGCGCAGGATCGCGAACAGCCACGCCCGCAGATCGCCCTCGCGGCGCTGCGGCCAGGCGCGGATCGCCCGTTCCAGCGTGTCCTGGACGAGGTCGTCGGCTGCTTCGCGCTGCCGCAGCAGCGCGGTCGCGTAGCGCCGCAGGGCCGGAATCTGCGGTTCGATCAGGACGGCGAGGTCGTCCAAGGGTGGTCTCCGGATCGCGGCTACGGCGATGCCCGTGCCGCCGTTCGGAACAGAGATGCCGGAATTGCCCGAACTATTCCAAGCTTGGCCCCGGCGAGCCGATCACGCATCCGTGACCGCTTGACCGGGAGCGCCGGGGAATATCCCGGCCCGGCCGGCATCTCTCCCCGCGTGACCTCGACACTGCGGGAGAGACCATGCGCGGAGCACCGACGGCGATCCTCATCACCTTGTTCATGGCCGGGGGTGTCCTGGGCGGCGGCATGATGATGCGCGCCGGGCATGCGGAGACCGCCCCCGGCGGCTTCGATGCGATGATGGCCCAATCGATGGCGCGGATGCACGCGGACATGGCGGTGTCGCCGTCCGGCGACCCCGACCGGGATTTCGCCGCCATGATGATCCCGCACCATCAGGGCGCGATCGAGATGGCGAAGGCCGAACTCGCATACGGCCGCGACCCAGTCCTGCGTCGGCTCGCGCAGGGCATCGTCGTCGAGCAGGCGCAGGAGATCGAGGTCATGCGCCGCGCCCTCGCCGAGCGACCGGTCGCGCAGACCCCACCGACGCAGCCGCCGGCCCGCCACCACCACTGAGCGGATCGCCGTCCCCCGTCCCGACCATCAGCGCGAAGAGACCTTCATGATGCGACACCTCATTCCGGCGACCCTGCTGCTCGCCCTCCTCGGCGGGACCGCGCTTGCGGGCCAGGCGCCGGGGCCCGCCTCGGCGCCGGACGTGCCGGTCGGCCCCCGCGACCGGTTCTACACCTCGGACCAGTTCTCCAACACGGTCTCGGTGATCGACCCAGCCGCCAATACGCTCCTAGGCGTGATCCGTCTCGGCGACACGACGCCCGCGAACCTGAGCCCGCTCTATCGCGGCCAGCTCCTGGTCCACGGCATGGGCTTCTCGCCCGACCGCAAGACCCTGCTCGCCGTCTCGATCGGCTCGAACTCGGTCAGCTTCATCGACACCGCCACCAACACTGTGCGCCGCACAACCTATGTCGGCCGCTCGCCGCACGAGGCGTTCTTCACGCCGGATGGGCGCGAGGTCTGGGTCAGCGTGCGCGGCGAGGACTACGTCGCGATCCTCGACGCGGGGACCGGCAAGGAGACGGGCCGGATCACGGTGCCAAACGGGCCCGGCATGACGATCTTCTCGCCCGACGGGCGTTACGGCTACGTCTGCTCCAGCTTCAGCCCCGAGACGGTCGCCATCGACGTGAAGAGCCGCGAGATCGTCGGGCGGATCAAGCAGGAGAGCCCGTTCTGCCCCGACATCGCGGCGACGCCCGACGGCAAGCAGGTGTGGTTCACCCTCAAGGACGTCGGCCGCGTCCAGGTGTTCGAGGCCACGCCGCCGTTCAAGGCGCTCAAGACCATCGAGACCGGACCGATCACCAACCACGTCAACATCGCGCGCACGAAGGCCGGGCAGTTCGCCTACGTGACGATCGGCGGCCTGAACCAAGTGAAGGTGTTCCGCACCGACGACTTCTCGCAGGTCGCGACGATTCCCACCGGCGCGCTCCCGCACGGCCTCTGGCCCTCGGGCGATGGTTCGCGGATCTATGTCGGCCTGGAGAATGCCGACGCGGTCGCGGTGATCGACACCGGCAGCAACGCGGTGATCGCCACCATCCCGATCGGCCAGGGGCCGCAGGGGGTGGCCTACGTCCCGGACGCGGTGTCGGAGGGAGCGGGTGCGCCGAACCTCCAGCCGCTGGGCGCGGCGGGCCAGTCGAGCACGCTGACGCTGGCCGGGCCGGATGGCAAGGCGGCCACGCAGGTCACGCTGTTCGACCAGGGCGTGTTGCAGACCCTGCAGGCGGCGGTGACGGGCCTCACGCCGAAGAAGCCCTACGTGCTGGCCCTCTCGGCCGATCCGAAGGGCGCCGGGCCGCTGGAGCCGCTGGCCGCCTTCATGACGAACCCGGCGGGCGCGGCCATCGTCAACGCCGTGGGCCCGATCCGGCAGGTGACGCAGAACGCGAACGAGGCCGCGCGGCGAAGCCTCGTCATCGTCGAGGGCAAGCCCGGCGAGACCGGCGCGACGGTCCAGACGCAGGCACCGCGCTGACGGGACGAGGGGGGCGGTCGCCGGACCGCCCCCTGTTTCCAGCCGCGCCTCAGTAGGTGTCGGCGAGGTAGGCGGCGATGGCCTTGGCCTGCGCCGCGTCGATCGGCGCGTGGTAGACCTTGACCATCTTGGTCACCTCGGACTCCCAGAAGGCCGCGCCTTTGCCGGGCGGCTGCATCGCGATGTAGTCCACCGAATGGCAGACGAGGCAGTTCGCCTGGGCCGCCTCGAAGCCCTCCGCGTGCGTGCCGGCCTTCGGCGCCCGCAGCTCCGCGGTCGGCTCCGGCACCGCGTAGGATTTCGGGGCGGCGAGGGCCGCGCCGGTGGCGAAGGCAAGCGCCGCCGTCAGGGCGAGGGTGGTGCGGGTCATCGTCGTCACTCCCTCAGGCCGCGCGCACGCGGGTGGTCTCGACCACGTTGCGCAGGTACCCGGCCGGGTTCCAGCGCGGCTCCATCGGCTGGCTCGCCCCGTCGTTGGCGGTTGCCCGCACCCGGATCGCGTGCGCCCCCTGCGACAGCTCCGCGTCGAGGGTCCAGGGCCGGAAGGCGTAGGGGCCGAGATCCTGCCCGAGCCGCGCTTCCGCCCAGGTCTTGCCGTTGTCGGTCGAGACCGCCACCGACTTGATTCCCGAGCCACCATCGAAGGCGATGCCGCGCAAGGGCGTGCGCCCGGCCTTCACGTCCGCCCCGTCGGTCAGGTTGGTGAGAAAGGAGCGCACGGTGAAGCGGTTGATCGGCACGGTCTTGTCCGCCGCCTTGCCGGGTTGCGTGCAGGCGCAGTCGTTGTCGGGGATGCGATAGGCCTTCTGCATCCAGAAGCCGTCGAAGGATTTGTCGAGCACGCTGATGCTCTCCAGGTGCTTGACCCAGTAGGTGCCGTAGAATCCTGGCACGACGAGGCGCAGGGGATAGCCGTTGAGCCAGGGCAGATCCTGCCCGTTCATGCCCCAGGCGAGCATCACCTGCCCGTCGCGGGCGTGGTCGAGCTTGAGCGACTTGGCGAAGTCCGGCGTCTCCGGGATCACCGGGCCGTCAAGGCCGGTGAAGGCGACCTCGACGGCGCCCGCCTTCACCCCGGCCTTGTCGAGCACCGCCTTCAGCGGCACGCCGGTCCATCGGGCGCAGCCCATCGCCCCGTTGGCGAGCTGCCCGCCGGCCATGCGCGGTTCGAAGAAGCCGCGAGAGTTGCCCGAGCACTGATTGACCGCGACGATCTCGGTCGTCGGCATCGCCTTCAGGTCGGCGAGCGAGAGCGAGACCTCCTTCTCGACATGGCCCTTGATCGCGACCCGGTAGGTCTCGGGGTCGATCTCGGTCGGGATGTCGGCGAGGTGGTAGCGCACGAAGAACGCGTCGTTGGGCGTGATGGCGCCCTCGTCGAACACCGAGAACGGGGTCTCCAGTTGCGGCGGGCGCGCGGTCATCTGGAGCAGCGGGCGCTTGCCCGGATAGGCCACCAGGGGCCGCTCGCCGTTGCCGAAGGGCAGCGTGGTGGTGTCGCCCGCGAGTGCCCGCAACGACGCGAAGCTGCCGCCGCCGAGGCCCGCCAGGGCGGTGAGACCCGCCCGCCTGATGAGATCGCGTCTGTCGAGCATCCGATTCCTCCCCGGTTTCGCGCGTGACTCCGGCGACCGGGCCCGCGACGTGCGGAGGAGGAGACGCACGTCGCCCCCGGTCTATTCGCGGCGGGTCGAAATAAATTCCGCGGCCCGCGCCGGTCAGCCGGTGCAGGGGCGTTCAGAGAGGCCGGTGGCCCGGTCCAGGGCGAGCCGCAGGCGGTCCGTCTTGGTCGGTTCGGTGAGGAGCACGGCCGCCTCGGCCAGCAGGGCGAAGCGCTCGGCCGGCACCGTCTCGGACAGGAGGACGTAGCGGCGCCCCTTGCTGTCCCAGCGCGCCACACGCAGGTCGCGGTCCCCTTGCGCGATCTCGAGTCCGGCCTGCCCGCGCGACGGCCTGCTCCAGACGGCGAGCCGGCAGCCGTGACGCCCCTCGTAACCGGCAAGCCGGCCAGCCGAACCGTCACCCTCGGACAGGTAGACCAAGCGGAAGCCCGCCGCCCCGAGATCGAGGGGGAAGCCGTTCAGGCCGCCCGCGGGCTGCATGGCGTTCGCGGGTGCGCCCGCCGCACTCCAGGCCATGAAGGCCGCGCGCGCGGCGTCGGCCGGCGGGCGAGACGACGGGGCCAGCCAGCCGGTGCCGACGAGGACGACCAGGGCCGCGGCGCACGCCCATCCGAGGGAGGCGCGGGCCATCGGCGCGCGCGGGGGCGGCACGACCGCAGCCTTCACCTCCCGTTTCACCCCCTGCTTCAGCCGGGTCAGGGTCGCGACCCGCGCGGCCAGGACCGGATCGCGGGCCAGCGTCTCCGCGACCGCGCGCCGGTCCTTCGCATCAAGTTCCCCATCGACGTAGGCATTGAGGGTCTCCCAGCGCATCACGGCCCCTCGCTCCCATCGGACGGCTCGGCGATCCGGTGCAGCATGATCCGCCTCGCCCTGTGCAGACGGCTCATGACCGTGCCGACGGGAATGCCGAGCCGTTTGGCGGTCTCCCGGTAGCTCAGGCCTTCGACGTCCACGCAGGTCACGACCTTTCGGCAGGGTGCATCGAGGGTGGCGAAAGCCTGGCGCACGGCGATGGCCTCAATCAGGCGGTCGTCGAACCCTTCGTCGGGCCAATCCACGAGATCGTCCTCGCGGCGGGTCCGGTTCCGGCGGAGCCGATCGATCCAGGCGTGGCGCACGATCCGGAACAGGTAGGCGCGGGCCGCCCGCGGTTCGCTCGGCGTCGTCCCCGTCGAGAGCGCCTTGAGGGCGCTCTGCTGCATCAGGTCGCGCGCGGCGTCGGGCTCCCGCGTCAGCGTCAGCGCGTAGCGGAACAGGCGCGGCCACGCTTCGACGAGGTGCTCACCGATGGACCGCATCCTGATGTGTCATCCTCCCCGCACTCCATAGCACATCGATGCATGTCCACACAGAGTCGCAACGGTCGTCGATGGTTGTGGATGTCGGGAGGCCTTACACCTCTGCAGCGCTACTCGGAGCGTTGCTGTTGCTGAACAATCGATTGCAAGCTCGTATGTCTGCTTTCAGGCATTGTGAGGATGCGGTTTTAAGACCGGGGTGGGCGCGAAGCTGAATGTCCGGTTCCGGGTATCGAGTTGATGTCCGCTCATGGCGCACAGCCGAACAATCGGCGGGCGAACTCCTGACCGAGGCCGTGTGGAAACGCAGATCCCTCGGGATTGGGGCGAGCGCACCGCGTTGCGCCGGAGATCGAGCTGCTGGCCTCAGGTTCGGATGGCCGCCAGCAGCGGGCGGACCCCGAAGATCTGGATCATCCGCTTCATGTTGTAGGCCAGAACTTGCAGGCTCATCTCGGTCCTGACCTTCGCCAAGGTCCGGGTCAGGAAGTGAGTGGCGCCCATCCAGGCCTTCAGCGTACCGAACGGGTGCTCCACGGTCTGGCGACGGATCTTCATCGCGTCCGGCATCCGGTCGAGCCGCTCCTGCATCGCATCAAGCACGCCCTCGTGCACCCAGCGTTTGACACGCCGCGTCTCCGCTGGCGTGCAGCGGGGCTTGAGAGCGCAATCGAGACAGGCCGTCAGGTTGCGGTAGTGATCTATCTCGTCGCCATCGGCCCGACGATCGGACCGGGTAACGCCCTTGGTCAGGTGCTGGCCGGCGGGACAGGTGTAACGGTCATGGCTGGCGTCGTAGACGAAGTCCTGTCCCGTGAAGAGGCCGCGCTTGGCGTGGCCCGAGGTCAGGGTCTTGGGCACGCATGGCAGCACGCCGGTGCCCTCGCAGGCCAGAACCTGTTCCCCGCTGAGGTAGCCCCGGTCGGCCAGCACCGTGAGCGTGGCACACCCCGTCGCCTCCTGAGCCAGGAGCCCCATCGGCGCGAGTTGCGCCCGGTCGCTGCCGACGTTGGTCACGGCGTGGGCCACGATCAGATGGTGCTCGGCATCCACCGCGGCCTGGACGTTGTAGCCGACCATGCCCGTACCCTTGCCGCTGGTCGCCATGGAGCGCGCGTCGGGGTCGGTCAGCGAGACTTGGCCGTCGGGTGCAGCCTCGACCTGCTGCCCTCTCGCCTGGAGGACCTGCATCTGCGCGCGCAGGCCCGCAATCTTCTCCTTGAGCCGTGTCGTGCGCGCCTCGGCGATGTCGCTCGGCTCGCGGTCGGCCCGATCCAGCGCAGCAAGATAACGGCCGATGCTCGTCTCGACCTGCGCCAAGCGCGCCTCGACCTTCGCGGCGGTGAAGTTCTTGTCGCGGTTGTTGACCGCCTTGAACTTGCTGCCGTCGATGGCGACGACGGCCTTGCTGAACAGGTTCAGCCGGCGGCACAACACCACGAACTGCGCGCAGGCGGCCTGGATGGCAGGGCCGTTGTCCTTGCGGAAGTCGGCCAGCGTCTTGAAGTCGGGCATCAGCCGGCCGGTGAGCCAGATCAGTTCGACGTTGCGTTGGCTCTCGCGTTCGAGACGCCGGCTCGACGGGACGCGGTTGAGATAGCCGTAGAGGTAGATCTTGAGCAGCGTCGCTGGATGGTAGGCCGGACGACCCGTGGCCTCCGGTACCGCGCCCGCGAAGCCGAGCGCGCCCAGATCGAGCTCATCGACGAACACTTCGACGAGGCGAACCGGGTTGTCGGCGGTGATGTAGTCGTCCAGACAGTCGGGAAGGAGTGTGATCTGCTGACGATCCTCGCCTGCAATGAAGCGCTTCATCCCGACCTCCCAAGATCGGAAATTACTCTACCAGATCAGCGCGTTTTCACACAGCCTGGACCCATTGCGGACATTCGAGGCGCTGCCGCTGAAGGTCCGGATCGGATGGGGAGCCGACCCTGGCCCGTCACCCTGAAGCGGACGTTCCGCCTCCGGCCCAACCCAGACCCGAGCAGTCGTCTGCGGATCCCGAAAGCGGCCATTCGCCCGACAACCGGCGACTTTAACTCAGGTGAAAAAACGGCTTTAAGACGCGGATCCGGCACCCGGCATGGCGGTGTGAGGGCACGTGGCTCTTCGCAACGTCCGTGAACGACGTCGGCCACCGAGGGCCAGGCTTACCTCTCGATGAATAGCGATGTGCACCGCCTCTCGCGCGAGGAGCTTGAGGCAGAAGTCCTGCGCCTGCGGGAGAGGCTTGCCGAGCAGCCTGAACCCGGTCTGGATCCATCCGATCAACGACGCCGCTCGGCAGCGGCCAACGCCGACGTGCTGTTCTCCGCCGTCGACAGGACCAGCCTGCCGATCATCCTCACGGATCCCAATCAGGACGATGACCCGATCGTCTACACCAACCGCGCCTTCCTCGACCTCACGGGCTACGACCTGGACCAGGTCGTCGGGCGCAACTGTCGCTTCCTCCAGGGGCCGAATACCGAACCGGGCTGCGTCGACGAAATCCGCGCAGCGCTACGCGACGACCGCGACCTCACCGTCGAGATCACCAACCATCGCCGCGACGGCACGACGTTCGTGAATGCCCTGTTCGTCGGACCCGTTTTCGACGGGGAGGGACGGCTGCGCTACCGCTTTGGCAGCCAGATCGATGTCACGGAGGCGCACCGCAACCGGCAACGCTTGGCCGACAGCGAGAAGCGCCACCGCGCGATCTTCGACAGCGCCAGCGAAATGGCGATCATCGTTACCGACACCGAGGGCAAGGTGACCGACTGGAACGTCGGGGCCGAACGCATCCTGGGCTGGTCGGCCGATGAGATGGGCGGGCAGACCGTCGAGCGGATCTTCACGCCCGAAGACCAGGCCTCCGATCGCGCGCGGGAGGAGATGGCCATTGTCCTCCGCGACGGGCATGCCAGGGACGTGCGCTGGCATTTGCGCAAGGACGGCGACCGTTTCTACGCGGTCGGCGACATGACCTCGCTGCGCGGGGTGGACGGGACGCACCAGGGTTTCGTCAAGGCGATGAGCGACCGCACGGATGAGCGCAACATTGCCGCCAAGCAGAAGGCCGACTCCGAGTTCATGCAGGGCGTCCTGGCGTCCTCGGCCGACTGCATCAAGGTGCTCGACCTCGACGGAGGCCTGACCTTCATGAGCGAGGGCGGCATGAAGGTGATGGAGGTCGGCGACTTCAATCAGATCAAGGGCTGCCCGTGGCCGAGCTTCTGGCGGGGCCGGGGACACGTCGATGCCTTGGAGGCCCTGGCCACGGCCAAGCGTGGCGGCGTCGGCCATTTCCAAGGTCCGGCCGATACCTTGCTCGGCAAGCCCCGGTGGTGGGACGTGCAGGTCACGCCGATCTTTGGTGCTGACGGGCGGCCGGAGAGGATCCTTTCCGTCTCGCGTGACATCACCCAGCAGAAGTTGTTTGAGGGGCGCCTCGCGGACAGCGAGGCCCACTGGCGCAGCCTGTTCGAGCGCCTGAGCGAGGGCTTCATCGTCGGCGAGGTTGTGCGCGACACAACCGGACGCATCACGGACTGGCGCTACGTCGACGTCAACTCGGCCTGGGGCCGGCTCGTCGGCATCGCCTCAGACAGCGTTGTCGGCCGCACGATCCGCGAGGTATTCCCTGGCATCGAGGACGCCTGGGTCGACGAGTTTGCCGACGTGGTCGAGACCGGCGAACCGGTAACGTTCGTCCGTCAGGTCGGGACCCTCGCGCGGTGGTACGAGGGCCGTGCCTTCTCGCTCGGTGGCGAACGCTTCGGCGTCATCTTCCTGGAGGTGACGGAGCGGGTGCAGGCCGATGCCCGCCGCAACGGCCTCCTGGAGTTCGGGGACCGGTTGCGAGCCGGCATTGACGCCAACGCGATAGCGATGGCGGGCTCGACGATCCTCGGGCGCGTCTTGGGCGTCGGTCGGGTTGGCTACGGCACGGTCGGCCCGGACGGTGAGAGCTTCGTGGTCGAGGAGGACTGGACCGCGGCGGGTTTCCCGACGCTGGCCGGCCACTATCGCATGGACGATTACGGCCTCTACGCTGAAGACCTCCGGCAGGGGCGGACGGTCGTCATTGCGGACGTGCGCGACGACCCGCGCACCGCCGCCTCCGCCACGACACTAGAGGCGGTCTCCGCGCGCACCCTGGTGAACGTGCCCATAGTCGAGAAGGGCCGGACGGTGGCGGTGCTTTACGTGAATGACGGGCAGCCGCGGTCTTGGACCGAATCGGAGGTCTCGTTCATTCGGCAGATCGCTGAGCTGACCCGCCAAGCCGTCGAGCGTCGGCGTGCCGAGGAGCGGCAGGACCTGCTGAACCACGAACTCTCCCACCGCCTTAAGAACACGATGGCGATGGTCGTGAGCATCGCGCACCAGACGCTGCGGTCTGTTCCGGAGCGCGAGCCGGTCGAGGCGTTCCATAAGCGCATCCAGGCGTTGGCCTCGGCCCACGACCTTTTGCTGCGCAAGGACTGGACGTCTGCCGACCTGCGGACCGTATGCCGAGAGGTTCTGGGCAACGCGGCCGAGGCGCGGCGCTTCACGCTGGACGGCCCCAACGTGGCGCTCGGACCAAGTGCTGCGCTGTCAGCGTCGTTGCTCCTCCATGAACTAGCGACCAACGCGGCCAAGTACGGCAGCCTGTCCGGCGAAGAGGGCGAGGTCGAGGTGCAATGGTGGATCGATACCGCGACTGGGGAGCCCGGGCTGGTGCTGCGGTGGCGCGAGCACGGAGGTCCTCCCGTGGTAGCGCCGACCCGGCGAGGCTTCGGTTCGCGCCTAATCCGCACGGGTCTCGTCGGAACGGGCGAGGTCGACGTTACATACGACACGGACGGGGTGATCGCGGTGATGCGTGCACCGCTGATCGAGGTGCAACGCTCATGACGATGACCGGGACGGACGGCGACGAAGCGCGGCCGGTCGTGCTCGTGCTCCAAGATGAGCCGATCCTGGCCGGCATCATGAGGGACTTCGTCGAGGAGGCGGGATGCGTCGCAGTCGTGGTGCGCACTGCTCAGGCGGCGGTGCGCACTCTGGAGGAGCGCACGGACATCCGAGTGGTGTTCGCCGACCTCGACGTACGCGGCTCAACCACCGGGCTGAAGCTGGTGGCGATGATCCGGGACCGCTGGCCTCCCATCGAGCTGGTCCTGACGGGGGCTCTGGCGCCGGACCTCGACGCTATTCCGGCGCGAGGCGTATTTTGCAACAAGCCCTTCCGCGAGAGCAAGGTAATCTCGGCAATCCGTAGTTTTGCCGCATGAGCCAGAAGCTCCTGTCCGCTTCAGAGCGTCGAATCGAGGGGAGCGAGCAGGCATAAATCCGCCCAACCTGGACATAAGTCATCCTCCGCCAAGCTGCCTCGGAGCGGACCTCCCGAGGGTCTGCGAAGGGTGGGAAGTGGCGCCTCGCGCAAGGCTGTCGCTTGCCCGTTAGCGCGCCATACTGGCCCAGATACAGGAGGCAAGGCACCCAATCGGGGAAGCGCGCCGTCGCCAGCTACCGTGCTAGGTGGAGGTAGCCTGGGTCGAAGCCGCTGGCATAGACGAGCGCATCCCAGGCATGGATGGTGAGGACGTTGCGGCGCAGGGTAAGAAGCTCCTGCTTACGCATTGCCTTGAAGGTGCGGTTGATATGCACGCTGGTGACGCCGAGCGTGTCGGCCAGGCAAGTCTGCGTCAGGGGAAATTGGCAGCGGTGGTCGGCCGCCAAGCCGATTGCCGCGAGCCTCAGGTATAGTTCGCAGATAAGGTGGCCGACCCGCTCGTGGGCGGAGCGCCGGCCCAGGCCGACCAGCCAGGCCCGCTGGATCCCGGCATCGACCAGCGTGGAGCACCAGAGTGCGGTAGCGAGGTTGGGGAAGGCGGCGGTGAGCGCGCGCAGCTTGTCGTGCGGGATCAGGATAACCGTGGCCTTGGTCAGAGCCGCAAGACCGTCCTCGCGGACGGGCAGGTGTAGGTTCTGCAGATCGGGGACATCCCCCGGGAGGTAGAGGCCGAGGATCTGCCGCCGGCCCCCACTGAGCAGCCGGTAGCGGCAGAGCCAGCCGTCGACGACGAGGCAGCACTGCGCAGGCGCATCGCCTGCCCGTACGAGGTCGGCTCCGGCCGCGACGACACGCGGTCGCACCGACAGATCCTGGATGGCCCGCTGCTCGGCCTCGGTGAGGGCGGTAAAGCGCGTGAGCGTGCGCACGAGCCCGGCCATCGCATGGAGCGGTTCTGGGTTCACGAAAGCTGGCCTAGGGGATGAACATGGGAGCGCGAACGGCACATGGTCGCCGGCAGCTACGAGAGCCACGCCACGGCGGGCTCAACTTACACGCGAAGAGCCTGGTAGGAAACTACGCTGTTCCTGGGTTAGGAGAGCTTGACGTGGTCGTGACCGACTGTAGGCGCGGGGATGCGCGGCTTCTGACACCCGATCCCAAGCTCGTTGAAAAGCGGTGTATGCAGGCTCAGCCAGGCGAGACAGAGGCAAGGATGGACGCGACAGCTGAGGACCATGACGTCCGTCCGCGCCCCGGACTACCGGAGCGTCGGGGACTCGCCCGGCTGCAAGTGGCGGTCGCCTCCGTCGGGACTGCTCGGCGAAACGTGGTCGTTCAATCGGCCAAGATGTTCGAAGACGTGCTCGAAGGCGGCGGTGACGGCCTTCTCGAAGCTACCGTCGCCCTTGCCCTGGGCATCCTTCAACGCGCCGAGCAACTGGCGGTGCATTTCGGTATCTGTGGACATGACCTACCCTTTTGCCCGGGCATGCCCCGGGGTCGGTAAAAAGCCCCCGCTACCGACGACGGTTCCTGGGACCGTGGCCGCGGGGCCGACGGCGGCGCGCTTACGACGTGGACCTTCGATAGCAACCCGTCGAAGACCGCACGGCGAAGTGAGGCCGCCGGCTATCAGGAGGGCTAAGCTCCCATGGTCATGACCGAACCGCCGTCGACCCTGAGGAACTCGCCCGTGATAAAGCTGGCATGTTCCGAGCAGAGGAACGTGACCGCGGCGGCGACTTCCTCCGCGCGGCCGCGCCGCTTGGCGACGATGCCGGGGCGCTCCTCGTCCAGAGTGACCTGGACCGCTTCGTCGAACGAGATGCCTTTCTCCTTGGCCTTCTTCTCCATCTGCGCGTCAGTCATCGGCGTTGCGATGAAGGCCGGCCCGACCGCGTTCACAAGCACGCCGTCCGGCCCGTAGGCCTTGGACAATCCTTTCGCGAGGTTCAGGACGCCCGCCTTGGCCGCCGCGTAGGGCAGTTCCTCGACGTAGGGCTGCACGGCGTCCTCGGACGAGAACAGCACAACGCGGCCCCAGCCCGCCTTGCGCATGTGCGGAATGAAGGCCCTGGTCGCGCGCACCCCGGCCATGAGGTCGGTCTGCAACGCCTCAAGCCAGTCGTCGTCGGTGAGGTCCAGGAAGTCCCCCGACGCCCCGGTGATCCCAGCGGCGCAGACGAGGATGGTCGGCTTGTCGTCGAAGGCCATGTTGGCGAAGGCGGCGAGCACCTCGATCCCCTTGGCCGTGCTCAGGTCCGCTTCGATGGCACGGACCGGGCCCAGCGCCGCCAGTTCCTCGGCGGTGGCCTGCAACTCAGGGCCTTCCTTGTCGGTCAGGACGACGTGGACGCCTTCGCGCAAGAGATGTTCGGCGGTCGAGCGGCCCATGCCAGACTTGGCTCCCGTCACGACCGCGATCCGTCCGCTGATGCCAAGATCCATCTGTCTCGTTCCGTCACCGTTCGAGAGGGCCGCCCCGTGTCACACCATGAGCGGTGAATGGGAAGTCCGCCTTGCGGGAGAGGTTCCGTGGGAGTTCTGAACCGCTCCGGGTTTCCCGGAGGCTATTCGGTTTGGATCAGGCGGCCAAGGCTTGTACCTTGGCCTGGGCATAGTAGCGCGCTTCGGCCTCGGCGGGAGGGATATTCCCGATTGGTTCGAGCAGTCGGCGGTTGTTGAACCAATCCACCCATTCGAGGGTGGCAAACTCGACGGCTTCGAACGACCGCCACGGGCCACGCCGATGGATGACCTCGGCCTTGAACAGGCCAATCACCGTCTCGGCGAGCGCATTATCGTAGGAATCTCCAACGCTACCGACGGAGGGTTCGATACCTGCCTCGGCGAGACGCTCGGTGTAGCGGATGCTGACGTATTGCGACCCGCGGTCGGAGTGACAGACAAGACCGCCGCCGGCGAAAGGGCGGCGCTCGTGCAGGGCCTGCTCCAGGGCATCGAGCACGAAGTCAGCCCGGGCGGAGCGCGACACACGCCAGCCTACGATCCGGCGCGCGAAGACGTCGATCACGAAGGCGGCGTAAACGAAGCCACGCCAGGTCGCCACGTAGGTGAAGTCCGCGACCCACAATCTGTTCGGGCACGCGGCCTTGAACTGCCGGTTGACCCGGTCGAGCGGACAGGCCGCCGCCGGATCAGGAATGGTCGTGCGGACCCTGCGTCCCCGGACGACGCCAGCTAAGCCCATCACCCGCATCAACCGAGCCACCGTGCAGCGGGCGGCTACGATCCCCTCGCGGGCGAGTTGCCGCCAGACCTTGCGCACGCCGTAGACCCGGAAGTTCGCCTCGTACACGCGCCGGATCTCGGCCATAAGCGCCGCGTCCCGCTTGGATCGGGCCGGCAGCTTCCCGGGATCGGTCCGCCGCGCGGCATGGGCGCGGTACGTCGACGGGGCGATCGGCAGCACGCGGCAGATCGGCTCGACCCCGTAGGTGGCGCGGTGCTCGTCGATGAACGCAATCATCGCTTGAACGGGCGGTCGAGCTCCGCCTGTGCAAAATACGCTGACGCCTTCTTCAGGATCTCGTTGGCCTGCCGGAGCTCCCGGTTCTCTCGCTCCAGGGCCTTGATCCGCTCGCGCTCGTCCGTCGTCGGTCCGGCTCGCACACCCTGGTCCCGCTCGGCCTGGCGCACCCAGTTCCTCAGTGTCTCGCCCGAACAGCCGATCTTGGCGGCAATCGAGCGGATCGCTCCGTACTGAGAGGCGTGATCGCCCTGGTGCTCCAGCACCATCCGCACAGCGCGCTCACGGACCTCAGGGGAAAACGGTGGAGTTCGTTTCGTCATGGCTCCATCCTCGCAAGAGTTGGGGCCTCCGGAAAACCCGGCGCGGTTCAGTTCCGTGCTCCGGCCTTCTCGCCGAGGTGATGCAGGCTCGAAGTTCCCGTTCCACCTCTTCGTGACAGATACCTGAACTCGTCGCGACGACCCCATGACGGGCCGGTGCGACCCTTGGCGGCCAGGGGCTGGGGTGCCCAAAGGTCGGACCCGACCAGGGAACCTCCTCCGCTCTACACAATTGCCGCCTCGGCATCACGGAGCAGAAGCATGGCGACGAGCAGCACCCCGCGTACTCATCGGACCCGCAACAATACCGATTCCAACGCCAAGAAGGTGTCCATCGAGGCTTTGAACGCCCGGCTGGCGGACGGCATCGACCTCGCGCTGGCGATCAAGCAGGCGCACTGGAATCTCAAAGGGCCGCAGTTCATCGGGATCCACCTGATGCTGGACGGCTTCCGTGCCGAGATCAGCGGCTTCAACGACAAGGTGGCCGAGCGGGCGGTGCAGCTCGGTGGCACGGCCCTGGGAACGGCGCAAATCGTGGCCGACAAGACCAAGTTGCCCGCCTACCCGACCGGCATCTACGCCATCGCCGACCACGTCGCCGCGCTGATCGACAGCTACGCCGCCTACGCCAACGCCGTGCGTGAGAACATCGACGAGACGGACGAGGCGGGTGACGCCGACACGGCGGACCTGTTCACGGAGGTGTCCCGCGCCGTCGACAAGCACCTCTGGTTCCTCGAAGCCCACGTGCAAGAGCCGACGGGTCAGATGCGCGACGGCGACGCTCGCAATTGAGCCGTGGCCGCCCCTTCGTACCTGACCGTACTGAGGGGCGGTCGCAAGAAACGTGGTGTCAGGCCGGGATGCTTTCGGGCGAGGCTGTGTTCTCTGCGGTCACGCCATTCTCGCGATGCCGGAAATCGCTCAGCGCCCGATAGACCTGCAGCCGTGCGCGCATCACCGAGCCAAGCGGCCGGTGCTCCGCGAGGCTGTGCGCCGGCCGGAAGGTCATCACCTCGTCGAAGTAGTGCACCCGCTCGGGTGAGTAGGCATCTTGGCGCGGCAGCCGAAGCGTCGCCACCGTCCGGTACGGGCTGACCGCGACCGGCCAGTCGACCGAGGCGTCCTCGATGGGCTGGCGCTCAGCATCCGCCCAGAGCTGCGCCTTAAGCTCGTACACCACCTCGTTGTCGCGGAAGAACGCCGCGGCCGCGTGGCGGAAACCGTCCTCGTCATCGTGTGAGTCGAGCCGCCATTCGGCCAGGTCCAGCTGCGCCTTCGAAGCCGGGACCGCGCCGAGCTTGGCGACGTAGTCCCCGAACCGCATCGGAGCTTGGCTGAAGTAGCTGTCGGCGAGCGGATGGCTGTAGGGGTGGCCGAGGAAGTCGGCCATGGCGCTCTCCGTGCCGAAGGCATGCAACACCCGGTTGAGGTTGCGTGCGGTTGCGGCGACCGCACTCTTCACGCCCTCGGGCAGGCCGGTCGCCTTGCCGATCACGGTTCCGTCGCGCAGGAACCCGGCCGCCGTCCCGGACGGGAAGGTCGTGCCGGTGGCGAGCACGAAGTCCTGGGTCTCGACGTCGTGGCCGGGCAGCTTCTCGCCGGGCACCCCGAAGACCTTGATCGACATGCCGCGGTGGGTCGACACGCGGTCGCCCAGGGTTTCGCCCGGCCCCTGGGCGAAGCGCACGGCTACCTTGTGCATCCCGGGCTTGGCGAACAGACCCTGTGCGAGTTCGGGCGGCAGGCCTTCGGGGACGACCAACTCCCCGGTGACGCAGGCAGAGCTTTTCGCGTGGCTCGCGCGCACCGCGTGACGCTCGCGCTTCTCCACGACCTGCGACTGCTGGGTCATCCCCTGGATGATGCCGTCGATGGACTTCTGCTCGTCCGGGGCAGGCGTCTCGATGTCGGGCGCGTAACGGAGGTAGGTCATGGGCATCTCCTGATCGTGTCGTGCGCCAACGGGATTGCTTGACGTTGGCCGGGGTCAGGGCGCGGGATCGACCTGCTGCTTTGGAGCAAAGGGCGGGCGCAAGACGACGAACCCGTGGCGGCTGGGCGGGCCGTACCGCCGACAAGCCGCCCGCCGGGGCGTACGTTCCCGGGTTCGTTCATGGGCGATTGAATGTCGCGCAATCCGGAACGTCACCCACCCGCTGTCGTTCTGTCTCGGCCGCTGCCAGGAGACTGACCGTGCAACCACCCGTTCGATACAGTCCCGATGTCGAGGTGGTGAGGCCCGACGAAGGGCAGACCATCGAACAACTGAACGAGGCCTTCGACACGATCCTGACCAGGGTCGCGGAGCATTCGGGCCATGCCGTGCGCTCGGTCCACGCGAAGTCGCACGGCATCCTCGTAGGGACGCTGACGGTCGATGCGGGGCTGCCCCCCGAACTGGCCCAGGGCCTGTTCGCGAAGGCGGGGGAGCATAAGGTGTACATGCGGATGTCGACCAACGCGGGCGACATCCTACCCGACTCCGTCTCCCTGCCCCGGGGCATCGCCTTGAAGGTCCTAGACGTCGAGGGCGAGCGTCTCCCGGATGCGGAAGGAACGACGCAGAACTTCATCATGGTCAACGGCAAGGTGTTCCAGGCGCCGAACGCCGAGAAGTTCCTCGGCAGCCTCAAGCTGCTCGCCGGCACGACCGACCGGGTGGAGGGACTGAAGGTCGCCGCCTCGACCGTGTTGCGCGGGGTGAACAAGGCGCTGCACGCATTTGGCGTCGACAGCCCCACCATCGGCTCGCTGGGCGGCGCGCCCAACGTCGACCCCCTCGGCGAGACGTACAACAGCCTGACGCCGTTTCGGTACGGTGACTACATCGCCAAGTTCTCGCTGGTCCCGGTCGCCCCCGCCCTGACCGCCCTGACCGGCGCCGAGATCGACGCCTCCGGTCGGCCGTACGCGATCCGCGAGACGGTGCGGTCCGAGATGGCTGGCATCGCCGGTGAATGGGAGTTCCGCGTGCAGCTCTGCCGCGACCTCGAACGCCAGCCGGTCGAGGATCCTACGGTGGAGTGGAAGGAGGACGAGGCACCGTTCCAGCGGGTCGGCGTCCTCCGCGTCCAGCCCCAGGACAGTTGGGATCCGGCCCGGGTCCAGGTGGTGGATGAGGAGATGCGCTTCAGTGTCTGGACCGGGCTCGCCGCGCATCGGCCGCTCGGCAACATCAACCGCGCCCGCAACGCTCCCTACCGGCATTCGGCCGAGTTCCGCGAGCGCTTCAACCGCTGCCCGATCCACGAGCCGGGCGCGGTGCGCCGATGAGGGAGGACAACAAGCGGCTCGTCCGCGCCTACTTCGATGCGTTCCGCGACTGCGACGATGCTTGGTGGGACGCCAACATCGCGCCGGACTTCGTCCGGCACGACCCGGGCCTCGACTTCGAGGTGCGCGGACCGGCGGGCGTGCGCAAGCTCGCCGCGGTCCTGCATGGCGGCCTGTCGGACATTGCTATGCCAGTCGACGAACTCATCGCCGAGGGCGACCGCATACTCGCACGGCTACGTTTCCAGGGGCGGCATACCGGCGAGTTCCAGGGGCTGCCGGCCACCGGGCAACACATCGACATCGTGGTCATGGACCTCTTCCAGGTCGCGGACGGTCGCCTCGTCGAACACTGGGCGTTGATGGACAACCTGACGATGCTCAAGCAACTCGGCGCCGTCGACACGTGACGGCCGGCGACGACGCCGTGACGTGATATAACCCGCGTCCCGGCGGCCACCCCACGGAGGCTGCGTCCGCCGGGATGAGCGATCAGGCGGTGCCGTTGCCGCCGGTGGCGCCATAGACCTCGCCGGTGACGTAGCTCGCCTCCTGGCTCGCGAGGAACACGTAGACCGGAGCGAGTTCAACCGGCTGGCCGGGACGGCCCAGCGGCACCTCGGAACCGAACTTCTCGACGTTCTCCTGCGGCTGGCCGCCCGAGGGCTGCAGGGCCGTCCAGAACGGACCGGGCGCCACCGCGTTCACCCGGATGCCCTTCGCGATCTGCTGCTTGGCCAGCGCCTTCGAGAAGGCGACGATGCCGGCCTTCGTGGTCGCGTAGTCGACCAGGATCTGCGGCGGGTTGTAGGCTACGACCGAGGCGGTGTTGATCACAGAGGCGCCGGCCGGCATGTGCGGTAGGGCGGCCTTGGTGATCCAGAACATGGCGTAGAGGTTGGTCTTCAGCGTCCGGTCGAACTGCTCGTCCGTGATATCGGTGATGTCTTTCTGGTTCGTCTGCTTGCCGGCGTTATTGACGAGGATGTCAAGGCCGCCGAGGTCGGTGACCGCCTTCTTCACGAGTGCCTCGCAGAACCCCTTGTCGGTGATGTCGCCCGGCAGCAGCACCGCCTTGCGGCCCTCCGCCTCGATCAGCTTGGCGACCTCCTGCGCGTCGGGCATCTCGTCCGCGACGAAGCTGAGCGCCACATCGGCGCCCTCGCGGGCGAACGCGATGGCGGCTGCCCGACCGATACCGGAATCGGCACCGGTGACGAGGGCCTTGCGTCCCTCTAGGCGACCGTGGCCGCGATAGCTGGTTTCGCCATGGTCGGGCTTGGGCTTCATCGCCTGCGCCAGCCCCGGGGCTTCCTGCGGCTGCTTCTCGAAGGGCGGTTGCGGGTATTGTGTGCGGGGGTCCTGCATCTTCAGGCGCAGGTCCGGGGCATCCGTCATCTGGTGTTCCATGGCGCCGGCTTGGCCAGGGCAGCACACGCGGCGCGGTTCAGGGAAGGCGCTGCCCGGATAGCGGGCCAATCACCGACCCGCGCGTCTGTTCCAGTGGCCGTTAGGGTATCATCGCCACACCCGACCCTGGGGTCTTACCTGCGTCATCGTCCGCAGGGACCGGGCCTCCGCTTAGGCGTTGTCGGATGGGACCGACCCACCGGAGACGTCATGCTGAACCCGTTCTATGCCGCGTTCCTGCTCGCCGTGGAGGCGCAGAAGGTCATCGAGTTGCGGCTGGTGCGGATCGCCTGGGGCGGAGCCGAGGCTCAGGCCGAGATGGTGTCGATGGTCGGCGAGAAGGTCGTGGCCGCAATGGAAGCTGCCAACACCCTGATGGCGGGCGGAAGCCCTGGCGAGGTCGTCGCACGCTACCGGGAACTGGTTGCAGACAATACGCGGCGCCTCTCAGAAATGGTCTGAGCGCTGGCGCCTGCAGCCAAGTTCCTGGCATTCCGGGGTAAACGGAGCCGACATGGGTGAGCTACCCACGTAGCACGATTTGGTCGTGGGGGTCTGCTAATGCTTGATGACCGGACTTTCGGACGGTTGGCGGCAATGGTCAGCTGATGGCGCGTTGCAGTCTTCCAGTGAGCGGTTCCGGCTAGCGGATAGGATCCGATAGCTGCCGTTCACGGATTTAGGAGATCCGAACGCGTATCGAAACCGCCGGCGGGGGGGCTGACCTCAAGAATCTGATATTAATGAAGAATTTCCAATTTCACACTGAAAATGCTCGCAAAGGGGGCCCGGCTTAATATGCTGTAGACCGCGCAACAGCGTGGAACTGCCAAGCCTTGATGGTGTCAGGTAAGGCGTTGAGGCTGGCTCGAAGCCGAACACGGACTCCTGAACCCACGCGGACCGATGCTCTGCTGAATCGCATGTCCGTCACTATCCTGCTTCGGGATCTGGATGTCTGGCTGCATGCTACCACCCCCCGCTTCAGCAAGTGGCTCGTCCTATGCAGCCTGCCTTAGGCGCTCCGGAATGAAGCCTGATCGGATCTGCTCAGGCGTGGCCGGCCAGTATGCATTCCAGGCACCATACGCACACTCTCTGCCGCCGTAGGCGCGGCGGCACAGTGTGGCAATCTGCTCCCCGGTCAGGCGCCCACGCTCCATCAATGCATCGGCGATGGCCTTGATGGCAGCGGCGCCTGCCTTTGACCGAACGAGGGCGGCAGCCCTCGCATCGGCCAGTGCGAGAAGTTCGTGCTGCTCTGCGTCCGAGAGATCCCAGGCTCCAACCACCAGCTTGGCACGCTCCATGTCCTGCTCTCCCCCTAAGAACATGCAGGCGGCCGCCGACATACGCCGGTAGTGCGCTTCGGCCATGAACCCGGCGAAGCAGTTGATGAGCTCCATGTCTCGGGTGATAGCGCGGAGGTACTTGAAGCGTTCCTGTTCCTCCGGAGAGCCTTCAATCCGCGGCAGCCCATACGGGTAGCTATGGAGGTCGTACCCTTCGACGATGCCCTCACAGCCGACAATCCGCACACCCTTGCGGTTCTTCACGACTTTGCGCGCGCGGACTTCCTCAACGGTGAGGACAAGGGCACGATCCGTTCGGTGACCGAAATACCATCGCGTTAGCGCGTGTCCGGCTTCGTGATGGCAAGCCAGCCGACGTCGACCCTTCGTCCTGACCATTTGCCTCATTGCTCCTCGTTGGCGCTGTCTTGGCGCAAGTGGAACCAGATCATCGTCAGCCTTCCTTCCGGCTGTAGGGGCTTAGGTCTGCAAGGGTCATCATATCCTTGTCGATCTCGCGCTTTTCCTCGGCAGCCATCTCCAAGGCGTGAGGGTCCGAGTCCCAGATAGCTTTAAGCCGATCCGCTCGCAGCCGAAGGCTGGCGGTGAGTTCCAGACCAGCAGCGCGGAGGGGTTCAATCATCGCATTGGGAAATCTCCGCTGAGCGATGATCAAGTTGTGTACCTGTTGCGGGCTGACACGCCTGCCGGCTGCCTTCGACAGCGCCTCAGCCATCGGGGCCTGCCACCGCGGTCCGAAGGACAACTCTCCGGTTTCGATGAGCATCTGACGCAGCAGCTGCCGGGATGGGTCCAGACGGTCCACGGCCGCCTGGATCTGCTCTGGCGTGAGAGGTACGCGGGGAGGCTGCGACATCAGTCAGCCCTCAAGATATCGGAGGGCGCTTTCCCAAGTCTTGCGGGCGAAGTGGCGGCTGAACGCATCCTCATCGGACGTCGGTCCGCCCGCAGCTTCCTCAGCGTCTAGGTCGGCGAGGCGCTGCCGGAGGTCCTCCTTCGTCACCGGAGCCGGCACTTCGTTCTTGTGCGGGTAACCGTAACGCTCGCGGATCCACGCGATCGCAGCGTTGCGGTCCGCATTCGCCGGCTCGGGGATCCTGGACACCGCATCGAAGGCGCCGCCCGAGACAATCCACTCACTCCAGCAGTCGGTGCTGTCCTGGCAGATTGTGCGCATGCCAGTCTGCCAGACGTCGCGCTCGAACAGGTCACACATGATGTCATGCGCGCACGACAGGACAGACTGCGCGCCGAGCGCGAGGTCGATGATGATGAGCACGTCTCCGTCAACTTCAGCGGTGTAGTCAGCAGGCCGGAAGTGCATCGGAATGCTGAAGGCTTCGGTCATCTGCAGGGCACCTTCTGTTTGACTGTATCGACGGGAACAAGCGGGCGACCGTTATGGCAGTCGCGCAAGGGGAGCCCCAGAAGCGGGCAGCCTGCGTCTTCTTTGGGTTTAGGATCATACACCAAATCTGGCGCCCTTCAACTGCGAGGATGCCGCAGCTCATGATCTTCCCGACCGGCATGGCTTCGCCATCTGCTCCGAGCGCTTTCGCCGAGCCGCACAGGCTACACTTCAAGGTGTGGTCCCCAGTTTCTAATCTCACCACAGCACCGTGGGTCCGCTCATTGAATAAAAACCCCGGTTGGATCAGTGACTTAGCGTATTCCTGGGAAGCCACACGAAGTTTAGTTCGATTTCCTTGCAGGGTGAGAGCGAGCGGCGGGTCGCCCGCGCGGGCCGAGGCCACCCGGCCGACGGCACAGACGTTCGTCTCCCAGGCCGCCCGGACGGGGAACGGCGGCCCCCCGATCCTCTCGGCCGTCGCCGAGGTCCGGCCGATCGGTGAGCTGCTCTACGGCCGGCGCTTCACCCGGGAGCTCGCGGAGGACCTCGGCAAGGATCCGCGCCAGCTGCGGCGCTGGCTCTCCGGCGAGGCGGCCGTGCCGGAGCGCGCCGTCCGGTGGGCCCGCGAGGCCGCCCGGCGCCGGGCCCGCGAGATCCTCGCCCTCGTCGGCGCCGAGGCCTAGCGGCAAGGGCGGAAGGTCACGTCGTCGTGCTCCAGGGCGCCATCCTCCCGCACGACGAGGTCGGTGTCGTAGCTGACCTCCGCGCCGCCCATCCCGAAACAGCGCGGGGCCCGGACCCGCCCGCCGGAGATCGTGGCGACGGGGCAATCCATCAGGTCGATGCCGACCTCGGGGCCCGGGCCGATCGTGATGCCGGGCAGGTCCACGCCCGCGGCGCAGTAGCGGCCCGGCGCGGGCTGGCGATCCGCCGCCGCCGCCGGCGCAGCCGCGAGCAGGGCGACAAGGAACAGGGCGCGCATCTTCAGAGCTCCAGGACGAAGGCGGGATCGAACGAGGGATTTTCGAGCTCGACGCGCCATTCGCCGTTGCGGCGCCGATGCGAGGTGTCGTGGCCTCGCGCGTTGGCGAGCACCCTCGTGCACCCGATCCGGTAATCGACCGTCCGGTGAACGTGCCCATGGATCCAGATGTCCGGGGCCCCGGGCCCCTCCATCATCGGCGTCAGGTCGCTCGCGTAGGCGGCGTCGATCACCTCGCGCACCTCGCCGTGCAGCAGGCTCCGGGGATGGGGCGCATGATGCGTCACCACGATCCGCGGCCCAGCCCACGTCTCCGCGAGCCGCCGCTCGATCCGGGCTCGGTGCTCCGCGTGGAGCGCGGCCGCCGCCGGGGGCCGGAACGGGGCCGGCGTCCCCAGTCGGTCTCGGGTCTGGATGAGCCGATGATCGCGCATGCCGACCTGCCGGTCCCCCGCGACCCGCATCGCGAGCTCGCGGTGCCCTGGACCCGCGACGGCGTAGTCGGTCCAGAGGGTCGCCCCGATCACCTCGATGCCGTCGACGTGCCGCGCCTGGCCGCAATCAAGCAGCGTCACATCCGCTGCGATCGCGGCGTCCCGGCCCCGGGAGATCTCGTCGGGCAGCCTCGCTCGCCACAGGTCATGGTTGCCCGGCACATAGATGACGTGCCGCGCCCGTGGTCGGATGTGCTCAGCCAGCCACGGGATCGAGCGCCGGGTCAGGCCGTCGGCGACGTCTCCGGCGACGATCGCGATGTCGACCCGCGGCCCCGGCGGTAGCTCGAACGGAGAGGCATCGACGTGAAGGTCGCTCATGATCAGCACGCTCGTCATCACTCTCCTCCTACCGCCCAGGCGCTTCCGTCCACCTCGAACCAGACCGCCCGCGCCCTCGTGACGACCTGCCGCTCCACCCGAAACCCGGCCTCCTTGACGCGGTAGCGCAACCGGGCCACTCCCTCCGGCCGGGGCAGGTCCGCGACCGTGCCGGCCGCCCGAGCGTGAACGTCCCTCGCGCCGGTTCGCAGGCACCGGAGACGGGCCGCCTCGCTCGCCCGGAACGTGACGCCGACGAGGACGACGCCGAGCCGGCGTCCGACGACCCGTCCGGAAATGCGGACGCTCCACCGACACCGCGTGCGGTTGCGGTAGACCTCAGGCACCGCCCGCGATCCTCCGTCCGTTGGCGTGCTCCGGGCAGAGACAGCGGAGCCAACCGCCCTGGCGGACCCGGCCCGCGCGCCCGCACTCCTCGCAGATGTAAGCCGATAGATGTTCGACACCGTCGACGATGTCCTTCATGTATTCGCAGTTCTCGTTGGCATCGTAATACCATCGAATACATCCGAACTTCTCCTTGAGCTGGGTCGAGTGGAAGCCGTCCGGGATGCCGCGCTCGCGGAGGAGCTCGGCCGCCGCTTCCCACAGCCAGCGCCAGCCGGGACCGCACTCGAAGCACCCCTGGCCGAAGACGCGCCGGTGCCGCCGGGCGAGGCGCTCGGCCCAGTCCGGCGGGCACCGTGGCGCGCCGTCTCGCCACCGGCACGCGAGCGTGCGGGCGAGCAGGTCGAGCAGGAACGGGCCGGGCACGGGGCCGACGAACGTCGCGGACCCGTCCGCGGTCCGCTCGCGCTCGACGGCGAGGAGCGGCCCGTTCCAGCGGACGAGCGGCCCGTGCGGCGAGGGCTCGACGGCGGTGACGGTGACGCTGTCCGCGCCGCCGTGATGGCGCAGGGCGGGGCCAGCGATGCTCAGGAACTCGTCGGCGATCATGGCGTGGGCGGCTCCGGCGGCAGGGGGGCGAGGCAGAAGGCCAGGGCCTCGGTCTCGATCGCGAGGCGCAGGCCGGCGGCAGGATCGAGGCGGCCGGCCGTGACGAGCCGGCCGATGCGCACGATCCGGGCGCGGCAGCCGCGGCCGACCAGGCTGCAGATCCGGCCGCTCTCCCAGGCGGCCTGGATCCGGGGCTGCGATGGCGTCGAGGTTGTCGGTGGTGTCCATGGGGCGTCTCCGTTCGGGGGGCCTCGGATCCGTTTCACGACCTCTCCTCCCGGGGCGCGCGGCGGTCGTCGGGGTTGGCCGGAAGGGCCTCGGCGAGGCGGACGACGGTCTGTCCGAGCAGCCGGGCGCCCGACGGTGCGAAGAGCCCGAGGGCGTACGCGCGGGGCCCCAGCTGCCGGATCGCCACCGCGCAGTCGGCGAGCTCGGGCCGGACGAGGCCGTCCTCGTCACGGCCGCGCACTTGCGAGAGGGCGGCGTCGAGTACGGGAAGGCGGGCGCGCTTCGGGTGCTGGCTGGTCATGACGGCCTCCGGGCGTTCGGGGTGGTGAAGGGGAAGGTCAGTGCCGAGGGGCCAAGCTCTCGCGCCCGGCCAGCACGGTCTCGACGAGCCGGCGCAGGGGGCGCAGGGAGCCCCCGCGGAAATGCCGAGCGACGAGCGCCGTCTCCTCGGGCGACAGGTCGGGCAGCCAGTCGGCCGAGAGCCCGCGCTCCTCGCGGACTTCGGCTACGATGGCGGCCGCGATCACCGGCAGGTCGACGGCGCGCGGGAGCGGCACGCGCAGGGTCCGCAGCCGGTCGAGCAGGGGGCCGGGAACGCCGGAGCGCTCGTTGGCCGTGGCGAGGAAGGTGACCGCGCTGAGGTTAACCGGGCATTCCAGGTAGCTGTCGAACAGCGCGCTCGCCGACGAACGCTCTAGGTAACCCAGCGCGGCGTCCGCAAAGGCCCCATTTCGGCGGTCGTGCGAGGCCTTCTCGATCTCGTCGAGGCAGATGACGACGGTCGCGCACCCGGCGCGCCGGATCGCCTGCAGCGGCACCGAGGCGCGCCCGGTCGACCACTGACGCGAGGTCGAGGTGAAGGACGCGTCGCTGGATCCTCCGACGCCGTAGAGCGTGAAGTCGAGCCCGAGGTAGGCGGCGATCCACCGTGCAAGCGCCGTCTTGCCCGAGCCCGGCGCGCCGAGCAGGAGCGTCGGCCGCAGCCAGGCGAACCGGGCGCCGACGAGGTCCTGCGCGATCGCCTCCAGGATCTCGCGCGCCCAGGGAAAGCGGGCAGCCCCGGCCTCGACGAAGGCCTGCGGATCCGGGGCCGGGCGCAGCGGCAGCGCCTTCGCCGCGATCGCATCGTACTCGGCGCGCGGCGTGTCGCGGCGGTCCTGTGCGACCTTCGAGGGGGCCGGCAGGTGATCGAGCGACGGCACGACGACGAGCGACGGCGGCGCCGCGGCCGCCCTCCGCGCCGCGCCCTCGTCGAGGATCCGGCGCGCCCGTCCAACGGCCATGATCTCCTCCGCGGAGAGCTCGCCCGCCGGCACGTCCGGCAGGTCGAGGAGGAGGTCGCCGTCCTGAAGGAGCGGCTCGGCCAGGGGCGCGGCTTGCTGGCCTGCGCCCCCGCGCAGGATTGCGTCTTCGTCTTCGACCATCCGGATCGCCGAGCCGATCGTCGTCCACGCCTGGACCCACGCGGCGGCCTCGACGTCGAAGGTCTCCAGGCGCGGATAGCTCGGGCCGGGCACGTAGGGCACATCCCGGAAGGTGGCCTGGGCGTCCTCCGCGCGGAGGAGCGCGTGCCGGATGGCCAGGAACGCCCGGTCGAGCATGGCGGCCCGGACCTGCATGACCGCCATGCTGAGGAGCTCGGCCGCGAGCCGGGCCGAGGCGAGCTCACAGCCGAGCTCCGCGAGGTGGAAGACGAGCACCCCGCCAACGTCCCGGACGAGGGCGAGCGTCGGCGTCGGCAGGCCGACGCGGAGCGCCTCGCTCGCGAGCATGCGCTCGACGGTGGAGATCCTGCCGACCGTGGCCTCCTCGATCGCGGCGGCGATCGCGGTGTACGTGCGGTCGCGCAGGCCCGACGCCCCGAGAAGGGGCTGCAGCCGGGCGCGCAGGTCGGCCACCGCGTCGTGGCCGTACATCCCTCCGCCGTAGAGCAGCTGCACGCGGGTGCGGGTGTCCTGCCCGTCGCGAGGGCCGGCGAACGGGCGCGGGTCGAGGATAGCGGCGCGCACGGCGGCGGCCGACGAGGCGTCGTGCTTGGGCATTGGGGAGAGCTCGCAGGGTACGGGATCAGGATGCGCGAAGGGCGCCGAGCAGGTGGCTCAGGCGGCGGCGTTCCGTTTCCGTATCAAGCGAGCGGTCATCACGGCGGGGCGATCCCTGCGGGTGAAGGGTCACGATGCCCTGGACCCGGCCCCCTGTCGAGCCGTTCCGTGCCGGCGCCTGTGGACGCCTGCCGGCTTGGTCAACGCCCCCTCAACGACGCTGCTCGAATCCCGGGGATCGGTCGACCTGACAATATCAGGACACGCTCCGCCTGCGACGAGGGGTACGACAGCGCTCCGATCCTGACCGATTTCAGCATCGCCAGGTCCATCACGTTGTAGAGCCTATTCAGGTCAACCAGGCGAAGTCCCCCCGTGGTTGGCCGAAGACCAGCATTGTGCTGCCGACCAGCTACCCAGGTGGCGGCGAAGCCGGCCGGTAAGCCGGAATCCCCACCACCTTGGCACTGCGGCAACGGTGTCGATCAGCTCGGACCTCAGGCAGCGGATGCGGTTACGCCTCGTTGAAGCCTGGAGCAGGCTCCTTTACCTTTGCGAGTTCGAGAGCCTTCAACGGACGGCGTTCGAGTTCGAAGGTGTTCACGCACCGGTCCGTCGGGCGGGCCTCGGTCCCGAGCAGCCTCCCGACCGCCCCCGGGTCCGTCCGCCACAAGGGATGGACGACGACGAGCCTCGCCGCTTCCGCCCCGGCGCCCTCGACGATGCACGGAAGCCCGATGCGGCCGGAGGTCTCGACGCGGAGGGAGCCCGGCCGCATCGCGGCGACCGACGCGGCTAGGTTCCGGGCACGCGCGAGCCAGTCCGAGAGCTCCGGCTCGGCGAAGCTCCCGTCGGCGCCGCCGGCATAGCCCGGCGTCACCATGGCCCGAAGGTACGCGATGCCCATGCGCCAATCGAGAAGGCTGTGGGACCGCCGGTTCCCGTACTGCTGGACGCAGCGGTAGCAGGACGTGTGGCAGTTCGACCTATGCGTCGGCTCCAGGAGGACGTTCATCGGCCACGCCTCCGCATCCCCCAGGATCTCGCCGATCATGTGGAGGATCTCGGGCCTGCCGTCCGTCCGCGGCTCGCCGAGCCGGCGGCACAGGCCCGAGCCGTTGATCAGCGCGTCGGCGACTTGGATGAGGGGCTGCGTGCCCCGCAGGCGCGGCTCCAGGGGCTCGAACTCGTCGGGCGAGACGTCAAGCGCGAGCGCGGCCTTCTGGACGAGGATGTGCGTGGCGCTCACGGCGGCGGCGCGTGCCGCCGTGCTCGACATGCGCCCCTGCTTGGCGACCATGTCGAGGTTGAGCCGCCTGTCGAAGGAGAGGAGCTCCAGGTAGAGCGCGTCGGTCTCCTTGCGCGCGACCAGGCCGAAGGCTTCCTCGACCGGGACCCCGTCGCGCCACCGCCCCCGCTCCTCCTCGCTCGCGAGTTCGGTGTCGACCGCTTGGCACACGAGGTTCGTGGCGCGCAGCGCGGGCTGCCCCTTGAGGACCCAGGTGTCGCTCATCTCCTGCACCGCGAACCGGGTCGGCTCGCCGTCCTCGCCCGTCGCGCCGTCGTTCAGGTGCATGACCGTGACGCCGGCCCCGCTCCAGACCTTCACGTTGCCGCAGTCGTGACCTTCGCCGTGGCGCAGGACCGTCGCCACGGTGCGGGTCGACATGATGCCGACGTCGTCCGGCTTGTTCGCCTCCGGCCTGAAGTCGGTCCGGAAGGCTGCCGGCGTCACGTACCAGGCGAACTCGTCCGGGTGGACATCCGCACGGCAATCGTCGCAAGCGACGTGTTCGTCCGGGCGCTGCGGCCTGTAGGCCGCGGAGCCGCAGGCGGCACAGCGGGCGACGTAGGCGCGGTCGCTGACCCAAGGGCTCAACGGCGCCTTGACGTCGATGCGGTTGGCGTTCTCGCGCTCGGCCTCCGGGAGGGTGCCCGTAAAGCCGATGACCCTGTGCTTGAGCTTGTCCTTCGTCAGCAGGGCGCCGGGGGCGTACTCGAACACCGCGAGCTCCACGTCGCGGTCCATCGTCGACCAGTCCCAATCGTCCTGCCCGTTGGTCTTTGTGCCGGTCTCGACCAAGCCGGTGTAGAGCTGCCTCACCCGGGTGGGCATGCCGTACATCGGCAGTAGCCCGCGCTCGGCGAGGAACTGGGCGAGCCCGGAGCGCCCGGCGGGCCGCGCCTCGCGAAGGTCCAGGATCTCGCCGACCAGGGTGTCCGGAACCGCCCACAGCAGGAGTTCGGTGCGGTGCTCGTCGGACAGGACGGACGCCTCGACGAACCGCCTCATGGCCGGTTCGGTCGCGGCGAGCGCATCGCGCAGCCGTTGGGGCCAGGGCGAAACCTCCGCGTAGAACGCGTCGGTCGGCACGAATTCGCCGTGAATATCCGGCGGCACCAGGCCGTCGCCGGGATAAGGTTGGCCGGCACTCCCGCACGCATCGCGCAGGCGCGCGAACGCCGCCCTGAGCCAGACCTTCCGGAGCAGCCGCCTCGGGATCGGGAGATGGTCGGCGGCCAGGAAGGGCGGTGGCGGCGCGTCGCCCGTGATCGCGCGCGGGTGGCGGAAGTAATACTCGTCGTGGCTCCGGCCCCGGCAGAACGTCGTCACGAATGAGAACGCCTGCCCGCGGCGCCCGGCGCGCCCGACCCGCTGCTGGTAGTTGAACCTCTGTGGCGGCATGTTGGCTTGCAGCACAGTTTGCAGCGAGCCGATGTCGATGCCGACCTCCATGGTCGTGGTGACAGAGAGGAGGTCGATCTCCTTGTCCGCCTTCAGCAGCGCGTCCGGCTCCTCGCCCTCGGCCCCTACGAAAATTCCCTTGAACCGGCGCAGACGCTCCGAGAAGTCGTCGGTCTGGCCGGTCAGCTCCTCGCACTTGATCCCGAAGCGGCGGACGTTCTCCTCCCTGCCGCGGACGATGCGGCGCCCGAGGAAGTTCGCGTTCCACAACTCCTCCACGGTGCCAGACGCCTCGCGCGGCAATTCTTTCCTGCAGCGGGTGCAGACGCCGTAGCCCGGCCTGAGGTGGACCCGCTCGCAGGAGCCGCAGCGCCAGTAACGGTCGCCGGCTTCCGACATGCGCAGGAAGAGCTTGCCGACCCGGATCACCCCGCCCCCGTGTCCCTCGCGGTCGAGGTCCGACAGCACCTGCGCGAACCGCGCGGAGGCGTCCTCCCCGAATACGACCCGCGCGTAGCGGCTGACCTTGTTCCGCTGAGGGACGTTCTCCAGCCGGCGCCACTCCCTGTTCCGCTCCCAGGAGAAGTATTGGTTTTCCTCGACCCGGTACGCCCCGGCGAAGACCCGGAGCCAGGCGTCCAGGCGGTCGACCTCCTCCCCGGCCTCGGCCGAGACCGACGGGTAGCCCAGGCCGGTCTCCTCCAAGGCGAAGAAGGTGTTCGAGAAGATCACATCGTCGACGAGTTCGGATTGTGCCCTGAGGATGGCTGTCCCGAGGTCCCGCTTCTCGACGGTCGTCAGGTTCGAGGCGAAGTCCGCCTTACCACCGCGGAGGCTGAACGCCTTGTACCAGGGCTGCCCCTTGAAGGTCTTGCGACCGACCTCGTCGAAGGGGTGGATGCCGAGGCGCACCAGCTCGGACATCACGTAGGAGATGTTGCCGCCGCTGCCGTCCTCGTCGTCCCGGTACTGCAGCAGGCGGTCGACGCGCACCTTCCTCGCGGCGAGGTTCACGCCGCTATCGCTCTCGGCCTTATCCCACTCGGCATAGAGCTTGCGGAGCTCCTTCCGCCGGCCGGAGGCGATCATCTCATCCTCGATCCTCTCTTTCTCCTCCTCGCTCACGTAGGACTTACCGGCGGCCTCGATCATGCGAAGGGCTGAGTCGACGAAGACCTCGCGGCGCAGGTCGCGCAGGTGCAGGCGCTCGATCTCAAGCGCTTGGTTCGCCGCGTCCTGCCGGCTGTCCGAGAAGATGATGCTCTTGGGCTCTGCGCCGTCCTCGGTCCTGATGGCGTGCAGGAACTCGAAGAGTTCGGTCGAGACGAGCTGCGAAGCCTGCACGAAGCCGGTCCGGAACGCGCGGACCGGCGAGCGGGTGCGGATGGTCGAGGGCCTGTTGGAGTAGTCGGTGCCGCAGCGGGGGCAGGAGAACGGCTGCGCCGTCTTGCGCCCGCCCGGCCCAGCCGCCGCATCGGCCTGGAAGTAGACGTGGCCGCGGACCAGGCCCGGGCGCTCCTCGGCTTCGTAGGCCGACAGGACCCCGGTCACGGCGTCGAGCGTTGCGGTTTGCCACTCATCCCATCCGCCCTCCGGCAGCACCGGTCGGGCCGTCGAGGGCCAGAACACCGCGAACTGGTCGAAGGTCATGCGGTCGTACAGCTCGGGGGCGCCGCGGTCGGGCGCGCTTTCCAAGTCGGTCGAGGTCGGCAGCAGCTCGAACTGCCGCTCGTCCGCCGTGGCCTGCCCGCGCTGCCCCCCGAGGAAGAGGTCGCCGCAAGCCTCGCAGTAGAGCATCTCGAAGAGGCGCCGACCCTGTGCGCCATCGGCCCCCGGGGGACCGTGCGTGACGCCCCGCACGATGGTCAGGTCGGTGAACCGCGTCTTGCTGTCGTCCGAGGCCACAGGCGCCCCGAACAGCCCTTCGACGTTGCGGATGAAGGTGTGCACCCGGAAAGACGGCGTGCCGGTCGGCGCCTTCGCGCCCCAGGCACCGCCGTCCGGCAGGGCGCGCGCCAACATCAGGCCGCGCACCGCCTCGCGGTCCGCCGCGCCAAATACCTCCTTGCCGATGTCCGAGAGCGGCGTCGCTCGGGCTTGCCCCATCCCCGAGCAACCCCTCACGAGCAGCGCGGCGGCCCGGGCGGACACGGCGCCAGCGGCTTCCGCCGTCGCCGCCGACGCCAGGCCGAGGCTCTCGGCGAGCGCCCGCACCGCGGACGCGTTCGCGTCGGTCTCGCCGTAGGAGGCGACCAGACGGCTGCCTTCTGCTGCGGCCGCGAGGAGGGCCCTGAAAGGGGCGGGATCGACCTTCCCGGCCGGGGCGTCGACCTTCTCGGGGTCGCCGGGCACGACGCACGTGCTCCAGAACGCCGCGTCCGTGCGGCCCTCGGCCCCCGGCCCCGCATAGGTGCCGAACGGGGCGAACAGGTCCCGCAGGTACCGGCGGCTCTGCTCGCCGGCGTGGTCCTCCATCGGCAGCGAGGCGCTCGACGCCAGGATGCGGAGCTTGTGCCGGTGCTTGGGGTCGTCCAGCCCGAGCCGGGTGAGGAGCGATTTGACGAGGAATGCGACCTCGGTGCCCGCCGAGCCCCGCACCAGGTGGAGCTCGTCGAAGACAAGGTAGAAGTACGCGTCCTCGTCGGCCTCGATCCAGGCCCTCGTCTTGTCGAAGACTGCGTCCTCGACCTCCCGGGACAGCATCGCGCCGAGCATGGAGGCGTTCGTGACGAGGATGTCGGGCGGGCATGCCTGCATGTCCCAGCGCGACACCATCTCGCCGCCGTCCAGCGACGGGAAGATGTACTTGGTCTCCTCGAAGGACTTGCCCCCTGACCTGGACCGCGTCCGCGCGTCGTGGGCCCGGGCGTCCCTTTGGTCCTCCTCCATCCGCGACATGGCCAGCCGCAGCTTCGCGCCGCGCCGCGTGCGCCTGTTCCTCTCCACCTCGTCGTCGGCCAGGCGGGGATGGGTCTCGTGCCCGGTCACGGGGGTATCGCCCGTGTAGTTGCCGAAGAAGATCCTGTTCCCGTCGAAACGCTCGTCCATGACGGCGCGCGCGGCGTCGGAATCGAGCGCTTTCCTCAGCCGGACCATCTGGTCGGCGACGAGGGCGTTCATCGGGTAGAGGATCAGGGCGCGGACGGCCGCCGGCCGGTCGGCGGCCTCGCCGGTCCGCTGCGACCTGCGCCTGTTGAACCTCTGGCCCTTCCGCCACCACGTGTTCCCGAGGTAGCCGTCGTCCGGCCTCGACCACCTCACGGCTTCCGATGCCAGGCTCGCGAGGATCGGGAGCATGAAGCTTTCGGTCTTTCCGGACCCGGTTCCCGACGTGACGATGCTGGGATGGCCGGGGCGGATGCCGCGCTCCAGCATCCGCACCTGGTGTGTGTAGGGCGGGTACGACGATTTCCGCCTGAGCGCGCCATCGGCCTCGGCTCCGTCGAACAGCCCGCTCAGGGCGAGCTCGACGAATGCGCGCTGCGCTTCCTGGCTCAGGGGCGCGAGGATCTCGGTCCCGAGCAGTTGCTCAAGCGTGCGGTCGTTGGCCGCGTAGCGGAGGACCGGCTCGACGAGCGGTTCCGTGGCGAGCACGTCCGGGGTCAGCAGCAGCTCGCGCCTTTCCCGCGCCACTGCCGGGTCGGCGATGCGGAAGGAGGTGTCCACGTAGGACACGAAGAAGTCGTGCATGCGGGCGAAGCCGCCGACGGGATCCAACATGGCTGGCTCAGGCTCGGGCGGCGAGGTAGGGCATCTGCGTGGCGGCCTGCGGGACGGCTTCCTCCGACCCGAACAGGATGGCCTTGAGCGCGGCGGCCATGCGCGGTCCGTCCTCCGCGCCCAGGGCGGAGGACGCGGCGGCGTGGATGCGCGACAGCCTGATGGCCGCCGGAAGGTCCAGTCCGGCCGCGTGCTTGCGGAGGAACTTGGCAGCTTCCCCCGGATCGGGCTCGCAGCTCCCCTTGGCAAAGGCGGCGGGCGCCGCCGCCAGCTCCGCGAAGACCAGCGGGGCGACCGCCGCCGCGCCGTCGGCGAAGATGCCCTCGACGGCCACCATGGGGCCTTCCGCCGCCACCGCGGCGGCCTCCTCGGACTTCGGGTCCGCCACCGTGACGAGCGGGATGAGGGCGGCGGGAAGCCGGCCCTGCCGCGCCGCATCGGCCAGTTGCGGGTACCAGAAGCGCGCGCCCGAGCGCTCGGCGCGCTCCACGACGCCGAGGGCCGCGCATCCCTCGGCGGCGCTCGCCAGGGCGGCCGCCAGCGGCGTCGGGATGCCGGACCCGGCCCGGGCCCACAGGTCGTCGAACGTGATCAGCGTCGGGTCTGCGTAGAGCCTCGCCACCCGGCCGGCGGCCATTAGGCGCCCGGCCGCCTCCACGAAGCCGCCGGTATCCGGTCCGTGCAGGACCGGCACCTCGCCGGCCTCGACGAGGACCGCGACGCGCAGGAAGGTTTCCATGCCCGCCTGCGACAGCAGGCCCGCTTCCTCCGCGAGGCCGGCAAGGTCCCGCAGCCCGAGCCGGCGCTCGTTTCCGCTCCCGGGGGGCCACGGCGCCAGGACCGCGGGCACCGCCGCCGGCTTGCGCAGCGCGGCGGCATCCTCGCCGGCCTTGACCAGGCGCTCCACGATTTCGAGCTTGCTCCGCTCCTCGTCGGCGAGCGCCGCGACAGAGGCGGCGAGGCCCTGCCTGCGCCCTTCGAGCTCCTCCACCTCGCCAGCCAGCGAGGCGCGACGGGCGTCCATCCCGGCGGCGGCATCCTCCGCTTCCCGCAGCCGCTCAGCGGTCGCGGCTTCGACCGCCTTCATGCCCCTGCGGCGCGCTTCCGCGAGATCCTCGTCCCGCTTGGCGGCCTCGGCGGCGCAGCGCGCTTCCAGCGCCGCTATCTCCTCGGCCTCCAAGCCCGCGATGAGCGCCCGGACCTGCTCGTGCGCCGCGGCGCGCTCGGCGGCCATCTCGCGCTCGACCTCGGTCCGAACCGCGCTCTCCAGGGCTGGGCGGGTGGCCTCGGCGGCGTCCGCAGCGGCTTGGTCGATCAGTTCCCTGACGCTCGGGTCTGACATCAGCCCGGCCTTGAACAGGGTCAGCAGCTCGCGCTCCCCCGCGAGCCGGCGGGACAACGTGCCGGCCCGCTCGATCTCGGCCAACGTGCCGGCGTCGGCGCCGGCAAGGGTAGAGACGCGGCCGGTAAGGGCGTCGGTATGCTGGCCCAGCGCCCAGGCGAGCAGCGCGGCGATGTCCGGCCCGCGCCGTTCCGGGCCGAGCGCCGCCGCGGCCATGCGGATGTACTCGTCGTCCCGGGACCAGTTCAGCGTGCCCGGCAGCTGCTCCGCCCTGTGATGGTCGCAGAGCCTGGGCGCCGCGTGCTCGGCGCCGAGGTCGATCACGAGATCCGGGGTAAGGCGCCAGAGCGTCAAGGAGGCGAGGTCGGAACCGGAGGCCCGGTAGCGCCCGTCCTCGCCTTGCTGCAACTTCACCCGCACGAACGCCTCGGGCGAGACCTGCACCGACCATTCGCCTGCCGGGCCGGCCTCAAGCCCGGCCTCCACGACGAGCCGGCGGCGCCCTTCCGGCGAGACCTCGCCTCCTGCCGCCAGGAAGGGGGTGAGCCGGCGGGGGGAGGCGGCGCGGAAGCTCGCGGACGACCCGTGCCTGTCGTTCGGGACCGAGCCGAACGCGACCCAGTCGCCCTCCCTGAGCGAGTTGGCGACGATGCCGCGCACCTCGATCTGGCCGTGCTTCGGGAACAGCGCCCTGACGTCGGCCCTGGCCGACGTCAGGGCGCTG
>NZ_BPQM01000132.1 GCF_022179245.1 Methylobacterium gregans
CGAGGCCCGCGCCTGGGCGACCGTGAACAAGGACGACGGCGGCGGCAAGAAGCCCGGCGGCTCCGGCCGGGGTAAGAACACCGGCCACCCGGCGGCCCACAAGGGCGGGGAAGCGGGCGGGAGGGCCTCGGCGGAGCGCAGCACCGCGGATCGCTCGGCCTCGGCAAGGAAGGCGGCCGAGACCCGCAAGGCACGAGGGCACTAGCGCGGTTCACGCCGATTCCGTTCGGCGGAGGCGTCGGGCGTTCGGCGGCTCCTTCGATCACGAGGGTTGCGTCGTATCGAAACTGTATTCGCCCGAGCTTGTAGAAAGACTGTTCAGGGTTGAAGCGAGTCAGGCAGCCTGTGGACTGGCAGGCGCTGAAAGCTGTCGCTATCCGCATGCTGCCGGTTGTCCTTTTCTAGTTCGCCATTCTAACCGGCCGAAGATAAGCGAACATGTGAGGCACGTAATCTGCCTTGCCAATCGCTACGCCCTGGTTGCGGAGGATGGCGTAAGCCGTAATGACGTGGAAATAGAACTGCGGCAAAGCCCAGTCGCGGGCGTATTGCTCGCAGGTCATATCGAATATGATGCCGCCTGGTAACTCTATCGCGATCGGAAGATCGCAACTAAAATCAACTGCTCCGTCAGAAACGTCTGCCAAAAAAGAGAGGGCACTATCAATCCTTTTTCTAGCATCGGCGATCGAACCGCATGTATCACCGGCGTTCCGCCCTTCGGCAGCGATGGCTTCAAGCCACCCAGGTACACGCTCACCGCGTAGCCGGAAAACCGCCTCCTGTGCTTGGAACGCCGCGAAGCGAACCTGAGCTGCGAGCGGGAACATGTCGGTCGCCAGTCGGGCCGCCAACAGAGCCTCCGCCCGATCCGGCATCTGCTGCTCCGCCTTGTCCAGCAAGCCGGAGAGGGTTTGCAGCATGTGCTGGTACGTCGGAATGAGAAGCGTCGTCGTGGTCATCGCACGGATCGTACAGAGGAGCAGGGACGGTGCAATGACCACCATCACCGCTTCGAGCCTTCCGCCGGCGCGATAGCGCACTCAGTGTCGGCTTCGAAGCAGGATGCAAGCGTTGTTCGGCGTAGTTGGGTCGCGAGAGGACCGGCGCATAGGGATGGATCAACCCGCTCCGAGGGGCGTCCGCCCACCGTCCATCTTGGCAATGTTCCTGGTCTGGGCCGCTGCCGCGGGAAGGAGATGCCATCGGCCACGATCCCGGCACGCGTCGGGGCGGATGCCGCGCGCCTACTCGTCCTCGCCGAAGCGGTTGGCGAGCAGCGCTTCGATCGCATCGAGGCAGGCCTCCGCATCCGCGCCGACGGCTGTCACGGCGACTGAGGTGCCTTGCGCGGCGCCGAGCGTGAGCAGGCCCATGATCGAGCGTCCGCCCACCGTCTCGCCAGCCCGGGTTACCGTCACGGCCGCGTCGAAGCGCTCGACCGTCTGCACGAACTTGGCCGAGGCTCGGGCGTGTAGGCCGCGCCGGTTGATGATCGGAAGGCTGCGCAGGAACCCGCCCTCGGGGACCGGCGGGTCGTCGTCCGTTTCGTAGAGGTCGTCCATCGGCACCGTGCGCTCTCGCGTTCCGCGCGGGCGACGGCTCGGGACCGTCGTGCTCCGTGCCTAGCGGGTTCGAAGGGAGGACGGAAGTCCGGATCGGCTGCGCCTGATCACGGGTGAGTCACATCAAGGGGGATCACTTGCCGGCGAGCACCCGAGAGGCGACGTTGATATACTTGCGGCCCGCCTCCTGAGCGTGCAGCACCGCGTCGCCGAGGGATTCCTCCTCGCGTACGCTGGCGAGCTTGATCAGCATCGGCAGGTTGATCCCGGCAACCACCTCGACCGCGCCGCCGTTCATACAGGAGAGTGCGAGGTTCGAGGGCGTGCCGCCGAACATGTCGGTCAGCACCACCACGCCGGTGCCCGTGTTGACCCGGCCGACCGCCGACATGATGTCTCGGCGGCGCAGCTCCATGTCGTCGTCGGGGCCGATCGTGATGGTCTCGATCTGCTCCTGCGGGCCGACCACGTGTTCGAGCGCGGCCTTGAACTCGGTCGCGAGCAAACCGTGGGTGACGAGCACCATCCCAATCATCGACGCACGTTCCGACGTCCTGTGAACCGAGCCGCCATGTTGTGCATCGCACACCCCCGACACAAGGCAGTCGCGACGTTTTGCTCAAAACTGCGTCATCATCATGCCACGCCGCCGCGGTGCGCGCTACGCCCCCCGTTCGTGAGCCGAACCCGCAGTCGTGCTGTGCGGCTGCGAAGCAACGCCCGGGCGCCCCACCGCGTCTGCGAAGAGCGCCGCGAAGACCAGGGCGGGCACGAGGCCCGAATCACGCAGCCGCCGGTCCACGACGAGGCGCGGCAGGTCGAGGCCGAGGATCCGCGCTTGCCCCGCCTCAGGCTCGGGCAGGCGCGGGCTCGATGCGACGAGATCGACCGCGAGGCGCGTCACGCAGGCGGGCAGCACGGCGTGGCCGAGATCCGCAACCGCGCGGATACCGACACTCCGCACCTCGATCAGCCCGGAGAGGCGCGGATGCGGCCGGGCGACGAGGCGGTCGTGGTGCCGTTCCAGCCGAACCCGGTCATCGGCGACGAAGGCCGCAAAATTGCCGACGCGTTGCGACCTGTCGAGGAGCGCCAGGGCGAGGCTCGACTTGCCCGCCCCCGATTCGCCTCGGATCAGCACCCCCGCCTCGCCGAGGACCACGCAGGTCGCGTGGGCCGTCAGGCGGAGGGGGGCGCCCGCCACCACCGGCTCAGGCGGCGAGCTGCCGCGGAGCGGCCGGTAGACGCACGATGAAGCGGGCGCCGCGCACGGTCGGCTCGCCGTCCTCGTTGGCCGGCCCAGGCCGGTTCTCGGCCCGGATGCTTCCGCGATGCGCCTGCACGATCTGGCGCGAGATGGAGAGACCGAGGCCCGAGTTCTGGCCGAAACCCTGCTCCGGCCGGTCGGTGTAGAAGCGCTCGAAGATCCGCTCCAGGGCGTGCTCGGGGATGCCCGGCCCCTCGTCCTCGCAGATCATCTCGACCTCGCCGCGCACCCGCCTCAGCGCCACCCGGACCTTCGCGTCGGAGGGCGAGAACGAGCGGGCGTTGTCGATCAGATTGTTGACCACCTGTCCGAGCCGGCTGTCGTGGCCGATGATGCCGAAGGGCGTCTCGTCGCTGCCCGGCGGCGCCTCGATGTCGAGTTGGATCAGGCAATCCTTCGGGCGCCGCCGCTCGTTGGCCACCGAGATCACCGTGGTCAGGAGCTTCTTCATGTCGACCCGTCGCGCCTCGGCGCGTGCGAGCTCCGCGTCGAGCCGGGAGGCGTCGGCGATGTCGCTGATCAGGCGGTCGAGGCGGCGGACATCGTGCTGGATGATTGCCATCAGGCGGGAGCGCGAATCGTCTGTCTTGGCGAGCGGCAGGGTCTCGACGGCGCTGCGGAGCGAGGTCAGCGGGTTTTTCAGCTCGTGGCTGACATCCGCCGCGAAGCTCTCGATCGCGTCGATGCGCCGGTAGAGCGCCTGGGTCATGTCGCGCAGCGCGCCCGACAGGTGGCCGATCTCGTCGGTGCGGTCGGTGAAGTCGGGGATTTCCTCGCGGGTCTTGATGCCCATCCGCACCTTCTCGGCGGCCTCGGCCAGCCGCCGCACCGGCCCCGCGATGGCGCCGGCGAGCAGGATCGAGAGCACCACCATCACCAGGGCGGCGACGATGAAGACCTGGAATAGGCCGAAGCGCTCCGAGGCGATGACGCGGTCGATCGCGTCGCCCTGCGTCGAGATCAGCAGGGCGCCGCGAACCTGGCCCGCCTTGTGGATAGGTACCGCCACAGAGACCGTGGTCTCGCCGACCGTGTTGCGCCGCACCAAGCTGCCGCGGGCGCCGCTCAGTGCGGTCTGAACCTCGCGCAGCGAATGGCCGTTTGCCGGACCCACCTCCTCGGTGAACTTCGAGCGGCTGCCGAACAGGCTCGACAGGTGGGCGTGGACCCAGGCCACCGCCCGCTCCAGCACGTTCGGCGCGTGCTGGGGCGCCGGATCGCCCCGTCCGTCGCGGTTGAACAGGGAGCGCGTGTCGAAGAGCAGCCCGCCCTCCCGGTCGTAGACTCGGGCCCGGTTGCCGGTGGGCGTGACGAGGCGGGAGAGAAGCGGCGCGACCCGCTCGGGGTTCAGCGAGAAGGCAAGCGGGGCGGATTCCTCCTCCGCGCTCTCTCCGGCCTGATCCTGTAGGAGCTTGTCCGGATCGACCCGGATCGTGTCCGTGTCCACGGAGGCCGAGGAGGCGATGGCGCTTGCGATGATCTCGCCCTGGATCGCGAGGCTCTGGACGCGCGCCTGAATCAGCCCCTGGCGGAACTGGTTCAGGTAGAGGAAGCCGACCAGCAGCGCGATCAACCCGACGAGGTTGAGCACGACGATACGGCGCGTCAGGCTGGAGGCGGCGCGCTGGCCGATTCCGTCCCAAAGGGCGCGCGGCCAGGTGAAAGGCGTGGGCAGCGGCCGGCCGAACAGGGTGCGGCGCGGGCGCGGATCGTCGGAGGTGATGGGCGGCACGGCTCAGGAGGTCTTCGGACAGGGACGGTCGACTCGGGAGCCCGCTTCTCACCCTTCCTTGAAGCGGTAGCCGACCCCGTACAGGGTCTCGATCATGTCGAAGTTGGTGTCCGTCACCTTGAACTTCTTGCGCAGGCGCTTGATGTGGCTGTCGATGGTGCGGTCGTCGACGTAGACCTGATCGTCGTAGGCCGCGTCCATCAGGGCGTTGCGGCTCTTCACGACGCCGGGGCGGTGGGCCAGCGCCTGCAGGATCAGGAACTCGGTCACGGTGAGCGTCACCGGCTCGCCCTTCCAGGTGCAGGTGTGGCGCTCCGGGTCCATCATCAGGGCGCCGCGCTCCAGGGAGCGGGCCGCCGCATCCGCCTCGCGGGGCGGTGCGCCGGGGCCGTCCTTCGGGGCGAAGCGGCGCAGCACCGCCTTCACGCGCTCGACCAGCAGGCGCTGCGAGAACGGCTTATGGATGAAGTCGTCCGCGCCCATCTTCAGGCCGAACAGCTCGTCGATCTCCTCGTCCTTCGACGTCAGAAAGATCACCGGAAGGTCCGATTTCTGCCGCAGGCGCCTGAGAAGCTCCATCCCGTCCATGCGCGGCATCTTGATGTCGAAGATGGCGAGATCCGGCGGCGAGTGCCGCAGCCCGTCGAGCGCGGAGGCGCCGTCCGTGTAGGTCTGGATCCGGTATCCTTCGGTCTCCAGCGCGATCGACACGGAGGTAAGGATGTTGCGGTCGTCGTCGACGAGGGCGATGGTCGGCATGCGCGTTCCCTGACTGAAACGGCGGCGGCGAGGCTCAGGGCCGGCGGCCCGAGCCCGGCCCCGGTCCGGGGCAGGCGGTGACGCGAGGCGGTCGGGAGAGGCAGCTTCCCGGGCCCGCTTCGCGCGGAAGGGTCAGGTGCTTTAGTATGAAGCTTTGAAAAAAGCGAGCGCCGGGCGTAGCTTGGCCGTATCCGGCGGGGCCGGGAGAGCGGCCCGCGGGCCGATGTCGCCCTCGCCCCGCGCGGCGAAACGCCTATGATCGGAGTGGGATCGCCGGGACGGGCGGGCCCGGCGAGACGGCAGGCGGAGGCACGATGAGCGGGACGGATCAGGGCGGCGGTGAGAAGCGCGGTCCGGCGCGGCCGCTGCCGGCGGCGGAAGCCGGCTTCGACGCCGTGGGGCTGGCGCGCGACCTCCTGCGCACGGTCCGCTCCGGCGCGCTCGCTACCCTGGAGCCCGACGGTACGCCCTTCTGCTCGCTGGTGACGATGGCGACCGACGCGGACGGCACGCCGCTGATGCTGCTGTCGCGGCTCTCGGCGCATACCCGCAACCTCCTCGCCGAGCCGCGCTGCTCGCTGCTCTTCTCGGCCGGCGGCAAAGGTGACCCGCTGGCGCATCCGCGCCTCACCGTCGTGGGCCGGGCGGTGCCCTCGCAGGATCCGCGCGTCCGCGCACGCTTCCTCACTCGGCACCCGAAGGCGAAGCTCTACGCGGACTTCCCCGATTTCGGCTTCTTCAGCCTCGACCCGTCCGCCGGCCACCTCAACGGCGGATTCGCTAAGGCCGCGACGCTGACGCGGGACGAGCTGCTCCTCGATCTCGCGGGCGCCGAAGGCGTCGTCGCGGGCGAGGGCGGGGCGGTGGAGCACATGAACGCAGACCACGCCGACGCGCTCGCGCTCTACGCCGCGGGAGCCGGCGGGGGGGAGGGGCGCTGGCAGCTCACCGGCCTGGATCCCGAGGGCATGGACCTCGTGGCCGGCGAGCGCGCGGTGCGGGTGACCTACCCGGAGCGGGTTTCCGACATGGGGGCACTGCGCAAGGTGCTTGTCGCGATGGCCGCCCAGGCGCGGGTGGACGCGCCCTGAACGCGCCCTCGGAACGCATGACGGCCGCTTTCGTGCCCTGGCAAATGAGGGTGCGGCGCGCCATATAGGCCGCATGAGCGATATCCAGACCGACACCTACCCCTTCAGCCTCGACGTCGAACCGGTCGGCGAGTCCGGCAGCCTGTTTCAGTGGAGCATCCGCAAGAACGGCAAGCTCCACCAGCGCTCCGACCGCAAGCACCCGACCGAAGCGAAGGCCCGCGCCCATGGCGAGGCCGAGATCGAGCGGCTGATTCGCGACCGCGGCCGCTGAGCGCGAGCCACATCCAGGCCTGACGGCCTTCGGGCGCTCTCGGGCGCGGGCGGCTTCCGGTGCCGCCCGCGCCCGTGCGCGTTTCGGGGCCGCCATGCGCGGAGCTTGGCGCGGCTACGCCCCCCTGCTATCCCGCGCCTCACAGATCACGATTTCCGTTCCTGACACGGCGCGGAGCGGCTGCCCCCGGGGCCCGCCGCGCGCCGGAGACCCCCGCCGATGACCGCTGCGCCCATCGACAACATCCGCAACTTCTCGATCGTGGCGCATATCGACCACGGGAAATCGACGCTCGCCGACCGGCTGATCCAGGCCACCGGCACCGTGGCCCTGCGCGACATGGGCGAGCAGATGCTCGACTCGATGGACATCGAGCGCGAGCGCGGCATCACCATCAAGGCCAACACCGTCCGGCTGGAGTACAAGGCCGAGGACGGCAAGGACTACGTCCTCAACCTGATGGACACGCCCGGCCACGTCGATTTCGCCTACGAGGTCTCCCGCTCGCTCGCCGCCTGCGAGGGCTCTCTCCTCGTGGTGGACGCCTCCCAGGGCGTCGAGGCTCAGACGCTCGCCAACGTCTACCAAGCGCTCGACGCCAACCACGAGATCGTGCCCGTCCTCAACAAGGTCGACCTGCCGGCGGCCGAGCCCGACCGGGTGAAGGAGCAGATCGAGGAGGTGATCGGGCTCGACGCCTCCGACGCCGTGCCGATCTCGGCCAAGACCGGCCTCAACATCGAGGCGGTGCTGGAGGCGATCGTCAAGCGCCTGCCCCCGCCCAAGGGCGACCGCGGCGCCCCCCTGAAGGCGCTGCTGGTCGATTCCTGGTACGACGTCTATCTCGGCGTCGTCGTGCTGGTGCGCATCGTGGACGGCGTGCTCAAGAAGGGCATGACCATCCGGATGATGGGCGCCGACGCCGTCTACGGCGTCGACCGGATCGGCGTGTTCCGCCCGAAGATGGCCGATATCGGCGAACTCGGCCCCGGCGAGGTCGGCTTCCTCACCGCCTCGATCAAGGAGGTGGCCGACACCCGCGTCGGCGACACCATCACTGAGGACAAGCGCCAGACCACCGAGATGATGGCGGGCTTCAAGGAGGTCCAGGCGGTCGTCTTCTGCGGTCTCTTCCCGGTCGATGCGGCCGAGTTCGAGAACCTGCGCTCGGCCATGGGCAAGCTCCGGCTCAACGACGCCTCGTTCTCGTACGAGATGGAGACGTCGGCCGCGCTCGGCTTCGGCTTCCGCTGCGGCTTCCTCGGGCTCCTCCACCTTGAGATCATCCAGGAGCGTTTGGAGCGCGAGTTCAACCTCGACCTGATCTCGACGGCGCCCTCCGTGGTCTACCGTCTCGCCATGCGCGACGGCGAGATCAAGGAGCTGCACAACCCGGCCGACATGCCCGACCCGATGAAGATCGAGACGGTCGAGGAGCCCTGGATCCGCGCCACGATCCTCACCCCCGACGAGTATCTCGGCGGCGTGCTGAAGCTCTGCCAGGACCGCCGCGGCGTGCAGATCGATCTCAACTACGTCGGCAAGCGGGCCATGGTCGTGTACGACCTGCCGCTGAACGAGGTGGTGTTCGATTTCTACGACCGGCTGAAGTCGATCTCGAAGGGCTACGCCTCCTTCGACTATCATGTCTCCGACTACCGCGAGGGCGACCTTGTGAAGATGTCGATCCTCGTCAACGCCGAGCCGGTCGACGCGCTCTCGATGCTGGTCCACCGCACCCGGGCGGAATCCCGCGGCCGGGCCATGTGCGAGAAGCTGAAGGACCTGATCCCCCGCCACCTGTTCCAGATCCCCGTCCAGGCGGCGATCGGCGGCAAGATCATCGCGCGCGAGACCATCCGGGCGCTGTCGAAGGACGTCACCGCCAAGTGCTACGGCGGCGACATCTCGCGCAAGCGCAAGCTCCTCGACAAGCAGAAGGAGGGCAAGAAGCGCATGCGCCAGTTCGGCCGCGTGGAGATCCCGCAGGAAGCCTTCATCGCCGCGCTGAAGATGGACGATTGAGGAGCGTCCACGTTCGATCAGCCGAACGGATGGTCCGGTTGTCGCACCCCGCTCACACCACCCGGATCTGTGTTGCCACGCGCGGCGCCTCTTCCGCACCCGTATCCGCCTCGATGATCCGCATGTCGAGGCGGCCCTGCTCGTCGCGAAAGACGTCGTAGACCACCCGGTCCACCACCCGGTTGCCCTCGCCGAAGATTAGCACCCGCGGCTTGTGCGCGATCACGTCGTCCACGCTGCCGTAGCTGGCCGAGGCGATGATCACCTCGTCCCCGACTTGGCAGGTGCGGGCGGCCGCCCCGTTCAGCACGCAGCAGCCGGAGCCGGCCGGCCCGTACAGCACGTAGGTGCTGATCCGCGCGCCCGACATCTTGTTCCAGATCTCGACGAATTCGAGCGGGTCGAGCCCCACCTCGCGGCAGAGGTCGGCGTCGAGGGTGATCGAGCCGTGATAGTTGAGATCGGCCCCCGTCACCCGGATGCCGTGCAGCTTGGCCCGCACGAAACTCTGCATCTGATCCCCCCGGCCGCCCGTAGCCCGGACCTGTTTCGACCCTTGTACCGCCTCCTGCGAGAGCGAGCTACCAGCGGGGAACGTTTTAACCTCAGGTCGCTTATCGCGCCCTTCAGGCGTTGCGAAATAACCTGAGGTAGCCTTAGCTGCATGGATTACCTGAGGTAACCCATGCCGATCACCCAAGCCGAACTCGAAGCCGTCGTTGCCGAACTCGCGCGTCGCCCAGGCCACGAGAAGGTCCGGGCTCTGCTCCACCGGCTGCTCACCGGGGCGCTCGACGCCCGCAGCGAGCAGATCGCCTTCGAGCGGGCGCTACCTGAGGTTCGGGGCCGGGTCGACGCGCTGCTCGGCCGCACGCTCATCGAGATCAAGACGGATTTGCGCCGCGAGGCCGCTGCCGCCGAGGCCCAACTCGCCCGCTACCTGCCCGAGCGCGAGGCGGCGACCGGCCAGCGCTATGTCGGCCTCGCCACCGACGGGTCGCGCTTCGCGGCCTACGAGATGCGCGCCGGCGCCCTCGTGCCGCTGGGTGCCTGCGACGCGCGGCCCGCCGAGGCCTGGGACCTCACCGCGTGGCTGGAGGGCGTGATCGCGGTACGCGACTGGCTGCCCGCCGACGCGGTGGGCATCACGAACGAGCTCGGCCGCCGCAGCGTCGCCTTCGCCCGCACCCATGCCCTGTTGCGGGCCGCCTGGGCCGCGGTGGCGGCGGACCCGGAAGCCGCGCTGAAACGCCAGCTCTGGGAGCGGCATCTCGGCTTCGTCTACGGCAAGGCGGTCGGCGGCGACGACCTCTGGCTGCAGCACACCTATCTGGTGATCCTCGCCAAGGCGATCGCGGCCGGCGCCATGCGCATCCACGGGCACTCGCCCGAGGATCTTCTCGACGGCCGGGCCTTCCGGGATGCCGGCGTGCACGGGGCCGTGGAAGAGGATTTCTTCGGCTGGATCCTGCGGGCGCCGGAAGGGTCGGCGATCGTCGCAAGCCTCGCCGGCCACGCCGCCCGCTTCGACCTCGGCAGCGTCGACGTCGATCTCCTGAAGGTGCTCTACGAGTCGCTGATCGACCCGGAGCAGCGCCACGACCTCGGGGAGTATTACACGCCCGACTGGCTCGCCCGGAAGGTGGTGCGCCGCGCCCTCGACACCCCGGCCTCGCAGACCTGCCTCGACCCGGCCTGCGGCTCGGGCAGCTTCCTGTTCCACGCGGTGCGGCTGAAGCGCGCGGCGCTGGCCGATGCCGGGATGCCGGCCGGTGCGGTGGCGGCCGCCTGCTGTGCCGCGGTCACCGGCTTCGACGTGCATCCCGTGGCGGTGATCTTCGCCCGCGTCACCTATCTGCTGGCCCTGGGCGAGTCCCTGCTCGCCCGAGAGGACGCCATCTCGCTGCCTGTCTATCTCGGCGACGCGCTGCAATGGAACGTCCGGCGCGACGCCGTGGAGCAGGATCTCGTCATCGCGGTGCCGCCGACGGGTGCGCGCCGGGCCGGCGGCTCGGTGCTGCGCTTCCCGCTCGGGCTCTGTGCCGAGCCCGCCCTGTTCGACGCGGTCGTTGCGGCCCTCCACGATGCCAGCGAGGCGGGCCGCGACGCGGAGGCCTTCCTCGGCAGCCTCGCGGCTCTCGGTGTGCCGATGGAGCACCACGTCACGCTGCGCGCGACCTACCTCACCTACGACCGACTGCGGCGCGCCGGCCGCGACCATGTCTGGGGTTTCATCGCGCGCAACCTCAGCCGCCCGGTCGCCCTCTCGGATGGGGCACGGGTCGACGTGGTGCTGGGCAACCCGCCCTGGCTCGCCTACCGCTACATGTCGCGGGACATGCAGGACCGCTTCCGCGAGACCGCGCGCCGCCTCGGCGTCTGGGTCGGGCCGGACGAGGCGCGCCTCGTCACGCAGACCGACCTGTCCGGCCTGTTCCTCGTGCGCTGCGCCGAGCTCTACGCGAAGCCGCCGGGCCCGCGGCGGGGCGGGCGGCTCGCCATGGTGCTGCCGCTGGCCGCCCTCAGCCGCGGCCAGTACCGCGCCTTCCGGACCGGCGACTGGGCTGGCGTGCGCGCCGCCTTCACGGAGGCCTGGGTGCTCGACAACCAGGCGGTCGCCCCGCTCTTCCGGGTGCCGACCTGCGTGTTGTTCGCCGAGGTCGCCGAGCGGGCCGGGCCGACGCCGGAGCGGGTCACGGCCTTCGCGGGTCGTCTGCCCTTCAAGGACGCACCGGAGGAGCTGGCGGACCGCCACGTCGTCGCCGCGCCCGCGGATGCACCGCGTCCCGTCGGTTTCGCGGCGGTCTCGCCCTATCGGGACCGATTCCGCCAGGGCGCGACCCTGGTGCCGCGGATGCTCTGCCTCGTGGAGCGCCGCGACGGCGGACGCCTCGGCGCCAGTCAGGCCGCGCCCGCCGTTCGCAGCCGGCGCTCGAACCTCGAGGACCCGCGCTACCGCGCGCTCGACGCCCTGGAGGGCGCGGTCGAGCGCCGCTTCCTGCGACCGGTCTACCTCGGTGAGTCGATCGCACCGTTCCGCGTTCTGCACCCTTTCGAGGGGATCGTACCGGTCGACGCGGCCGGCACGGTGCTCGACGCGCGTCAGGCGGGCAACCGGGGCTTCGGGCGGCTCGCCGACTGGATGGAGCGGGCCGAGGCCGTCTGGCAGCGCACCAGCGCCGGCCGGATGACGCTGAGCCAGCGCTGGAACTTCCATAACGGTGTGACGAGCCAGTTTCCGGTGCCGGGCCTGCGCGTGGTGTTCTCCAAATCAGGCCGGCGCCCGGCCGCCTGCATCGTCAGCGACGAAGCCGGCATCGTCGATCACGCGCTGTACTGGACCGATGTCGTGGCCGGAGCCGAGGCCCGCTACCTGCTGGCCGCGCTCAATAGCGACACCGTTCGCCGCCGGATCGTTCACCTGCAGGCCCGGGGCGAGCAGGGCGCGCGACACTTCGACAAGCTGATGTTCACCCTGCCGATCCCGCTCTTCGACGGCCGGATCGCGCTCCACGCGGAGCTCTCTGCCGCGGGTGCAGAGGCCGAGCGGGTGGCCGCTGCGGTCCCGATCGAGCCGGGAACACCGTTTCAGCGCGCGCGGCGAGCGATCCGCGAGGCGCTGTGGGCGGACGGGATCGCCGCGCGGATCGATGCCCGCGTGGCGGAGCTTCTCGGGCCGGACCCGCTCGTCCGGCAGGCCGCGCCGGCTGAGCCCGAACTGGAGGAGGCCTGACGCCGCCTCACCAGTCCCGATGGCGGCGTGGCTGCGGGGCGCGCTGAACGCGCTCGTAGACCCCGTGCCCGGTGCGCGCCCGATAGGCGGCGCCCGCGTAGTCCCCAGGGGTCGGCGGGGTGCCGGGCTGCGAGAAGCTGGTTTCGGGCCGGTAGGCCGGGCCCCAGCCGATGGCGTCCTCGCCGGCGGGATCGCGCCCCGGCAGGCCGGTGGCGAAGCCCACGCCCTGCGCGCCCGCCGGGGCGGGGGCGAGGACGGCGAGAACGGCCGCGGCCGCGAGGAGGCGAAGGAACAGCGGCGGTGAGGAATGGTGCATCGGTGCGGGACGTCTCTCTGCGGACCGGCGGCCGGCCCCGGATGATCCGGAAACCGGCCGGCCAACCGCGCAGTTTCCGCTCAGCGCGCGGCGGGCTGGGCCTGTCCTGCGGCGTCGTTGTCCTGCCGCGCCTGCTTGTTGGCGCGGTGGCGCCCTATGGCGCAGCCGGCGGCGGCGCCCACAAGGCCGTGATGTCCCGCGTAGTGGCCGGCGACGCCGCCGACGAGCGCGCCCTTGATGCAGCCCTTGGCCTCGGCCGATCCGGTCCAGGCGAGCGCCGTGAGGGCGAGGGCGCCGACGAGAATGCGCGTCATTGTGGTGATCTCCCGTGTATCGTGGCACGAAGAACGAGCGGTCGTAATCCCGCGTTCCGCGCTCGCGCAGGTGTGAGCGGGGTCGCGCAGGCGTCGGCGCCGAGCCATGTCCCGGACGCCGCGTGGGGCGCTGGCGTCCGGTCGCCGCCGGCGCCATCTAGGCCCTGCATGGATACGCCCCTCTTCGACACCGCCCTTGCCCGTCGCCGCCTCGCCCGGGCGCGCGCGAACGGCCGCGGAGGCGGCTATGCCGACTTTCTGCTCGCCCGCGCGGCCGAGGATCTCGACGACCGCATGGGCGCGGTGCTGCGCCGCTTCACCAGCGCGCTCGATCTCGGCACCCCGGCTCCGGCCGCCGCGCGGATCCTCGCCCGGCGCCTCGACGGGGGGCGGATCATCCGCCTCGCCCCCCTGCCGGAGACGCCCGAGCCCGGGTTCTCGGGCGCCGTGGCCGATCCCGAGGCGCTGCCGGTGGCGGGCTCCAGCCTCGATCTCGCGGTCTCGCTGCTCGCGCTTCAGGGCGTGAACGACCTGCCCGGTACCCTGGTGCAGCTGCGGCGAGCACTCAGGCCCGATGGACTGTTCCTCGGCTGCCTGCTCGGCGGCGCCACCCTGACCGAGCTGCGCCAGAGCTTCGGCGCGGCCGAGAGCGAGATGGAGGGCGGGATCAGCCCGCGCGTCGCGCCCTTCGCGGCGGTGCGCGAGGTCGGCGGATTGCTGCAGCGGGCGGGCTTCGCCCTGCCGGTGGTCGACAGCGAGACTGTGACCGTGCGCTACGCCGACCCCTTCGGCCTGATGCGGGACCTGCGGGCCATGGGGCTGACCAACACGCTCACCGAGCGACGCCGGACCCCCTTGCGCCGCGCCACCCTGCTGCGAGCGGCCGAGATCTACGCGACGCGCTTCGCCGACCCGGACGGCCGGGTGCGCGCCACCTTCGAGCTGCTCTGGCTCTCCGGCTGGGTCCCGCACGAGAGCCAGCAGAAGCCCCTGCGGCCGGGCAGCGCCCAGGCGCGGCTCGCCGACGCGCTCGGCACGCAGGAGATCACGTCCGCGACCCTGCCCGACGAGAGGAGCCCGCGATGAAGCAGCCTGGCCCGGACCATCCGATCGCGATCCTGCCGCATCCGGGCCGCATCCGGGTCGTGCTGAACGGCGCGGTCGTGGCCGAGACGCGCGCGGCCCTGAGCCTGCAGGAGGGCGGATACCTGCCGGTGCTCTACATCCCGCGGGCCGACGCGCGGCTGGAGCACTTCACGCCCTCGTCCCGGCGCAGCCACTGCCCCTACAAGGGCGACGCGAGCTACTACGATCTTCAGGTCGGAGAGGCGCAGCGCGGCGACGCGGTCTGGAGCTACGAGGACCCGTTCCCCGCGGTCGCGGCGATCCGCGGTCATCTCGCCTTCTACCCGGACCGGGTCGACGCGATCGAGCAGGACTGAGCGTCCGCGGGGCTCAGCGGCCTTCGACCAAGTCCCAGAAGCCGTACTTGCGCCCGTGCCGGCGCTTCAGGCCCTGCCGGTACTCCGCCGGGTCCGGCTTCAGGCCGCCAAGGTCGGCGCGCTCGGCGATGAGGTCGAGTTCCTGCAGGTAGGCTGCGCCGTGCGCGTAGGCCTGGCTGCGCCCCCGCCCCAGGATGTCGTCGAGCAGCGCCCGGTAAAGGATCGTTGCGGCAAGCGGATGGGCTTGCGCCAGCGCCTCCGCGGCGGGCGCCAGGATGGTGTAGCGCTCGCCCTCCCAGATCCCGGGCCGCGCGATCACCAGCCGGGCCGCCCGGTCGAGATCCGGCCAGCGCACCAGGAAGCCGAGCGCCCGGTGCGGGTCCGCAAAGGTTTCCACGACCGCGATGGCGCGCCGCAGGGCCTCGTCGTCCTCGAAATCCGGCAGCTTGGCGAGGTAGGTTCGCAGCATCTCGGCATCGAGCCGCTGCGCGAAGCCGCGCCAGCGCAGATCCTGCGCCTCCGCGTCCCGCCCGAGCGCGTCGAGGGCCCGGATCTCAAGCACCGTGCTCTCGCGCTCCATCGCCGTCTCGTCGAGGCCCGCGATCACGTCGGCGCGGGTGAGCGGCTGGGGTGTCTTCCGGCGCAGCCAGTCGAGCGCCTCCGCCGGACGGTTCGCCCCGAGAAGGCGCTCGGCGATGTCGATCCGGTCCGGCGAGCCCGGCATCGCCTCCAACTCGAAGGCGATGAAGGCGTCGATGTCGCCGCGGCGCTCGGCGATGTCCTGACGCAGGCGCAGCAGCAGCAGCCGGCGGAGCCTCTGCAGCATCTCTTGCCCGCGCCCGCCCGCCTTCGCGCCCGTCTCCGCCGCCAGTCCGGCCACCGCGTCGTCCAGCGGCGCCAGCGCCTCCGGATCGAGCCGCCCGATCAGGGCCCGCAGGAGCGCGGTGAGCGCGCCGGTCGGATCGGCGAGCACGCGCGGGAGCAGCCCGCCCGCGAAGCGCGCGACCGTCCCGGTGGGCAGGGCGGCGCCGATCTCCACCGCCGCCTCCGCGGCGCGATCGTAGACGCCCTGCACGGTGCCGGCGCCGTCGTCGACCCGGGCGAGCACCCCCTCGGCGCCGCCGAGGAAGCGCACCAGCCGCTCCAGGGCGGCCTCCCCGTCAAGCGGGCGCAGCTCGTTCAAGATCACCGAGACGGTGGCGTCGAGGTCGAGGACGAAGGCGCGGCGCTTCTGCCAGTCGATGTAGCCCCGCGCGCCCTCCAGGGCGGCGAGCCGCCGGTCGACGATCTTCGCCACGGCGTCCGGCCCCTGCCGGGCGGCGAGCGCCGCACTGACCAGCTTGCGGAAGGCCGGGTTTCGCCGGGTCTCATCGAGGACGAGGCCGATCAGCCGGTCCCGGTCGAGCGAGGCCAGGGTCTCGGCCGAGGGGGTGGTGCGCCGCGCCCCCTTGGGGAGGCTCCTCGGTGTGGTCTCGAGGATAGCCTTCCTGGAAGACGTCGCCGAAGCCTCGGGCGCCGGATCTCCCGCCTCCGGAGCGGCCTCCGCCTCCGCTGCCCGGGCCTTTCGACGCGCCATCGTCCTCCGAAGCCTCCCCGGCGTGCGGTCAGCCCTCGACCTTCGTCACCGGGCGGTCGTTGCCCGGCGCGGTCTCGTCGTGCCACGCGCCGGCCTGATCCTGGTAGCGGATTCCCTCGGTCGAGCCCGGCACCTGCTGCTCGGCCGCCGCGGCCTGGGCCGCCTGAAGCGCCTCGTCCCGGCTCGGGAAGGTCTCGGAGAACACGTCGCCGACCTTGTAGGCGAAGCCGCCGTCGTGCTCGACGATGTGATAGGTCACCTCGGTCATGGATGCTCCTCGACGCGTGTCATCGTTGGTGCGCGAACACGGGAGATCCGGGACCGGTTCCTCAGTGCCGGGTGGGCGGGCCGTCCGAGAAACCGGCGGCCGCGGCCTCGCAGCCCGCGATCAGCGAGCCGCGGACATCGTCGGCGGCGTAGCCGATGCCGTCCGGGAAGGCGAGGCTGCGCACCGCGTCGTCGGCGACCCGCCGGACATGGGCGACCCAGCCGTCGTCCACCCGCTCGAAGCGGGCCTCGTAATCTTCGCCGTCCTGCTCGAACCGGTACGGTTCCATGCGCCTCACCCCACTGGCGTCACGATTCGGGTCTCTGGATGCGCGCATGCGCATTCTTCTCCCCGCGACGATCCTGGCCGGCGCCGTCTCCGCCCTCTGCCTCGCGGCGCCACCGGTGCGGGCGCAGGGCGTCCCGCCGAACCCCTTCGCGTCGAACTATCCCTCCGCGCCGCCCCCACCGTACATCGTGGAACAGCGCGAGCGCCGGATGGTGCGGGCGCGGCGCCCGCGCGGCGCGGCCCCTGCGGAGACCGGATTGCTGCCGCCCGGCCGCGTCCCGTACTGAGCGCGGCTCAGGCGTCGCCGACGACGCCCGCCGCGTCCTGGGCCTGGAGCACGTCGGGACGCGGCATCGAGATGATGTTGTAGCCCGAATCCACGAAGTGGACCTCGCCGGTCACGCCGCCCGAGAGGTCGGAGAGCAGGTAGAGGGCCGAGCCGCCGACATCGTCCAGGCTCACGGTGCGCCGGAGCGGGGCGTGGGCCTTCTGGTGGTTGAACATCAGCCGGGCATCCGCGATGCCAGCACCCGCGAGCGTGCGCATCGGGCCGGCCGAGAGCGCGTTGACCCGGATGCCGTCCGGGCCGAGGTCGGAGGCGAGGTAGCGCACAGAGGCCTCCAGCGCGGCCTTGGCCACCCCCATCACGTTGTAGTTCGGCATGACCCGGGTCGAGCCGCCGTAGGTCAGCGTCAGCAGCGAGCCGCCGGTCCGCATGCGCCGGGCCGCCCGCTGGGCGATCTCCGTGAAGGAGAAGCACGAGATCGTCATGGTCCGCACGAAGTTGTCGCGCGTGGTGACGTCGACGTAGCGGCCCTTGAGCTGCGCCTTGTCGGAGAATCCGACGGCGTGGACCACGAAGTCGAGGCCGCCATCGAAGGCCGCGTCGAGCCGCTCGAAGGCGGCGTCCACGGAGGCCAGATCCTCCACGTCGCAGGGGATCACCACATCGGAATCGAGCTTGGCCGCGAGCGGACCGACCCGGCGGCCGAGCGCCTCGCCCTGGTAGGTGAAGGCGAGGCGGGCACCGTGCTGGTGCAGCATCCGGGCGATGCCCCAGGCGATCGAGTGATCGTTGGCAACGCCCATGATCAGGCCGCGCTTGCCCGCCATCAATCCCGTCATGCGATCGCTCGTCCCCGGTTCCCGCGAGCACCCCGAAGGAGCCCCTGTACAGGGGGCGAGCCATAGCGTGCCGGTCGTCGGCCTGTCCAATGCGACGGGGCCAGATGGGGATAAGGCGCCCGGGAGCGGCCTCAGAAGTAGCCGCGGGTCTCTTCGCGCGCCGCCTCGATCAGGCGCTGGCGGACGAAAATCATGGCGGCGCCCGCGCAGACGGGACCGGCCAGGATGGCGACGAGGAAGGGAACCACGCGCTGTCTCCGCCAGAGATGCGGGGACAGCGTTTACGAAACGGAAACGTTCCGGGCCAGCCCTATTCCGCGGGCGGCCGAAAGGTCGCGGCCTCAGGCGTCGACGTGCTTCAGGACCAGCGTCGCGTTGGTCCCGCCGAAGCCGAACGAGTTCGACAGGACGTGCCCGAGCCGGGCGTTGTCCCGGCGCTCCCGCAGGATCGGCATGTCGGCGAAGGCCGGGTCGAGCTCGTCGATATGGGCGCTCTCGCAGATGAAGCCGTTGTTCATCATCAGCAGGGAGTAGATCGCCTCCTGCACGCCCGTGGCGCCGAGCGAGTGGCCGGTGAGCGATTTGGTCGCCGCGATCGGCGGGCAGGCCTCGCCGCGGCCGAAGACCTCGCGGATCGCCTCGATCTCCTTGTCGTCGCCGACCGGCGTCGAGGTGGCGTGCGGGTTGATGTAGTCGATCTTGACGCCCTTCAGGCCCGAGAGCGCCTGCTGCATGCAGCGCACCGCGCCCTCGCCGGAGGGCGCCACCATGTCGTGCCCGTCCGAGGTCGCGCCGTAGCCCGCGACCTCGCCGTAGATGCGGGCGCCGCGCGCCTTGGCGTGCTCGTACTCCTCCAGCACCAGCACGCCCGCGCCGCCGGCGATGACGAAGCCGTCGCGGCCCGCATCATAGGCGCGGGACGCCCGGGCTGGCGTGTCGTTGTACTTTGAGGACATCGCGCCCATGGCGTCGAACAGAACCGAGAGCGTCCAGTCCAATTCTTCGCAGCCGCCCGCGAAGATCACGTCCTGGCGACCCGCCTGAATGATCTCGGCGGCGTTGCCGATGCAGTGGTTCGAGGTCGCGCAGGCCGAGGAGATCGAGTAGTTCACGCCCCGGATCTTGAACCAGGTCGCGAGCGTCGCGGAGGCCGTCGACGACATGGCCTTGGGCACCGCGAAGGGCCCGACGCGCTTCGGCCCCTTCTCGGTGGCGATGGCGGCCGATTCCACGATGGTGCGGGTGGAGGGGCCGCCCGAGCCCATGATGATGCCGGTGCGGTCGTTCGAGACGTCGCTGGCCTCGAGACCCGCGTCGCGGATCGCCTGCTCCATAGCCACGTGGTTCCAGGCGGTGCCGCCGCCGTGGAAGCGCATGGCGCGCCGGTCGACCACGCCCTCCGGGTCGAGGCTCGGCGCGCCCGAGACCTGGCTGCGGAAGCCGTGCGTCGCCTGCGACTCGTCGCGCGCGATGCCCGAACGCGCTTCGCGCAGGGAGGCGAGGACTTCCTGCGTGTTGTTGCCGATGGACGAGACGATGCCCATCCCGGTGATGACGACACGGCGCATGTAAAAAACTGTCTCCGCGGCGGCCCGTGAGCCACGGGCCACGCTCTTCCGGTCAGCTAGGACGAAGCCGGCACGATCGCAACTCCCGGATCAACGGCCCGGGAGGCCCGTCCGCTCCCGGCCGGCAGCGGGCATGCACGAAAAATTCAGCTCTGGAACAGCGCGACGCGCAGGTCCTGGGCCTCGTAGATGCGCTTGCCGTCGGCCTCCAGCCAGCCATCGGCGATGCCGAGCACCAGCTTGCCCTGTCGCACACGCTTGAGATCGACGCCGTAGACGACCTGCTTGACGGTGGGCAGCACTTGGTCGGTGAATTTCACCTCGCCGACGCCGAGCGCCCGGCCGCGTCCCGGCGAGCCGAGCCAACCCAGATGGAAACCGACGAGCTGCCAGAGGGCGTCCAGCCCGAGGCAGCCCGGCATCACCGGATCGCCCTTGAAGTGGCAGGGGAAGAACCAGAGGTCGGGGCGGATGTCGAACTCGGCCCGGACCAGGCCCTTGCCGTAGGCGCCGCCCTCGTTGCTGATCTCGGTGATGCGGTCGAACATCAGCATCGGCGGCAGGGGAAGCTGGGCGTTGCCGGCCCCGAACAGCTCGCCGCGACCGCAGGCCAGCAGATCCTCGTAGGTGTAGCTCGACGCGCGGGCCTTGGCCTCGGGCGCGGTCTGGGGCGCGGTGGTGTCGGCGTCGGAGGACATGGGGGCGGTTCGGTTCCCTGATCTGTCTTGGCGTCGCTCGGCCCGGGCGTCCGGCCGCGATCGGCGGAGTGCCCGGCTCGGAGTGCCGTTTGCACGGGCGGGGCCGGCATTCGGCGCCTCGTTAGCACGGGCTCCGGCGCCTTCAAAGTTTCGCCGGTCCCAGGTCGCACCCCGGACTCGGGTTGCGGCTGTGGCCGCGGTTCCGTATAATCCTTGATCAAATCTACATGTATTCCAGAGAGCGTCCCGTTCGCCGATGTCCGAGCTGCTGCCCCTGCAGGCCGTCCTGAACGGCCGGACCACCCCGCTCTCCGCGGAGGCGTCCGCCGCCGGCCGCCGTGGCTGCCCGCTCTCGGACCTGCGCGACCGCCTGCGCCGCGCCGGTCTGCGCCCCACCCGCCAGCGCCTCTCGCTCGGCTGGCTGCTCTTCGGGCGCGGCGACCGCCACCTGACGGCCGAGATGCTGTACGACGAGGCGATGCGGGCCAAGGTCCCGGTCTCGCTGGCCACCGTCTACAACACGCTGCACCAGTTCACCGAGGCCGGCCTGCTGCGCCAGCTCGCGCTGGACGGGTCGAAGGCGTATTTCGACACCAACCCGACCGAGCACCACCACTTCTACCTCGAGGATGAGGCCAAGGTGATGGACATGCCCGATTGCGGCATCACCGTGGATTCGCTGCCCGAGGCGCCCGAGGGCATGGAGATCGCCGGCGTCGAGGTCATCGTGCGCCTGCGCCGCCGCGCCGGGGCCCGCCGCCAGAGCTGATCGGCCGGACGACACGGAGAACGAGACAAGGCCCGGGCAATCCCCGGGCCTTGTCTCGTTCGGGAGCGCGTCCTACTCCACCCGCTCGTTCGGGTAGACGCCCCAGAGCCGATTCTGCCGGATGTAGCCGTCGACGTCGCCGCGCTTGCCCGGCAGGGCGACGACGAGGCGGCACCACGTGCCGGTGCAGCTCTTCACGCTGCCGATCACCCCGGCCTCCAGCCGCGCCTCGTCGCGGGCGTCGTCGGCGGCGCTGGCCCGCAGCGGCACCGCGTTGCGGTCGTTCTTCGGCGCCGTGACGAGCGCCGTGCGCCGGCCCGACAGCAGCGAGTGCAGCACCCAGCCCTCGGTGCCCTCCGAATCGCGGATCCGGCGCCAGGTCTCGAACTCGCCGATGATCTCCACCGGCAGGCCCGCCCGCTGGAACACCCAAAGGGTGCGGTGATCCTTGGAGGGACCCTCGCGCAGGTTGACCCGATCGGTCTTGAGGCTGGCGTAGCGGGGCAGCGGCAGCTTGGTGACCGGGCCGAGCGCGGTCTCGGGCGTCGGGGCCGCCGGCGCGGCCGAGGCCGGCGCGAGAAGGCCCGGCCCGGCGAGCAGCAGGACGGCGCCCGCCAGGATCGTTCGGGCAATTCGCATCGTGCGGTCTCCCATCCTCTTGCCTATGCGTCTTGCCTGTGCGTCGCGGCCGGCCGCCCCGATTGTGTTCCGCCCTCGCTCTGGTAAGGAGGCCGGAGGCCCGAAACCCGCCCGTCGACGGCCCCGCACGACGCCCGATCGTACTGGCGGAGTTCGGTTAACGGACGCTTGCGCCCGCCGGAACCCGGTCGGACCGCACGGCGTCGAGGGAGCGGACAAGAGGCCGGACCATGCGCCCCGGCGCGAGGGAGGACAGATGACGTCGAAGCGCAAGCCGCTCGTGGTGGTGACGCGGCGCCTGCCGGACGCCGTCGAGACGCGCATGCGCGAGCTCTTCGACGTGCGCCTCAACGCGGACGATCAGCCCCTGGCCGCCGAGCAGCTGGCCGCGGCGCTGCGCGAGGCGGACGTCCTGGTGCCCACCGTCACCGACGAGATCGATTCGGGCCTCCTCGCCCAGGCCGGGCCGAATCTCCGCCTCATCGCCAATTTCGGCAACGGCGTCGACCATATCGACGTTGCCGTGGCGCTCGAGCGCGGCATCACCGTCACCAATACGCCGGGCGTGCTGACCGAGGACACCGCCGACATGACGATGGCGCTGATCCTCGCGGTCGCCCGCCGGGTGACGGAGGGCGCGCGCATCATCCCGGACGACGAGTGGAACACCGGCTGGTCCCCCACTTGGATGCTCGGTCGCCGCATCACCGGCAAGCGCCTCGGCATCGTCGGCATGGGCCGCATCGGCCAGGCGCTGGCCCGCCGCGCCCGCGCCTTCGGCCTGCAGATCCACTACCACAACCGCCGCCGCGTCCCGGCCGCGACCGAGAGCGCCCTCGACGCGACCTACTGGGAATCCCTCGATCAGATGCTGGCGCGGGTCGACATCGTATCGGTCAACTGCCCGCACACGCCAGCCACCTACCACCTGCTCTCGGCCCGCCGCCTCAAGCTCCTGAAGCGCGAGGCGATCGTGGTGAACACCGCCCGCGGCGAGGTGATTGACGAGAACGCGCTCGCACGCCTCATCGAGGCTGGCGACGTCTCGGCGGCCGGCCTCGACGTGTTCGAGCAGGAGCCCGCGGTGAGCCCGCGCCTCGTCAAGCTCGCCCGCACCGGCAAGGTGGTGCTGCTGCCGCACATGGGCTCGGCCACGCACGAGAGCCGCATGGACATGGGCGAGAAGGTCATCATCAACATCAAGACCTTCATGGACGGGCACCGCCCGCCGGACCGCGTGCTCCCGAGCATGCTCTGAGAAGGCGGGGCGCGCTTCAGGCCGCCCCGTTGCTCAGCCGCGCTGCCACCGCCTCGGCGGCGCGGGCCCCCTCTTCGTAGGCGCCCCCCGCCGTCCCCCATTGCAGGCGCGAGAGCGCCTCGCCGGCGAACCAGATCCTGTCGCCCACCGGCGCGTGCAGGGCTTGGCGCGCGCCCGCATGGCCTGGCGGCACCACCGCCCACGAGCCGCGCGACCAGGGATCGTGCCGCCACGCGCTGACCGCCGGGATCGAGAGATCGCGGATGGCTCTGGGTCCGAAATGCTCGGCCATTACCGCCCTGACGTGACGCCGCGCCCGGTCGGCATCGCCGCCGGCCGCGTCGATCGCCGCCGCCTCGTGGATGTCGAGCTCGTAGAAGTGGAACGGCGTGCCGTCGATCCTGGCGAGGAGCCCCGAGGGCGTGCGGCGGCCGCCCGCCATCGCGACGAGCCGGTCCGCGCCCCGGAAGGGACTCGACGGCCAGTGCAGCACCGCGTGCTCGTAGATGCCGCGGCTGAACCCGTCGATCGCGGCGCGCACCGGCCCCGGCAGGGCCGGCGTGAAGGCGAGGCTTTCCCACAGCACCATCATGGGCACCGTCACCACGACGGCGCGGGCCTGCAGGGGGCCCTGCGGCGTCTGGACCGTCACGCCGGTGCCCGACCAGTCGATGCCGGTGACAGGGCGCTCGAGCGCGATCGGCAGACTTTGCGCCAGCCGGGCCAGATAGGCGCCGTAGCCGCCAGCCAGAAAGAAGTTGTCGCCGTACTCCATGCTCGGGAAGTCGTGCAGCGACACCTCGCCGAGCGGCCGGCCCGAGACCAGCCCGTGCACCTGCGCGACCCGGGCGCCCCAGGGACCGAGCGCGGGTGGAAGCGCGCTCGCGGCCGGGCGGTCGGGCCCTTGCTCGGCGGCGCCCCGCGTCATGGCCTGGTCGGCCCGGTCGAAGGCGCGGGCGGAGGCCTGCCGCTCGGCCGGACGGCCGGGGCGGCCCGAGACCCAGGCATGGCCGTCCTGCGGGGCCCGGCGCAGCGACTCGCCGCGGGCGTGGCCGAGCTTGACCAGCGGATTGATCGGCCCGGCATGGAGCCAGTGCGCGCCGAGATCGACGTCGTGACCGCGCAAACGCGTGGTGAAGGTGCGCCCGCCGACCCGGCCGCGCGCCTCCAACACCGCGACCGCGATCCCGCGCGCGGTGAGCGTACGGGCCGCCGCGATGCCGGCGGCGCCCGCGCCGACCACGATTACCGCCGGATCGTCGGGCAACGGCGCGAGGCGGGGGACGAGGCTCGGGCGGTGATGGGCGTGGGCCGGCGTGCCGGTGGGGCTCATGGGCGGGACTACCTATCCGGGTCGAGGGCTCATCTGGGGCCGTCGGCTCGCGGGAGAAGCCTTGCGGCCGGCGATCACACGCCCCACACCTGCCGGGCGCCGAGGCTGCGGCGCGGACGAGTCGAACCCGGCATGCTGATCCAGTCCGCCTTCGCGGCATTCCGCCAGACCCTGTCGCCGCCGCTGCGCGCGATCTTGTGGAAGTCGCTCGGGCTCACGCTCGGCCTCCTCGTGCTGGTCTGGTTCGGGCTGACCCGGCTGATCCAGTGGTTCCAGGCGAGCCACCACATCTCGGAGCAGTACCCGCTCCTCGACACGCTTGCCTATTTCCTGGCCGGGTTCGGGCTGTTCGTGGCGCTCGCCTACGTGATGCCCGCAGTCTCGATCCTGGTGGCAGGCTTCTTCCTCGACGACGCGGCCGAGATCGTGGAGCGCACCGACTTCCCCGGTGAGCCCGCGGGCCGCGCCTTGCCCTTCGGCACCGCGATGCTCTACGCGGCCCGCTTCGCGGGGCTGACGCTCCTCGTCAATATCGGTGCGCTGATCATCTTCTTCGTGCCGGTGGTGGGCATCGCGGCCTTCTTTGCGGCGAACGCCTACCTGCTCTCACGGGAGTATTTCGAGATGGCCGCCGCGCGCTTCCGGCCGCTGCCGGAGGCGGCCGAGATGCGGCGCGAGCACGCCGCCACCACCCTCGCGGCGGGCTGCCTGCTTGCCGGGATGATGGTGGTGCCTGTCCTCAACCTCGTGACGCCGCTCTTCGGCATCGCCCTGATGGTGCACGTGCACAAGCGCCTCGCCGGGCGGCTCCCCGCCCCAGCGCCGACACCGCGCCTGCGCTGAAGCGGGCGCCCCCGCTAGCGCCGGGAGCCCCAGCGGGTGCCCATGCGGCCGGGGGGACCGTCAGGATCTGCGGCGAGCGCAGGGCCGGAAGCGCGCTGCGGGCGGTGCTGCGAGCCGGGATCGAGCGGCTCGGCGGTGAGGAGATCGGGGACCTCGGCGAGCGACTCGGAGCCGCGGCCGGTCGAGAATTGCCCGGCCTTGCGAAAGGTCCAGAGATAGCCCGGCACCACGGCCTCGGCAGCGGTGGGCTGGATGCCCAGCGCCTCGATAGTGCGTCCCTCCGCTTTCGCCGCCTCCGAGACCACGTTGTCGTGCTGGAGCTGCATCACCTGATCGCGGGTGAGCTTCAGGTCGGCGGGCAGGAGGCCGAGGGTCAGGGTGTCGGCGATCTCCAGCAGGCCGGCCTGGAGCCGGGCGAGCGGCAGCGGTAGGTCGACGACCAAGCGCTTGCGCCGCGTCACCTCCAGCATGTAGCGCACAAGGTGCTCGAGCGTGGCGACCTCCGGTCCGCCGAGCTCGTAGACCTTGCCCGCCGTCACGCGGCCGTCGACCGCCCGGGCGATCGCCTCTGCGACGTCGCCCACGAAGACCGGCTGGAACCGGCTCCCCGCGCCCGCGAGGGGCAGGACCGGCAGCGCGCGGGCGAGGCCCGCGAACCGGTTGAAGAAGCTGTCCCCGGGGCCGAACACCAGCGAGGGCCGGAACACCACCGCGTCGGGCACCGCTCGGAACACGGCCGCCTCGCCCTCGGCCTTGGTGCGGGCATAGGCCGTGTCGGCGCCCGGGTCGGCACCGATCGCCGAGACGTGGACCATCCGGGCGCCCTCGGCGGCAGCGGCGCGGGCGATCAGGCCCGGCCCTTCGGCCTGCAGGCGGTGAAAGCTCTGGGCGCCGCTCTCCTGCAGGATGCCCACGAGGTTGATCACCACGTCGGAGCCCGCGACCGCGCGGGCGACCGAGTCTGGGTAGCGAAGGTTCGCCTGCACGGCGACGATCTGCCCGACCTTGCCGAGCGGCTGCAGGAACAGGGCGAGGTCGGGCCTGCGCACCGCCACACGGATGCGGTAGCCGCGCTTGGCCAGCGCCCGGACAACGTGCCGCCCGACGAAGCCCGAGCCGCCAAAGATCGTCACGAGCTGCGAGGCTGGCCGAACCAGCCCGGGAGGCGTCGCCGGGCGGTCGGACGATGGGGTGGACGGTGTGGAAGGGCCGGTCATCGCCTGCTGATCTCGCATCCTCGTGGCGGCGCCCGCGCGCGCCGCCGGGCTTGTCGGTGCCGCTACTTATCGCAATTCTCGGTCGAGGGGAGCAGGGTCGCGCGCGCAATCGTGACAGGACCTTGCCGGCGACGGGGTGATGCCCGGTCGTCCCGCACTCGCACGCGGGTCCCGAAGGACCGTCCGGCAATCCGCCCCATCTCCCGCGTGCCTCTCGTGCGCGCACCGATCGGGCCGCTCGGTGCGGGGGGTGCGATCGTAGGTTTCTGATCCAGTCCGGTCTCGCGGACGCTGTCCGACCCAAGAATGGTGGGCGCTTGTCGCCGACGGCTCTTCGCAACGGACGGTTAAGGTTACCGTCCTAGATATGCTTGCATTGTTCCGTATCCCGGCGGTTCGGCCGCCCCGAGGATCACCCCGATGCGTAATCGATCCCTGGCAATGCTGGCGCTGCTCGGCCTGACGGCCGCCGACGCACGGGCGGCGGACCTCGGATACGACTACCTGCGGGGTGCCGAGTACGACGAGCCCGCCGTCGTGACCACGCCGCTGATCGACTGGAGCGGCACCTATGTCGGCGGCCACGGCGGCTACACCAACGCCGCGCTCGGCTTCAAGAACGTGTTCCAGCAGATGATCTACCGGGACTCGCACGACACGGCGGGCGAGAGCACGTTCGGAGCCTCGACGCTGCTCAACGCGCGTTCGCAACGGATCGACGGAGCCAGCTATGGCGCCTTCGCGGGCTTCAACGTGCAGTACGGCGATGTGGTCTTCGGCTTGGAGGGCGACTACACGTGGTTCGGGCGGACCGGAACTTCGTCGGACAGTCTCGGCCGGATCAAAACCACGGCGGACGGCAACCTTGAGAGCGTCCGCCTGACCGGCACGTCCACGACGCGGATCGAAGATTACGGCACGGTACGCGGGCGCGTGGGTTACGCCTACGGAAGCTTCCTACCCTATGTGACGGGCGGCCTTGCCTTCGGACGCATGCAGATCAACGACAACACAAGCTATCGGAACTTCGGCTATAATCTGACGACCTACAATGCCAACCGCGCGCTTACGACCGGTCAGCCTGCCTACGTCACGAATTTCGGTTATGCATCCTTCTCGCAAACCAATCCTGACGGAAGCACGCCGTACACGTCCTATCAGTCTGAACGGCGCAGCAAGGTCGTCGCGGGCTTCGCGCTCGGTGCCGGCCTCGAATATGCCTTGACGTCGAACATCATCCTGCGCGGTGAGTATCAGTACGCTCTCTTCAGCGACTTCGGGGGGCACAAGGCCAATCTGAGCACGATCCGGGGCGGTGCCGCAGTCAAGTTCTGACCAGATTCTCAGCGGAGTCCGCCGTGACCCTCTCGCCCCTCACCCGCTTCCTGTGCGCGGGATTGATCTGCGCATCGGCACTTCCGGCCGCGCCGGCGCTGGCCGAGGGCTACCGTGCCGGGCCGCCGCGCCCTTGCGCGCCTGCTCCGTGCCGCCGTCTGCCTCCGCCGCCCGCGTTCGGCTACGGCCCACCGCGGATCGTCAGCGGCTACCTGCCGCGCAACAACAACCTGCCGATGTACAACGAGCCCCCGGCGCGCCCGCCAGCGTGGTGAGACGGCGTCGCCGAGCGACCGTCAGCTCTCCAGCTCGCTGTCCCAGTACAGGTAGTCGAGCCAGGTGTGGTGATACTGCCTGTGGTCGAATTCGGGCTGGCGGTGGTGCAACTCGTAACGCGTGGGACGGCGGGGCTCGTTGAGGAGCGGCATTGCGGCCTCGTCCGGGGTGCGGTTCGCCTTGCGCAGGTTGCACGGGCTGCAGGCGGCGACGACGTTCTCCCAGCTCGACAAGCCGCCGCGCGAGCGAGGCACCACGTGGTCGAAGGTCAGGCCGCCGGAGGGCAGGCGCAGGCCACAATACTGGCAGCTGAAGCCATCGCGCAGATAGATGTTGTAGCGGGTGAAGGCCGGGCTGCGCGCCAGCGTGACGTAGTTCTTGAGGGCGACGACGCTCGGAACCCGCAGCGCCCGGCTGGGTGAGCGCGCCTCGACATCGTAGCTCGCTACCAGGGTCACCCGGTCGAGGAAGAGGGCGGTGAACGCGTCCTTCCAGGACCAGAGGGAGAGCGGATTGTAGGAAAGGGGCCGATAGTCGGCGTTCAGCACGAGGGTTTGCAAGTCCATCATCGGCACCACGCTTCGAACGGTGGCCCGGCGGCACGTTGCGCGGGCCAGATACGGCGCGCGGCCTCCGGGCGGGGAACGACGGGATCGGATGTGTCGCGGCACTGCCTGACGAGCGCGTGACAGGCACGGGACCCCGCAGAGCGGGGCGGCTGCTGACATTGGGATACAGGAGGGGCCGGCGGGCGCCCAAGGGGACCCGATGTGGCGGATACGACCGCCGCGTGGCGGGGCGCTGGCGGCTCACCGCCCGGCCGCGCCCCTTCGCGTGGTAACGAAAAGGCCCTGTCCATCGTGGCTTAGTCTAATATCACGGTGACAGGGTTGTGAAGCCGCGTTCGCGAAACCTGGCGACGCACCCACAGGCTGGCGTCTTCTCGACCCGATCCAGCCACGTGACCGGACGCGGCCCCCCGGGTGGGCAGCGGCCGGCTTTCGCATTATGAGAGGTCCGGCCCGCCGCGCCGACGGACCCAAAGATGCCGGGTGCCCAGCACCCGAGAGGCGCCGGAAGGGCGCCGCGCCCCCCACACGCCGCCGATCCGGGCCCGCCGCGCCCGCGCCCGCTCCGCAGAAGGATGCTGCAGAAGGATGCTGATGAGCCGACGTCCGAGCTGCCCCCCGAGCCGAGGCCTGCCCCCGCAGGACCTGAGCGCGACACGCCGCGGACCCCGTCTGGCCCTTCTGGCGCTCCTGGCCGGCCTCCTCGCCGCGCCCGCGGCCCTCGCCGAGCAGCCGCCCGCCCAGCCGCAAGCGCCCCAGCAGGCGCCCGCGGCCCCGCAAG
>NZ_BPQM01000133.1 GCF_022179245.1 Methylobacterium gregans
GCCCTCCAGCGGCAGGAGATGCCAGGCCGGAGCCGCGGGTGCGGCGGGCTCGGGTCGAGCCGCCCGAAAATCGGAAAAGACGTGCGCGTTCATGGACATCATATGGGGATCCACCCCCGATTCCGGCCCCCGGAGACTACCGGAATCGCGGCGCGCGCTTGACTTGGTGGGTCTCCCGTGAATGGTGCCGGCCTCGTTCCCGAGAGCCTGCCATGCACCGTTACCGTACCCACACCTGCGGGGCGCTCCGCCCGTCCGACGTCGGCGACACCGTCCGCCTCTCCGGCTGGTGCCACCGCATCCGCGACCACGGCGGCGTGCTGTTCATCGACCTGCGCGACCATTACGGCCTGACGCAGTGCGTGGTGGATTCCGATTCCAAGGCCTTCAAGGCGGCCGAGGCCGTGCGCTCCGAGTGGGTGATCCGCATCGACGGCCGGGTGCGCACCCGGCCCGCCGGCACCGAGAACGCCGAGCTGCCGACGGGCGCGGTCGAGGTCTATATCGACGACCTCGAAGTGCTGGGCGCGGCGGCCGAGCTGCCGATGCCGGTCTTCGGCGACGTCGAGTACCCGGAGGAGACGCGGCTGCGCTACCGCTTCCTCGATCTGCGCCGCGAGAAGCTGCACGCCAACATCATGAAGCGCGGCGCGATCATCGACGCGCTTCGCCGCCGCATGCGCGACGGCGGTTTCTTTGAGTTTCAGACGCCGATCCTCACGGCGTCGAGCCCGGAGGGCGCGCGCGACTTCCTCGTGCCGTCGCGTCTGCACCCCGGAAAGTTCTACGCGCTGCCGCAGGCGCCGCAGCAGTTCAAGCAGCTCACGATGATCGCGGGCTTCGACCGCTACTTCCAGATCGCGCCCTGCTTCCGCGACGAGGACGCGCGCGCCGACCGTAGCCCGGGCGAGTTCTACCAGCTCGATATCGAGATGAGCTTCGTCACGCAGGAGGACGTGTTCCAATCCGTCGAGCCGGTGCTGCGCGGCGTGTTCGAGGAGTTCGCGGAGGGCAAGCGGGTCACGAAGGAATTTCCGCGCATCACCTACGCGGACGCGATGCTGAAGTACGGCGTCGACAAGCCGGACCTGCGCAACCCCCTCGTCATCGCCGACGTCACGGACGAGTTCGCCGAGGAGGCGGTCGAGTTCAAGGCGTTCAAGGGCGTGATCAAGTCGGGCGGCGTGGTCCGGGCGATCCCCGCCACGGGTGCCGCCTCGCAGCCCCGCTCCTTCTTCGACAAGCTGAACGACTGGGCCCGCTCCGAGGGCGCGCCCGGCCTCGGCTACATCGTGTTCGAGGACGAGGGCGGCACGCTCACCGGCCGCGGCCCCATCGCCAAGTTCATCCCGGCCGAGATCCAGGCGCGCATCGCCCGGAAGGCCAATGCGAAGGCCGGCGACGCGGTGTTCTTCGCGGCCGGCCCCGAGGCCAAGGCGGCGGGGCTTGCCGGCAAGGCCCGCATCCGCATCGGCGACGATCTGAACTTGAGTGACAAGGATCAGTACGCCTTCTGCTGGATCACCGACTTCCCGATGTTCGAGTGGAACGAGGACGAGAAGAAGATCGACTTCTCGCACAACCCGTTCTCGATGCCGAACTTCGACCACGACGCCTTCCTGAAGCTCGGCGAGGGCGACGCGGAGACGATCCTCGGCATCAAGGCCTTCCAGTATGACATCGTCTGCAACGGCATCGAGCTGTCGTCGGGCGCGATCCGGAACCACAAGCCGGAGATCATGGAGAAGGCCTTCGGGCTCGCCGGCTACGGGCGCGACGTGCTGGAGGCGAAGTTCGGCGGCATGCTGAACGCGCTGCGCCTCGGGGCCCCGCCCCACGGCGGCATTGCGCCGGGCGTCGACCGCATCGTGATGCTGCTCTGCAACGAGCCGAACATCCGCGAGGTGGTGCTGTTCCCGATGAACCAGCGCGCCGAGGACCTGATGATGAGCGCCCCCTCGGAGGCGACGCCGAAGCAGCTGCGCGAGCTGCACATCCGGCTGAACCTGCCGGAGAAGAAGTAGGCGCAACGCCAGCCCTCCCCCTCCGCGGGGGAGGGAGACGCGGTGGTTCCCGTGCAAGACCTCGTCGCGATCGTCGTCGCCCACGACAGCGCCCACGCGCTGCCCGACTGCCTCGCGGCACTGCGCGCCGAGGGCGTGCCGACGATCGTGGTCGACAATGCCAGCCGCGACGGCTCGGCGGATCTGGCCGAGCGCCTCGGCGCCCGCGTCATCCGCAACGCCCGCAACGAGGGCTACGGCCGGGCGAACAACATCGGCGTGCGCGCCGCCGCCGGCGCGGCCCATGTCCTCATCGTCAATCCCGACCTGATCCTGCGCCCCGGGGCCGTGGCGGCGCTCCGCGCGGCGGCCGCGGCCTACCCGGATGCGGGGCTCTACGCGCCCCGCATCGTCGAGCCGGACGGGCGCTTCTTCTTCCAGGCGCAGTCCTTCCTGGCGCCCTACCTGCAGAACCCGTCCGGCCGTCGCGACCCGCCCGCGGGCGACGCCTGCGCGCCCTTCCTGTCGGGCGCCTGCCTGATGGTGGAGCGCGCGCTGTTCCTCGATCTCGGCGGCTTCGACGCGGCGATCTTCCTGTTCTACGAGGACGACGACCTCTGCCGGCGCGTGGCCGATGCGGGCCGCGCGCTGGTCCACGTCCACGGCGCGGAGGCGCTGCACGGGCGGGGGCGCTCCTCGGCGCCCGAGCGCGGCCGGGTCTTCCGCGCCCGCTGGCACATCGCGTGGTCGCAGGCCTATGTCGCCCGCAAGTACGGCCTGCCGGACCCGAGCTTCGGCACGTTCCTGACGAACGGCCTGAAGGCGATCCTCGCGCTCCTCGTCCTGCGCCGGGCCGGCTGGGAGCGCTACGGCGGCGCGGCGGCCGGGGCGCTGGCGGCGCTCCGGGGGAGCAGCGCGCTCGCGCGCGAGGGGCTGGACGGGGACGTGCGATGAGCGCCCTGCCCCCGCCGGCCGCCCTCGCCCGCGCGGCGCGCCTTCTCACCGCGCACGGTTTCCGCGAGGTCGCCCGCAACGCGCGCGGCGACAGCCTCTATCTGGCGCGGGGCGACGATCCCTGGCGCCTGCGCCTCTCGAACCATGCCCGCACGCCGAAGCAGCGGCGCGGGCATCCGGAGGTGCTGGCGAGCCTCGTCGTCCGGGAGCCGAAGACGGAGGCCCAGGTCGCCGCGATGGTCGAGGCGGCTCTGCGCGACTACGCGGGCGGGCTCAGGCGCGTGGCGGCTCAGGCCTCGGGGGCTTCCGCCGCATCGCGGAAGTAGGGCTCGACCGGCCCCTTCAGCTTCACGGTCATCGGGTTGCCGGCACGGTCGAGCGTCTTGCCGGCCGAGAGCCGCACCCAGCCCTCGCTGACGCAGTACTCCTCGACATTGGTCTTCTCGACGCCCTTGAAGCGCACGCCGACGCCGCGCTCCAGCAGCTTCTCGTCGTAGTACGGGCTGTTCGGGTTGGCGGCGAGGCGATCGGGGGGCGTGTCGGACATGGGTCTGTACGTCTGCTGGAAACCGAACCCCGCGGGTAGGCGATTCAAGGCCGCCGCGCAACGGCGAGCGCCGCCAGCAGGTCGTCGGTGCGGTCGCTGCAGAGGAGCGGCACGAGGCCGCTCACCGTCGCGTGCGGCAGGTCCCACCAGGCCGCGTCGAGGAGCGCGGTGACCGTCGCCGCGTCGAAGCGGGTGCGCACCACCCGCGCCGGGTTGCCGACGGCCACCGCGTAGGGCGGCACGTCCCGGGTGACCACGGCGCGCGCGGCCACCACCGCCCCGTGGCCGACCGTGACGCCCGGCAGGATCAGGCAGCCGGAGCCGAGCCAGACGTCGTGCCCGATCGTCACGTCGCCCCGGGCCACATGGTAGTCCTCCGGCGCCCGCGCGTCGGGGAACAGGGCGTCCATCGCGGCGAACGGGTAGGTCGTCGCCCAGTCGAGCCGGTGGCCTCCGCCCAGCAGGATCTCGACCTTGTCGGCGATGGAACAATAGCGGCCGATCGTCAGCCGCCGGCCGGAATCCGCGAAGCGCACTTTCGGCCTGCCATAGGAATAGGCGCCGATGGAGAACCCGTATCGCCGAACCAGTTTCGCGAGGTGGATGCGTGTCTCGTTGTGCGGGTTGCGCCCACTGCGCAGCCGGTGCAACAGGGCCTTCAACGGGCGCCGCCGAGGGGTGTGCGCAGAGTCTGCGAGCGAGCGGGAGTTGGGGCCATGGCCGAGAATATGTCCGAGGACCTGAAGTCCGGGGCGCTCGTCTACCACCGCCTGCCCAAGCCCGGGAAGCTGGAGATCCAGGCCACCAAGCCGCTCGGCAACCAGCGCGACCTCGCGCTCGCCTACTCGCCGGGCGTGGCCGCCGCCTGCATGGCGATCCACGAGGACCCGCAGGAGGCCGCGACCCTCACGATCCGCCAGAACCTCGTGGCGGTCCTGTCGAACGGTACCGCCGTGCTCGGCCTCGGCAATATCGGGCCCCTCGCCTCCAAGCCCGTGATGGAGGGCAAGGCGGTCCTGTTCAAGAAGTTCGCCGGCATCGACGTGTTCGACATCGAGGTCGACCAGCTCGACGTCGACAAGCTCGTCGACGTGGTCTGCGCGCTGGAGCCCACCTTCGGCGGCATCAACCTCGAAGACATCAAGGCGCCCGAGTGCTTCGAGGTCGAGGAGCGCTGCCGGGCCCGGATGAACATCCCGGTCTTCCACGACGACCAGCACGGCACCGCGATCATCGTGGCGGCAGCCGTCCTCAACGCCCTCGAACTCGCCGGCAAGAAGCTCACTGAGGCCAAGATCGTCACCTCGGGCGCCGGCGCGGCGGCTTTGGCCTGCCTCAACCTCCTCGTCTCGCTCGGCGCCAAGGTCGAGAATATCACGGTCACCGACATCAAGGGCGTGGTCTACAAGGGCCGCCCCGAGCTGATGGACCGCTGGAAGGACGTCTACGCCAAGGAGACCGAGGCGCGGACGCTGGCCGACGTCATCCCGGGCGCCGACATCTTCATCGGCCTCTCGGCCGGCGGCGTGCTCAAGCCCGAGTACCTCGAGAAGATGGCCGAGAAGCCGCTGATCATGGCGCTCGCCAACCCCTACCCGGAGATCATGCCGGATCTGGCCGAGAAGGCGCGGCCGGACGCGATGATCTGCACCGGGCGCTCGGACTTCCCGAACCAGGTCAACAACGTCCTCTGCTTCCCCTACATCTTCCGGGGCGCGCTCGATGTCGGCGCCCACAAGATCAACGAGGAGATGAAGATCGCCGCCGTGAAGGCGATCGCGGCGCTCGCCCGCGAGACGCCCTCCGACGTGGTGGCCCGCGCCTACGGTGGCGAGGCCCGGCCCTTCGGGCCCCGCTCACTGATCCCGAGCCCGTTCGACCCGCGCCTGATCCTGCGCATCGCGCCCGCGGTCGCGAAGGCCGCGATGGATTCGGGTGTCGCCGGTCGCCCGGTGGCCGACATCGACGCCTACGCCGAATCCCTCGACCGGTTCGTGCACCGCTCCGGCTTCATCATGAAGCCGCTCTTCTCGAAGGCCAAGGAGGCCCCGAAGCGCGTCATCTACGCCGAGGGCGAGGACGAGCGCGTGCTGCGCGCCGTGCAGGCGCTCGTCGAGGACGGGGTGGCCAAGCCGATCCTCGTCGGGCGCCCGCGGGTGGTCGAGACCCGGCTCAAGCGCTTCGGCCTCTCGATCCAAGAGGGCCGCGACTTCGAGCTGATCGATCCCGAGGACGATCCGCGCTACCGCGCCTACGTGCAGACCTATCTGGAGGTCGCAGGGCGTCGCGGCATCACGCCGGAGGCCGCCCGCACGCTGGTGCGTACCAACACCACGGTGATCGGCGCGATCGCCGTGCGCCGCGGCGAGGCCGACGCGCTGATCTGCGGCCTGGAGGGCCGGTTCGAGACGCGCCTGCGCATCATCCGCGACGTGATCGGGCTGAAGCCTGGCCTGACGCAGTGCGCCGCGATGAGCCTCATCGTCACCAAGAAGGGCGCCTTCTTCCTGGCCGACACCCATGTCCGGCCGGACCCGACCGAGGAGGAGATCGCCGAGGTGGCGCTCGCCTGCGCCAACCACGTCAGCCGCTTCGGGCAGACCCCGAAGATCGCGCTGCTCAGCCACTCGGATTTCGGCCAGTCCGACTCGAGCTCGGCCCGGAAGATGCGCGCCGCCCTGGCGCTCCTGCAGGAGCGGGCGCCGAGCCTTCAGGTCGACGGCGAGATGCAGGCCGACTCGGCTCTCTCCGAGCTGATCCGCGACCGCGTCCTGCCGGGCTCGCGGCTGAAGGGCTCGGCCAACGTGCTGATCTTCCCGAACCTGGACGCGGCCAACATCGCCTTCCAGTTCGCCAAGGTGCTGGCCGACGCCCTGCCGGTGGGGCCCTTGCTGATCGGCCCGGCCAAGCCCGCCCACATCCTCACGCCCTCGGTGACGGCGCGCGGCATCGTCAACGTGACGGTGGCGGCGGTGGTCGAGGCGCAGGGCGGCGCGGTCGATGCGAGCCAGGACGCGGCCGAGGCCGGTGCCGGGTTGCAGGCGGAGTAAGAATAAGAAGCGCTCCGACCAAGTGACCCGCGCCCGGATAGGGCGCGGGTTTTCTAGTGAGCGAGAGCGGGCCCGGCCCAGGCCTGCGCCCGGCGGCCGCTTCGCCGCGATCGCGCGGCTGAGAGCGAAGCGCCCTACCTCTCCACCTCGATCTTCCCCTCCCGACCGATCAGCCGACCGAGACCGCGCACACGGTTGAGCAGGCGGTCGCTGCCGAGCGACGCGGCCTCCGCGGGCAGGCGCAGCGTCACGGCCCTGTCTGTCGCGGCAAGCGGCGTCCGGCCCAGCACGCCGCCCATCCCCGCCGAGAGCGGGAAGGCCACCCGCAGCAGCGCGCCGAGGAGTCGTGCCCGCTCGAACAGGCGCGGGCCGGCGAGCGCGCGCAGGACCGGGCTCGCCTTCTCCGGCGCCACGCCGTCGTGTCGCAGGGCAACCGCCAGCGCCAGATAGGCCCGGCCCGGATGGTCGATGCCCGTGAAGGCGCCGTTCTGGATCAGGGCGATGCTCTGCTCGCCGCGGTAGTCGGGATGGGCCCGCCAAGCGAGGTCGGAGAGCAGGCAGGCGGCGTGGCGCAGGCGGCGCTCGTCGAGCGTCTCGGGTCCGTCGAGGCTCTCCACGAAGCGGTCGGTCCAGCCGATCAGGTCCTCGGCGTGACCGGGCGAGCGCGCCCGCAGGGCGTTCAGCTCGGCCGCCGAGGCGATCAGCGCGTCCGCTGCCCGCGCGTCGCGGTCGAGCTGCTCGTAGAGCAGGCCCTCGCGCACGCCGGTCGCCGAGATCGCGATCTCGCGCGGGCGCCCGACCCGGATGATCTCCTCCAGCACCACGGCGCCGTAGGCGAGCAGCGGCCGGCGCGCCTCCGAGATCGCCTCGACGTCCTGAAGCTGGGCGGCGTCGGACTGCTCGACCACCTGCAGGAAGCTCAGCTCGTCCGAGGGCTCGACGGTGTAGCCGTGCATGACGTGGAGCGGGTACTGGCGGGCGGCCATGTGCAGGCGGGCGAGCGCCCGCCACGTGCCGCCGACCGCGTAGAAGGTCCGGCCCTTCAGGGTCTCGAGCTGCGGGGCGGCCTTGCGCATGTGCTCGCGCACGAGCTTCGCTGCCTTTTTCAGGGAGCCGCCCGAGAGGTCCTGCAGGGCGAGGCCGCCGAGCGGCATCGTGACCCCCTGCCCCACCACGGCGCCCCGCACGTCCACGAGTTCGAGCGAGCCGCCGCCGAGATCGCCCACCACGCCGTCTGGCGCGTTGAAGCCCGAGATCACGCCGAGCGCCGACAATTCGGCCTCGCGCCGGCCGGACAGGAGCTGGATCTCGGTGCCGCAGGCCGTCCGCGCGGCCTCCAGGAAATCCGGGCCGTTCTCGGCGTCGCGCGCGGCGGCGGTGGCCAGCACGTGCAGGCGCCTCACCCCCATCGTGTCGCAGAGGACCCGGAAGCGGGCAAGCGCGGCGAGCGCCCGCCGGACCGCCTCCTCGTTGAGACGGCCCGTGGTGAGCACGTTGCGGCCCAGGCCGCACAGGACCTTCTCGTTGTAGATCGGGGTCGGCGACCGGCCGAGCCGGTCGTAGGCGACGAGGCGGACCGAGTTCGAGCCGATGTCGATGATCGCGATCGGGTCCAGCCGGTCGCCGGCCGCGTGGGAGGTGGCAGGATGAAGATCCAAATCCGCCGATCCTTGTCGCTCGCCCGCCCCACCGGCGTGGCCCGGGGCCACTAGCTAGAGGCAAAACGCGGCGCGTGGAACCGGAGGCGGTGCGCGGAGGCCGGTTTTCCCCGCGCCGCCGAGCCTCCCCGAGCCCGATCCGCCCTACGGCTTCTTCGGCTCCGCGGCCTCCGGCTTCTGCTCGCTCGGCGAGGGCGGGGCGGCTGCCGTGCGCTCGATCTTCGCGTCCTGGCGCAGCTTCAGGATCAGGTCCTGCTGCGCCTTGCGGATCAGGTGCTGGTCGATCTGCTCCTTCAGCTCGTCGAAAGTCGGCAGCGGCTTCACTCGCTTCTCCTCGACCTTGATGACGTGCCAGCCGAACTGGGTCTTGATCGGGTCCGAGACCTGATTGACCGGCAGCTTGAAGGCGGCGTCGGCGAACTCCTTCACCATCCGCTCCTTCGTGAACCAGCCGAGGTCGCCCCCCTCGGTCTTGGAGCCCGGATCCTTCGAGGTCTCGGCCGCGACCTTGCCGAAATCCTCGCCGCCCTTGATGCGGGCGGCGATCTTCTTCGCCTCGGCCTCGTTGTCCACGAGGATGTGGCGGGCGTGCACCTCCTCCTCGGGCTTCATCAGCTTGACGCTCTGGTCGTAGACGCCCTTCGCGGCCTCGGGCGTCGCCGCCTTCTTGGCCTCGCGCTCAAGGTACTCGTCGAGCAGGAGCTTGTCGCGGAAATAGGCGAGCTTGCGCTTGAAGTCCGGCGTCTCGCCGACCTTGGCAGCCTCGGCCGCCTGGGCGCCGACCTTCAGATCCACGAGGTAATCGACCAGCAGCCCCTGCTTCTGCGCCTCGTCCACGCCCGGCAGCGACAGGGCCGGGTCGTCGGAGGCGACGCTGAGGTCGCCGCCCGTGATCGGCTGGCCGTTGACCTTGGCCACCACCGTGTCGGGCGCGATCGGCGCGGGGACCGGGGTCTCGGCGGCCTTTGTCTCGGGCGCCTTGCCGGCCGGGGCCTGGGCCGCGGCGAGCCCGGGCACCGCAAGGGCGAGCGCGAGGGCGCTGGCGCGCAGGAGATGGGTCGGCTTCGTCATGGCGTCGGGATTCCTCGGCGTACGGCGGCCGCGCGCTCCGCGGGTGCGGGCCCCCGGACGATGTCTCGGCGGGCATGAAGCGCGGCTTTCGGCGACACAGGTGGCTTGGCCTCGTTCCGAACGCAAGCGTTGCGGCAGATCAGTCCTGACGCGGAACACCCGATCGTGAGGACTGCCCTCGGACAGCCGGTATCCGCGCCGTGCGGAGGCCGCGAAAGCGCCCGCCTGTGGGTGCCGCCTCTTTCAGGTGCGCGGCCCGATGTTTACCTCTATAAGCCCGGCCAACTCAGCCAAGACCGGCCCGTGGCGGCACGCCGCCCACGGGCTCGCGCGTCCGTAGGTTCACGATGCTAGGCAATCTCGCCAAGAAGATTTTCGGCTCCTCGAACGACCGCCGCGTCAAGGGCTACCGCCCGCGCGTCGCGGCGATCAACGCGCTGGAGCCCGAGCTTCAGGCGCTCTCGGACGAGGCCCTGCGCGCGCGCACCGACATGCTGAAGGCGGAACTCGCGGGCGGCAAGACCCTTGACGACATCCTGGTGCCGGCTTTCGCCACGGTGCGCGAGGCCGCCAAGCGCGTCCTCGGCCAGCGCCACTTCGACGTGCAGCTGATCGGCGGCATGGTGCTGCACGAGGGTGGCATCGCCGAGATGCGCACCGGCGAGGGCAAGACCCTGGTGGCGACGCTGCCCGTCTACCTGAACGCGCTCTCGGGCAAGGGCGTCCACGTCGTCACGGTGAACGACTACCTCGCCTCGCGCGACGCCGAGTGGATGGGCCGGGTCTACCGCTTCCTGGGGCTCACCGTCGGCACCATCGTGCACGGGCTCGACGACGAGCAGCGCAAGCACAGCTACGCCTGCGACATCACCTACGGCACGAACAACGAGTACGGGTTCGACTACCTGCGCGACAACATGAAGTACGAGCTCTCGCAGCTCGCGCAGCGGGGGCACAACTTCGCCATCGTGGACGAGGTCGACTCGATCCTCATCGACGAGGCGCGCACGCCGCTGATCATCTCGGGGCCGGTGGACGACCGCTCGGAGCTCTACGTCGCGGTCGACGCGATCATGCCGCAGCTCCGGAAGGAGTACTACGACCTCGACGAGAAGCAGCGCACCGTCTCGCTCACTGAGGAGGGCAACGAGTTCATCGAGGAAGCCCTGCGCGAGGCCGGCATCCTCAAGGAGGGCGACCTCTACGACGCCCACAACGTCAGCCTCGTCCACCACGTGAACCAGGCGCTCCGGGCCAACACCCTGTTCACCCGCGACAAGGACTACATCGTCCGCAACGACGAGGTGGTGATCATCGACGAGTTCACCGGCCGCATGATGCAGGGCCGGCGCTACTCGGAAGGGCTCCATCAGGCGCTCGAGGCCAAGGAGCGGGTGACGATCCAGCCCGAGAACCAGACGCTCGCCTCGATCACCTTCCAGAACTACTTCCGCCTCTACAAGAAGCTCGCCGGCATGACCGGCACCGCCTCGACCGAGGCCGACGAGTTCGCCGAGATCTACAAGCTCGAAGTGGTCGACATCCCGACCAACAAGGAGGTCGAGCGCGTCGACGAGGACGATCAGGTCTACCGCACCGTCGAGGAGAAGTACGAGGCGATCATCGAGGAGATCGACCGGGCCCATTCCCGGCTGCAGCCCGTGCTCGTCGGCACCGGCTCGATCGAGAAGTCCGAGTACCTTGCCGACCTCCTGCGCAAGCACGGCTACAAGGCGCTCGACTACTCCGACCCGAACGCGCTGACCGACGTCTACGCTGCCGCCCGCGAGGGCCGGGTGACCAAGCGCTTCGCGGTGCTGAACGCCCGCTTCCACGAGCAGGAGGCCTACATCGTGGCCGAGGCCGGCGTGCCGGGTGCCATCACCATCGCCACCAACATGGCCGGCCGCGGCACCGACATCAAACTCGGCGGCAACGTCGAGATGCGGGTCGAGAAGGAGCTCGCCGGCATGGCCGAAGGGCCCGAGCGCGACGCGGCCATCGAGGCGATCAAGGCCGAGATCGCCGAGAACCGCGCCAAGGTTCTGGCCACCGGCGAGCCGGCCGATCCTGCGGCCGGCCGCAAGAAGGACCTGCCGGGCGGCCTCTACATCATCGGCACCGAGCGCCACGAGAGCCGGCGCATCGATAACCAGCTGCGCGGCCGCTCGGGCCGCCAGGGCGATCCCGGACGCTCGAAGTTCTACCTCTCGCTGCAGGACGACCTGATGCGGATCTTCGGGTCCGACCGCATGGACGGGATGCTGCAGAAGCTGGGCCTCGAGAAGGGCGAGGCCATCATCCATCCCTGGATCAACAAGGCCATCGAGAAGGCGCAGCAGAAGGTCGAGGCGCGCAACTTCGACATGCGCAAGAACGTGCTCAAGTACGACAACGTGATGAATGACCAGCGCAAGGTCGTCTTCGAGCAGCGCCGCGACTTCATGGGCCAGGACAGCGTGCGCGAGACCGTCGACGACATGCGCCACGGCGTGATCGACGACCTCGTGGCGAGCCACATCCCCGAGAACGCCTACGCGGAGCAGTGGGACACCGCGGGCCTGCGCCAGCGCGTCTCCGAGGTGCTGAACCTCGACGTGCCGGTCGAGGACTGGGCCAAGGAAGAGGGCATCGCCGACGAGGAGATCCGCGAGCGCCTGCGCAAGCTCGCCGACGAGGCCTACGCCGAGCGCGCCGAGCGGAACGGCGCGGAGGTCTCCGCCTATATCGAGAAGCAGGTCCTGCTCCAGACCCTCGACCACCTCTGGCGGGAGCACCTCGTGACGCTTGACCACCTGCGGCAGGTGATCGGCTGGCGCGGTTTCGCCCAGCGCGACCCGCTGAACGAGTACAAGTCCGAGGCCTTCGATCTCTTCAACAGCCTCGTGGCCTCGCTCCGCGAGCAGGTCACCGGCCAGCTCTCGCGGGTCGAGATCATGTTCCAGGAGCCGGACCAGGCCGGCGGCCAGCCCTTCCCGGGCGAGTCGCCCGCCCTGCCCCCGATGTTCGCCCAGCACCTCGACCCGGTGACCGGCGAGAACGAGTTCGGCCGCGGCTCCGGCAGCGACGGCGGTGCGGGCCCGGCGCTCGGCTACGCGGCGCAAGGGATCTCGGCCGACGGCGCCGTGCTGGAGCGCGACCCGGCCGACCCGGCGACCTGGGGCCGCGTCGGCCGCAACGAGGCCTGCCCCTGCGGCTCGGGCAAGAAGTACAAGCACTGCCACGGCAGCTATCAGGTCTGAGCCCGCGCAATCCTCCCTCCCCCTCTGCGGGGGAGGGGGAGCGGTCGCCGCAGCACTCCTCGATCATCGCAAAACGTCGTCCATGCCCGCCCTGTTCATCGCCGGCGCCGGCACCGAGATCGGCAAGACCTACGTCACCGCCGCCCTCACCCGGCGGCTGATCGCGGACGGGCGCCGGGTCCGCACCTTGAAGCCGCTGGCGAGCGGCGTCCCGTCAATCGGTGATCCGGACTTCGCGGCGAGCGACACGGCCCGGCTACTCGCCGCACAAGGCATCGCCCCCTCCCCCGAGGCCGTCGAGGCCTGCTCGCCCTGGCGCTACGCCGCCCCGCTCGCGCCCGATCAGGCGGCGGCGCTCGAGGGCCGCGCCCTCGCCCTGCCCGACCTCGTGGCGTGGTGCCGCGCCGAGATCGCCCGGGCCGAGGACATCCTGATCATCGAGGGCGTCGGCGGCCTGATGAGCCCGGTCACGCCCGAGGCCACCGGCCTCGATTGGCTGAAGGCGCTGGGGATCCCGGCCCTCCTCGTCTCCGGCAGCTATCTCGGCGCGATCAGCCACGCGCTCACCGCCTGCGAGACCCTGCGCTTCCACGGCGTGGCGCTGCGGGCGGTCGCGGTGAGCGAGAGCCCCGGCGCGCCGACGCCGCCGGAGACCGTCGCGGCGGCGATCCGCCCCCGCGTCGCGGCGCCCGTCCTCTGCATCGCCCGCGGCGCGCCCTGCCCCGTCGCGCTCGCGGACGTGGCGCGCGGGTGACAGGGATCTCATCCTCACCCGTCCGTGGGACCGCGGAGCCCGGTCGCGCGTTGTAGCGCCCGACAGACCCGGATCGGGTCGCGCCTGCCCGGAGCCGACAGTGAGCCAGAGCGAGGTCCGCGCGGGGAGCGAGGCCGGCGAGGAGCGCGGCGGACTGAAGCCCGCCCTGTTGCTCGGGGCGCTCGGCGTCGTCTACGGCGATATCGGCACGAGCCCGCTCTACGCCTTCAAGGAGGCGGTGCGCGCCGCGCATCCCGGCGCTCACAGCGCCGACCCGGCGGCGGTGACGGGTGCGGTCTCGCTGATCCTCTGGGCCCTGATCCTGATCGTCTCGATCAAGTACGCGGTGCTGATCCTGCGCGCCGACAACCGCGGCGAGGGCGGCATCGTGGCGATGCTGGCGCTGCTCGGCGCCCGCCACGCCCGGCCGCATTCCTGGCAGAGCCTGCTCCTCGTGGTCGGCCTCGTCGGCGCCGCCCTCCTCTACGGCGACGGCGCGATCACGCCCGCGATCTCGGTGCTCTCTGCGGTGGAGGGCCTGAAGGTCGACGCGCCCGCCCTGGGGCGCTTCGTGGTGCCGATCACGCTGGCGATCCTCGTCGCCCTGTTCCTCGTGCAGAGCAAGGGCGTCGCCTTCATCGGCCGGATGTTCGGCCCGGTGATGCTGGTCTGGTTCTGCGTGCTCGTCCTGCTCGGCCTCGGCGGCATCTGGCACCGGCCGGAGATCCTGGCGGCCGCCAACCCGCTGAAGGCGGTCGAGTTCATGGGCCATGCCGGCTGGGGCGTGAGCTTCGCCATGCTGGGCGCGGCCTTCCTGGCGGTCACCGGCGGCGAGGCGATGTACGCCGATCTTGGCCATTTCGGCGCCGGGCCGATCCGGGTCTCGTGGTTCGCCCTCGTGCTGCCCGCCCTCGTGATCAACTACCTGGGCCAGGGCGCCGGGCTCCTGCTGGAGCCGGACGCGATCGAGAACCCGTTCTACCGCCTCGCCCCGGACTGGGCGCACTACCCGCTGATCGGGCTCGCCACGCTCGCCACCGTCATCGCCTCGCAGGCGATCATCTCGGGCGTGTTCTCGCTGACCCAGCAATCGATCCAGCTCGGCTTCCTGCCGGCTATGCGCATCGTCCAGACGGCGCCCGACGAGCGCGGCCAGATCTACGTGCCGGCGGTGAACTGGCTGCTCGCCGCCGCCACGCTGACGGCGGTGGTGGTGTTCGAGACCTCGGACGCGCTGGCCGGGGCCTACGGCATCGCGGTCTCGCTGCTGATGGCGATCACCACGATCCTGGCCGCCCTCATCGCGCACCGGTGGGGCTACGCGCTGCCCGCGGTCATCGCCGTGAACGGCTTCTTCCTGCTGATCGATCTGGTCTTCCTCAGCGCCAACAGCGTGAAGCTGTTCGAGGGCGGCTGGTTTCCGCTGGTGCTCGCGGGCTTCGTCGCCCTGATGATGCTGACGTGGCGGCGCGGCAACCAGCTCATCGAGGAGGCGCGCGTCGAGCTGCGCCAGCCGGAATCGGCCTTCCTCACGAACCTGCAGCACCGGGACATCGTCCGCCTGCCCGGCACCGGCGCCTTCCTGTCGGCGGCGACGCACGGCATCCCGCTGCACCTCTCGCGCTTCGTCGAGCGCAGCCACGCGCTGCACCGGCGCGTCGTCATCGTCACGGCGCTCTACGAGGAGACGCCGACGGTGCCGGAAACCGAGCGCGCCCGCGCCACCCTGCTGGCGCCCGACTTCTACCGGCTGATCCTGCGCTACGGCTTCATGGAGGACGCCTCGATACCCGAGGGCCTGCGCTGCGCCGTGGAGCACCGGCACCTGCCGGCGGCGATCCTCGACGACCTCACGGTCTTCATCGGGCACGAGACCGTCATCCCGAAGAGCGACGACCGGGGCATGATGCCCTGGCGGGAGAACCTGTTCGCCTTCATGCAGCGCAACGCAGAGCGCACCGGCGCCTATTTCTGCGTGCCGACCCGGCAGGTGGTCGAGGTGGGCACCGAGATCGAGATCTGACGGGGCCCGTCGTGCCCTCGCCTGCGCCGGCTCCCGGCCTCGACCCCGGAGCGACCACCCTCGCCATCGACCGCCCGAGTCGCTAGACAACGGCGTCTCCCGAGACCCGGCTATCCATGGATCCGACGACACGCCCCGACGCGCACCGGCTGCCGGTGCGGGTCTACTACGAGGACACCGACTTCTCGGGCTTCGTCTACCACGCGAGCTACCTGCGCTTCATGGAGCGCGGCCGTACCGAGCTGTTGCGGGATCTCGCGGGCGACCAGTCCGACCTGCACCGCGACGCGGACGGCCTCGTCTTCGTGGTGCGCCGCATGGAGATCGACTACCTCAAGCCCGCCCGCATGGATGATGCGCTCACGATCGTCACGGCGACGCGGGAGCTGCGCGGCGCCTCGATGCATCTCAGCCAGGCCGTGATGCGGGGCGAGGAGGCTCTGGTCCGCGCCGAGGTGGTGGTGGCCTGCGTGCGCGGCGGCCGGGCGATCCGCCTGCCGGAGCGCCTGCGGCAGACGCTCACGCCCGCAGGTGCGCCCTCCGCGGACACCAATTCTTAACCCTGCCAGGGCCTTAACTGATCCTCACGCATTCCCGCGGAGCGGCCTGCCCCCGCGCGGCCCTAACTTCGACACGTTCGGCGGCGATTGCCGTTGAAATCGTTCGACGATTTGGCCCGAGCGCGAGCCTTGCCCGCTTCGGTACGGGCGCGCCCCGGGCACCGAGGAACAGGTCCATGAATCCAGCCGACGCCATGGCGGTCCACGCACCGGTCGCCGATATGAGCCTGCTCGGCCTGTTCCTTCAGGCCCACTTCGTCGTGAAGATCGTGATGGTCGGCCTGCTCAGCGCCTCCGTCTGGTGCTGGGCGATCATCGTCGACAAGACGCTGCTGTTCCGCCGCACCCGCGCCGAGATGGATTCCTTCGAGGACGCGTTCTGGTCCGGCCGCTCGCTGGAGGAGCTGTTCCGCTCCTTCAACGACCGCCCGGCCACCGGCCTCGCGGCCGTGTTCGTCGCCGCCATGCGCGAGTGGAAGCGCTCGTTCGAGGGCTCGGGCCGGCAGATCCAGTCGCTCAGCCAGCGCATCGACAAGACGCTCGACGTCACCATCCAGCGCGAGGTCGAGCGCCTCGAGTCGCGCCTGCTCTTCCTCGCCTCGATCGGTTCGGCCGGTCCCTATATCGGCCTGTTCGGCACGGTCTGGGGCATCATGACCGCCTTCACGTCGATCGCGGCCTCCAAGAACACCTCGCTCGCGGTCGTCGCGCCGGGCATCGCCGAGGCGCTGTTCGCTACCGCGATCGGCCTGTTCGCGGCGATCCCGGCCGTGCTCGCCTACAACAAGCTCCAGGCGGAGGTGGCCAAGGCCCAGTCGCGGCTGGAGGGCTTCGCCGACGAGTTCTCGGCGATCCTGTCCCGCCAGATCGACGAGCGCCTCTCGCTCGCCGCCTGACCCGGCAGGACCCGAACTCAAAGGATCCGAACCCATGGGCATGGCAGCGGGCGGCAAGGCCGGCACGAGGCGGCGGCGCGGCGGGCGCCGCGGCGGCGCCATCAACGAGATCAACATGACGCCGTTCATCGACGTCGTGCTGGTGCTGCTGATCATCTTCATGGTGGCAGCCCCGATGATGACGGTCGGCGTGCCCCTCGACCTGCCGCAATCGAAGGCGGCGCCGCTCAACTCCGACACCAAGCCCATCACCCTGTCGATCCGCCAGACCGGCCAGGTCTTCCTCGGCGAGGACGAGCTCTCCGACGACACGATCGTGCCGAAGCTCACCGAGGCCTCGAAGGCCGGCACGGAGGAGCGGGTCTTCGTGCGCGGCGACAAGCGCGTCGATTACGGCCGCGTCGCCCAGGTGATGGCGATCGTCACCGGCGGGGGCTTCCGCAAGGTCGCCCTCGTCACCGAGCCCGACCAGCGATAACGGGGCGCCAGCGTGGCACTCAAGCTCGACCGCAGGGAACCGGGGGTCTGGATCTCGGTGGGCACCCACGTCGCCGTGGTGGCCGCCGCGATCATCGGCATCTCGGCCCCGGCCCTGCCGGAGGCGCAGGAGGGCGTGCCCGTCGAGGTGATCACCGAGAACCAGTTCTCGGAGCTGACCAAGGGCGAGCGCAACGCCGAGAAGCCGCTCTCCGACGCCAAGCCCCGCGCCGACCGCCAGGCGGAGAAGTTCGAGGAGCGCGAGCCGGAGAACGCCAAGGTCGATTCGCCGACCGCGCCCACCCGCACCGCCGACATGAAGGTCGCCAACGCCGACGCGATGGCCCTGCGCATGAGCGAGCCGGACCCCGCCGAGGAGAAGGCCAAGGCGGACGCCAAGGCCAAGGCGGAGGCTGCCGAGAAGGCTGCCGAGAAGGCCGCGGCGGAGAAGGCCGAGGCCGCCAAGGCCGCCAAGGCCGCGGCCGCGGAGAAAGCCGCTGCCGAGAAGGCGGCCGCGGCGAAGGCCGAAGCCAAGGCCAAGGCCGAGGCCGCCAAGGCGGAGGCCGAGAAGCGCGAGGAACTCGCCAAGCTGATCGAGCGCGAGGAGGCCGAGGCCGCGGCGGAAGCCAAGGCGAAGGCCAAGGCGGACGCCGCCGCGAAGGCCAGGGCCGAGGCGGCCGCGAAGGCCAAGGCGGACGCGGCCGCCAAGGCGGAGGCCGAGCGCAAGGAGGCCGAGCACCAGAAGCAGCTCGCCGAGGCCAAGGCGGAGGCCGAGCGCGAGAAGGCGGAGGCCGCCGCCAAGGCGAAGGCCGAGGCGGCCGCCAAGGCCGAGGCCGCCGCCAAGGCCGCGAAGGCCAAGGCGGTGGCGGACGCCAAGGCGAAGGCGGATGCCGAGGCCAAGGCGCGCAAGCAGGCCGAGCTCGCCGACAAGTTCAACGCCGGGGACATCAAGTCCCTGCTCGCCTCGAAATCGCCCTCGCAATCGACGGGCGCGACGGGCCGCGACGTGCAGCGGGTCGCCTCGCTCGGTGCCGCCACCGGCACGTCGCAGAAGCTCTCGCCCTCGATGCGCGACGCGCTCGTCGGCATGCTCCAGCAGCAGATCGAGCGCTGCTACTCCGCGCCCCCCGGGGCCTCGCAGGGCGTGATCCTGCCGGTGCTCGACATCCGCCTGAACCCGGACGGGTCGCTGGGCAGCGAGCCCCGGGTGATGCGCTCGGGCCAGAACGCGACCGACCAGTCGATCGCCCAGGCCGCGCTGCGTGCCGTGCGGCGCTGCGCGCCCTACAAGATCCCGGCCCAGTACGCGCCCTTCTACAACGACTGGAAAGCCATCAACGCGGAGTTCGAGTTCACGGCGACCTGACGCCTGGGACTCTGCCCGCACCGATCCAGCGACCGGACCCGACCACCATGCATCTCGCTTCCCCGCGACGCCGCACGGCGCCGCTCGCCACGCTCCTCGCTTTCCTGGCGCTCGTCCTGTTCGGGCTGCCCGCGCAGGCGCAGCTCCAGCTGCGCATCGGCGGCGGCGCCTTCCAGCCGCTGCCGATCGCGATCGCGGATTTCGCGGGCGATCCGAGCCTCGGCGGCCTCGTCTCCGGCGTGGTGACGAACAACCTGCGCCGCTCCGGCTACTTCACGCCGCTCGACAAGGGGCGCTTCCCCGAGAACCCCGCCTTCGACGCGGCGCCGAGCTTCGATAAGTGGCGCGCCACCGGCGTGCAGGGCCTCGTCACGGGCCGCGTCTCGCGCGACGGCGCGGGCCGGCTCAAGGTCGAGTTCCGGCTCTGGGACGTCACCTCGGGCCAGCAGATGACCGGCCAGCAATACGCCACCGACCCGGCCAACGCGCGGCGCACCGGCCACCTGATCTCCGACGCGGTCTACACCAAGATCACCGGCCTCGGCCCGTGGTTCGACAGCCGCATCGCGTTCGTCGACGAGTCCGGCCCGAAGGAGAACCGCCGCAAGCGCCTGATGGTGATGGACCAGGACGGCGCCAACGTGCGCGCCATCACCACGGGCGAGAACGCCATCGTGGCGCCGCGCTACTCGCCCGCGACGCAGGACATCGCCTTCATGGCGCAGGCCACGGGCCACCAGCCCCGGGTGCAGGTGATCAACCTCGAGACCGGCACGCGTCAGGCGGTCGGCAACGTCGACTCGATGAGCGCCAGCCCGCGCTTCTCGCCCGACGGGCGCCGCCTCGTGATGAGCGTGCAGCAGGGCGGCAACGCCGACATCGTGACGATGGACCTCGCCTCGAAGGCGCAGCGCTCCATCACCAACGGCATGGCGATCGACACCTCGCCGACCTACGCGCCGGACGGCTCGCAGATCGTGTTCGAGTCCGACCGCGGCGGCTCGCAGCAGATCTACGTGATGGGCGCGGACGGCTCGAACCCGCGCCGCATCTCCTTCGGCGAGGGCTCGGCCTCGCAGCCGGCCTGGTCCCCGAAGGGCGACCTCATCGCCTTCACGCGCCAGCGCAAGGGCGGCTTCGCCATCTGCGTGATGAAGCCCGACGGTTCGGGTGAGCGGGTGCTGACGGAAGGCTTCCACAACGAGGGCCCGACCTTCGCGCCGAACGGGCAGTACGTGCTGTTCTTCCGCGATCCGGGCGGCCAGGGCGGCGGCAAGCTCTACATGGTCGACATCACCGGCAAGGTGGAGCAGCCGGTCCCGACCCCCTCCTACGCCTCCGACCCGACCTGGTCGCCGCTGCTCGCGGGGCGCTGAGCGGGGATCCCGGAGGGAAACCGGGGGCGGAGCCCCGGCCGTCTTCCACGGCTCTGCCCTGGACCCGCGAGAGGGGTGCCCCCCTCTCGACACCCGGGGTCAGTCCGGCTTGAGCAGGTGGTCCCGCGCCCGCAGGGCCGGGAACAGCCGACCCCAGGCCACCGCGATCAGCACCGTCATCGCGCCCCCGGCGATCACGGCCGGCACGGCGCCGAGCGCGGCGGCGAGGAGGCCGGACTCGAACTCGCCGAGCTCGTTCGAGGCGCCGATGAAGACCGTGTTCACCGCCGCGACCCGGCCCCGCATGGCGTCCGGGGTCTCGCCCTGGACGAAGCTCTGGCGGACATAGACGCTGATCATGTCGGCCGCGCCGGTCACGAACAGGCAGAGCATCGAGAGCGGCAGCGAGGTCGAGAGGCCGAACACCACGATGGCGAGGCCGAACACCGCGACCGCCCGGAGCATCCGGGCGCCCGCGTGGCGGCGGAGCGGACGGTAGGCGAGCCAGACCGCCATCGTGACGGCGCCCGCCGCCGGCATGCTGCGCAAAGCCCCGAGCCCGAGGGGGCCGACATGCAGCACCTCGGCGGCGAAGATCGGCAGGAGCGCCGTCGCACCGCCGAACAGCACGGCGAAGAGGTCGAGGCTGATCGCGCCGAGCACCACGGGCTGCGAGCGGATATAGGCGAGCCCGGCCGAGAGCGTCGCCCAGCTCACCGGCGGGCGCTCGGAGACGGGCGCGGGACGGAAGCGGATGGCGGCGACCAGAAGGGCGGCGAGCGCGAAGCTGGCCCCTGCCCCGCCGAACACCACCGCCGGCCCCGCCGCGTAGAGCAGCCCGCCCGCCGCCGGGCCCAGCACCGAGGAGGTCTGCCAGAGCGAGGCGTTCCAGGCGATGGCGCCGCCGAACAGGTCGCGGGAGACGAGCGTCGGCAGCAGCGCCTGCAGGGCCGGGTTGGCGAAGGCGCGGCCGGTGCCGACGAGGATCACCAGCGCGTAGACCGGCCAGACAGCCTGCGCCCCGGAGAGCGCGTAGGCCAGCAACCCGAAGCTCGTCGCCGCCTGGACGCCGAAGCTGATCGCCGCCACGAGCCGCCGGTCGTAGGTGTCGGCGACGTGGCCCGTGATCAGCGCGGCCAGCATCGCCGGCAGGAAGCCCGCGAGCCCGACGAGGCCCAGCGCCAGGGCGGACTTGGTCAGGTCGTAGACGAACCAGCCGATCGCCACCGCCTGCATCTGGTAGGCGAGGCCGGTGAGGAAGCGGGCGGCGCCGAACAGGCGGAAATCGCCGTTGCGGAAGACGGCCCAGCCGGTGCTTGCGAGCGTGGACATGCGGCCCTGCTGGGACCGGGCGCGCGGCGCGTCAACCTCTCGACGCCGCACGGCCGCGTGAGCGGCGGCTACTCGGCCGCCTCCACATGCGCCTCGGGATCGACCAGCGGGAAGCTGCAGGTGACGCAGGTGCCCGCGCCCGGGCTCGATTCGAGCGTGACCCGGCCGCCGTGCAGCTCCACGAAGGAGCGCACGATCGAGAGGCCGAGGCCGACGCCCCGGTGGCGGGTGCCGAGCGTGCGGCTCTCGAAGCGGTCGAAGACCAGGGCGGCGACCTCGGCCGGCATGCCGATGCCGTGGTCGCGCACGCTGAGGGTGAGATCCGTGGCGGTGCGGCGCGCCCGCACCTCGATGCGCTCGCCCGGATGCGAGAAGCCGACCGCGTTCGACAGGAGGTTGAACAGGATTTGCCGCACGCGCTTGCCGTCGGCGTAGATGCTGCCGATGCCGGCCGGCACGTCGAGCTGCACGGTCAGCCGCGATTCCGCCAGCCGGTCCTCGATGCCGCGCATCGCCGCCTCGACGGTGGCGGGCACGTCGACCATCTCGCGCTTCAGCTCGAGCGAGCCGGCATCGATCGAGGCAAGGTCGAGGATGTCGTTGATGATGACGAGGAGCGCGCCGGACGAGCGCATGATGTGCTCGGAATACTCGCGCTGGCGGACGTTGAGGGCGCCGACCGACTCGTCACCGAGGAGCTGCGTGAAGCCGATGATGTTGGTGAGCGGCGAACGCAGCTCGTAGGAGACGTGGTGGACGAAGCTGTCGCGCAGCTGCGCGGCCTTCTCCAGGGCATCGTTCTTCTCGGTGAGCGCCCGCTCGACGTTCACGCTCGCCGTGACATCGATGAGGGTGAGCAGCGTCGCGCCGTCCGGCAGGGGTTGGGCGGTGCAGTCGAGCACGGTGCCGTCCACCACCTCCAGGCGGCAGGCGAGGCCTTCGCGGCTCTCCAGGCCGACGACGCGGTCGCGGATGTCGAGCCAGGGCTCCTCGGCGGGGGCGAGGCGGCGGCAGGCCTCGATCACGGCCTCCACGCGCGGGCGCTCGGCGATCAGTTCGGGGTCGAGGCGCCAGAAGGCCGAGAAGGCCCGGTTGGCGAGCGTCAGGCGCCCGTCGCCGCCGAACACCGCGACCGGCTCGCGCAGGGTGTCGAGGGTCTCGGCCTGAACGCGCATCAGGGCGTTGTAGCGCGATTCGAGGTTCACCCGGTCGGAGACGTCGTCGAACAGGTAGGTCAGGCCCCCCTGCGGGTTCGGGTCGGCCACGACCCGGAGCGTGCGGCCGTCCTGCAGGTACCACCAGGTCTCGTTGGCCTCGACGGCGCGATAGGCCGCCAGAACACCCTGCTTCCAGGCGCGGAAATCGGCGTGCTCCTCCAGCTTCCGCTGGGCGCGCAGGTGGTCGAGGATCTCGCCGTCCGAGGGGCGGTTCTCCAGGAAGGCGGCGTCGAGGTCCCAGAGCTGGCGGTAGGCGGCGTTGTGGAAGATCAGGCGCTGCCGGTCGTCGAACATCGCCACCGCGGTCGGCAGCTGGTCGAGGGTGCGCACGTTGGCGTTCATCTGGCGCTGCAGGTCGGCGCGCACGCTCTCCAGCTCCGAGACGTCGACCGCGATGCCGACCCGGCCTGTGTCGGCGCGGCTCTCGAACACGTCGAGCACCCGGCGGCTGCCCGAGACCACGGCCGAGAGGCGGGCGACCGCAGGACCGGCGCCGCGGCGGGCGATGTCCTCCCGGGCCACCGTCTCGCGCGCCGGCCGGTCGAGCAACTCGAGCCCCTGGTCGAGGGCGGCCTCGCGGGAGGGCGCCTCGACGGCCGCCGCGTAGGCCATGTTGACCCAGGCGAGCCCCCCCTCGCGGTTGCGCCGCCACACCGGCTGCGGGATCGCGTCGAGGAGCGCGGCGAGCGCGGCCACGCCCCGGCGGGCCTCGTCCAGGGTCTCGCGCAGCTCAGCGATCTCGCGGCGCTCCTCGCTGGTCTCGCGCAGGCGCAGCAGGGCGCGCCCCGCCACCGCCTGCCCCTGCGCCTCGATGCTGCGCCCGTCCTGGCTGCGGAGCGCGAGGTGGAAGCCCGTGCCGCGCACCAGCAGCGCCTCGACCGCCGCCTCGATCGCGCCGGCATCCGCCGGCAGCAGCCAGGAGCCGAAGGCGAGCACGCGCCGCGCCGCGCCCGCGGCCGAGCGGCCGTCGAAGGCGAGGCCGACATCGCCCTCGATCACCGGCTCGCTGCGGGCGTTCCAGGTCACGATGATCTGGCGCTCGGCGTTGAGCAGCATCTCGGCCCGGTCGTGAGCGCCCCGCAGCGCGTCGAGGGCGGCGGCCTGCTCGCGGTCGCGCCGGGTCCAGCGCGCGCGCTCGCGCAGGTGCAGCAGCGAGAGAATCGTGGCGAAGGCCAGCAGGCCGCCGAGCACCGAGAGCCCGGCCACGCCGTGCATGTGGAGCGACGCGGCCGGATCCGCGGGCGCCGCCCAGGCCGCGCCGAGGCAGAACAGGGCGCCGACGACGAGTGCGCCGACGCGGGCCGCGAGCCGCGCCGTCCGTTCGAGACCCATGACCCGCCTCATCCCATAGACCGCCGATGAGGCCGGCGCGCGCGATCGCGCGGCGCACGCGGCACCGTTCCCGCCGGCCGTCCTCGCGGATCGCCGGCGCGTCACCTCATCTGAAGATTCGGTTCACCTTAGCGCGGGGTCGAATCGCGCCGGAAGGGGTTTGCGCGCAAGGCCGGGAGCCCGGGTGCACGCCGCGCGCGCGCGACGCACAGAAGACACAGTCCGAGCACCCCATCGCGCCTTGACAAAACGGAAAGGGCCCGGCGCGTGCGCCGGGCCCGGTCGGGCTCAAGAAATTTTTGGATCCCGGAGCCGGAAGGCTCAGTAGCGGTAATGCTCGGGCTTGAACGGGCCGCTCTCGCCGACGCCGATATACGCCGCCTGATCGGGGCGCAGCTTCGAGAGCTTGGCGCCGACCTTCTCGAGGTGCAGGGCCGCGACCTTCTCGTCCAGGGCCTTGGGCAGGGTGTAGACCTGACGCTCATACTTGCCCGGGTTGGTCCAGAGCTCGATCTGGGCCAGCGTCTGGTTGGTGAAGGAGGCCGACATCACGAAGGAGGGGTGGCCGGTCGCGTTGCCGAGGTTCACCAGACGACCCTCCGACAGGAGGATGATGCGGTGGCCGTCGGCGAACTCGATCTCGTCGACCTGCGGCTTGATGTTGGTCCACTTGAGGTTCTTCAGGCCGGCGACCTGGATCTCGTTGTCGAAGTGGCCGATGTTGCAGACGATCGCCCGGTCCTTCATCGCCCGCATGTGGTCGAGGGTGATGATGTCCTTGTTGCCGGTGGCGGTCACGAAGATGTCGGCGCGGGGCGCCGCGTCCTCCATGGTGACGACCTCGTAGCCCTCCATCGCGGCCTGGAGCGCGCAGATCGGGTCGATCTCCGAGACCATGACGCGGCAGCCGGCGTTGCGGAGCGAGGCGGCCGAGCCCTTGCCGACGTCGCCGAAGCCCGCGACCATCGCGACCTTGCCGGCCATCATCACGTCGGTGCCGCGGCGGATGCCGTCGACGAGCGACTCCTTGCAGCCGTAAAGGTTGTCGAACTTCGACTTGGTGACCGAATCGTTCACGTTGATCGCCGGGAAGAGCAGCTTGCCCTCTTTGGCGAGGATGTAGAGGCGGTGCACGCCCGTGGTGGTCTCCTCGGAGACGCCCTTGATCGACTCACTGAGCCCGGCGAACCAGCCCTTCGGCTTCTCCTTCAGCTTCTTCTTGAGGAGCGCGAAGAAGACCTCCTCCTCCTCGGAGCCCGGCTTGTCGAGGAAGGCGGTGTCGCCGTTCTCGGCGCGCAGACCCAGATGCACGAACATCGTGGCGTCGCCGCCGTCGTCGAGGATCATGTTCGGCATGCCGCCGTCATGCCAGTCGAACAGGCGGGCGGTGTAGTCCCAGTACTCCTCCAGGGTCTCGCCCTTCACGGCGAAGACCGGGATGCCGGCGGCGGCGATGGCGGCGGCGGCGTGGTCCTGGGTCGAGTAGATGTTGCAGGAGACCCAGCGGATGTCGGCGCCGAGGCTCTTCAGCGTCTCGATCAGCACCGCGGTCTGGATCGTCATGTGGAGCGAGCCGGCGATCTTGGCGCCCTTCAGCGGCTGGCTCGGGCCGTATTCCTGGCGGACCGCCATCAGGCCCGGCATCTCGCTCTCGGCGATCGAGATCTCCTTGCGGCCGTAATCGGCCAGACCGATGTCCCTGACGATGTAATCCTTGGCCATGGGGTCTGAAGCTCCGTGTCTCAGGCTCTGGGTCCGGTGCGGGCAGGCCGGCGCGCGGAACCCTCGTCCCGCCGCCGGCCGCGACCGCGTCGGCGAGGCCTGTAGCAGGTCGAGACCGACGAAGCAATCAAGACATAAAGATGTCTTTATACCTGTTCTGAGCGACCCCGGCGTCCGCCGGGGCCGATCGGCGGCTCCCGGCTCAGTCGCGGCCGCGGATGAGCCAGCCCAGGCCGAAGGCGACCGCGGCGACCACCGCCACCGTGGTGGCGCGGTTCTCGTTCGCCCGGTGCGCCAGCGCGCGACCGTGGCGCTCGGCGCGGTCGCGGTAGTGCCGGCCGCGCGACTCCGCCTCGTCGTAGAGCGCCTGCCCGCGCTCGCGCGCCTCGTGAGCCAGGTGGCGGCCGTCGCGGGCGAGATGCTCGGCCGTGTCGCGGGCGCGCCCGTAGGCGTACTGCGCCGCGCCCGCCGCCTGATCGATCGCGCCCTCGATCTGTCGGCCCGGCCGGCCGCCCACGGCGCCGACGGCGGTCTTGGCGCGGCCGCGCAGGTTGCGGACGCCGCCCTCGATGTGGTCGCGGTTCATGTCAGTCCCTCTGTCTGGAATGTCGGGTCCGGAAACGAAGAAGGCCGGCTGAGCCGGCCTTCCGTGGTCGATCGGCGGTCGCTGGCCTCAGCGGCCCTTGACGGCGTCCGCAGCCTTCTGCGCGGCGTTGTTCACGCCGTCCTTGACACCGCCGACGGCGCGCTGGGTCTCGCCCTTCAGCTCCTGCGCCTTGCCCTCGGCCTGCAGCTTCTCGTTGCCGGTGGCCTTGCCGATGCCCTGCTTGACGTTGCCGGCGGCCTCGTTGGCCAGACCCTTGATCTTGTCGGTGGTGCTGCTCATCGCGTCGCTCCCGTCAGGTTTGCGGTCCCGGATCATCGCGGCGGGATCGCCGCGGCGGGCCGTTTCGGTGGCGTGAACGGTCAAGCAAACGCCTTGTTCCGGCGCGCGCGTGCTCGTGCGCACACCGATGCGTGATCGGTGAAGTTTTTTTGAAGCGCCGGCGAATTCTTTGCTGAAGACGGCAAGACAGGTTTCGGGCAAGCTCCTGCGTATACCGTATACCAAAAAAGTGCAGGGTGGACCGGATGAGCATCGCGATCGTCGGCGCAGGCGCCATCGGCGGGCAACTCGGCGTCAAGCTCGCCGCCGCGGGCGAGCGCGTCACCTTCATCGCCCGCGGCCAGAACCTGGAGGCCATCCAGGCGAACGGCATGCGGCTGATCGAGGAGGACGGCTCGGAGGTGCATGCCCGCGACGTGCGCGCCACCCGGTCGATGCAGGAGGCGGGTGAGCACGACTACGTGCTGCTCACCGTGAAGGCGCATCAGGTCGGACCGATCGCGGCCGACCTCAAGCACCTGATCGGGCCGAACACCGCGGTCGTGACCCTGCAGAACGGGATCCCCTGGTGGTACTTCCTGCACGGCTACGACGGTCCGCAGGCGGGGCGGCAGGTCGAGAACTCGGATCCGGGCGGGCAGATCGCGCGCCACCTCGACGCGTCCCGGGTGATCGGTTCCGTGGTCTACCCGGCCGCGATCCTCGAGAGCCCGGGCGTGGTGCGCGTGGTCGAGGGCAACCGCTACACCCTGGGGGAGCCCGACGGCTCGATGAGCGCGCGGGCGCGGACGCTCTCGGAGAAGCTCGCCGGCGCCGGCTTCAAGGCGCCGGTGATCGAGGACATCCGCTCGGAGATCTGGCTCAAGCTCTGGGGCAATCTCAGCTTCAACCCGATCTCGGCGCTGACCCACGCGACGCTCGTCGACATCTGCCAGTTCCCCGAGACCCGGGCGCTGGCGCGCGCGATGATGGCGGAGGCGCAGACGATCGCCACCACGCTCGGCGCCAGCTTCCGGGTCGACATCGACCGGCGCATCGCGGGCGCCGAGAAGGTCGGCGCGCACAAGACCTCTATGCTGCAGGACGTGGAGGCGGGCCGCGCGATCGAGTTGGAGGCGCTGGTCGGCTCCGTGATCGAGCTCGGCCGGATCACCGGCACGCCGACGCCGCACATCGACACGGTCTACGCCCTGATGCGGCTCCTGGCGCGGAGCCTGGAGACGCAAGGCGGCCGGCTCGTGGTCCAGCCCGCCTGAAACGGCAAGGGCCGCCCCCTTCCGGGGACGGCCCTGCCCGTCGTCTCGGACGTTCGGGCGGTCAGCCGCCGATGCGGCCGGCCAGGCTCGCCGAGTGGGCGTGCTCGTCGGCGATGAAGGGCAGCGCCTCGTTGGCGAAGGTGCGGCCGGCGTTGCTGTCGCCGTTGCGGGCGTAGGTCTGGTAGAGCGCCAGGGTGCGGGCGTCCGACCGGGCCTGCTGGCTGATATAGGTGCGGTCGAAGTCGCGGCTGTTGCGGGCCGCCTGCAGGCGGGCGATGCGCTCCTGGCCGTTCGGGCCGAGCGCCACGCGGCGGCCGGCCTCGGCCGGGCTGTTGTCCACGATACCGACGCCGCCGAGCACGCCGCCGACGATGTTCGTGCCGAGATTGGCGGCGATCGTCACGGGCGCCAGCACGACGCCGAGCGGGTTGTCGAGACGGGTCGGAATGCCCTGGCGGTCGGAGACGACGCGGCCGGTCGCGGTCAGCGAGGTGCCCTCGGGCAGCAGCGCCTTGGTGGTGGCCTCGCGCTCGACCAGGACGCGGTTGGCGTAGTTGCGCACGCGCGGGTTGCGGGAGCGCTCAAGGGCGATGCGGCTCGCCTCGATGCTGGCGGCGTCCGAGCGCAGAGCCTCGGCACGGAACGCCGGGGTGTTGGTTCCGGCCGCGCCGATCGGCGCGTCGGCGCCGATGCGCAGCGGCAGCGCGTCCTGTGCGAGGGCGGGGGTGGCGAGGGCGGCGACGGACAGGCCGAGCGCGGCCAGGACGGTCGTCTTCATGGCGGGTACTTCCTCGAAGGTCGTGCTGGGAAACGTTCGTTTTGCCGGTGCTCCCGAAGAGCACGGTCGCGCCGTCAACTTGTGCGATGCAGTCCTGTTCCGCATGCGCACAAGTCTGTGATCACAGGACACCGTTGGCCTCCAGCACGCGCCGCCGCTCAGGCATGAGCGTTTGAAAAGTAAACCTTCTTAGAGCCTTGCACGAAGGCGTTTGCATTTCTTCAGACCTGCGGTCTGGAATTTTCGGTCCCCGGAAGCGCGGACATCGGTGCTCGATTCCGGCGGCGGGCATGCGCTAGATGCATGTCTAGGGCTCGGGTTGGTTGCCCGTCTCGAGCTCGACCACGACGATCTCGGGCGGAATACCGAACCGCACCGGCAGCCCGCTCATCCCGAGGCCGCCCGAGACCACCAGATCGGTCTGCTCGCGGACATGGCCGTAGGCGTAGCGGGTTCCGAAGCGCGACGGCACCACGATCGGACGGCCGAAGGGGCGGACCTGCCCGCCATGGGTGTGGCCCGCCAGCGTCAGCGCCACCCGCGGCGGCACCTTCGGAAAGATGTCGGGCTCGTGGACGAGCAGGATCGCGGGCGCGCCCGAGGGGATCTGCGCGAGCGTGCCGGCGAGATCGTCCACGCCGCGTCGGAGGCTGGGATCGCGCTGGCGCGCGGGCAGCAGCGCGAGCTGGTCGCCGAGGCCGGCGAGCCAGACCGTCGCGCCGCCGAGATCGAGCGGGCTCACCGCATTTTCGAGAACGCGGATGCCGGCCTCCTCCAACGCGCGTCCCGCAATGGTCGGGCCGCCGCCGCGCCGCTGCGCCGTGCGGTCCTCCCACCAGTCGTGGTTGCCCAGCACCGCGAAGACACCGAGCGGGGCCCGCAGGCCGCCGAGCACGGGTGCCCAGCGCGCCGCGTCGATGGTGGCCGTGACGAGCTTCATGCCGGCGACGTAGTCGCCGGTGAGCACGATCACGTCGCCGCCGAGCCCGTTGGCGACCGCCACGATCTCGGCGATCTGGCCGAGCGGCATCCAGGGCTCGCAGGCGTGAAGGTCGGAGAGGGCCACGATCCGCAGGCGGCGCCCGGCCGGCCAGGGCGCGGGCGTTCGGATCCGGTAGCGGGTCACGACGATCCGGCGCGGCTCGACGCCGACCGCGTAGGCCGTCGTTCCGGTGCCGGCGAGCGCGGCGGTGCCGAGGCCCAGCAGAACCGTCCGACGCGTCACCGTGACGGCGCGGCGCCGGTCAGGCATCGGCGCCGTCGTCCGGGAAGAGGCCGGGCTGCCGGCTCGGGTCGGCGCGGGGGACGGCCAAACCCATGTGGCGGAAGGCCTGCGGGGTGAGGACGCGTCCGCGGGGCGTGCGCTGCACGAAGCCCTGCTGGATCAGGTAGGGCTCGATGATGTCCTCGATCGCGTCGCGCGGCTCGGATAGCGCCGCGGCGATCGTCTCGATGCCGACCGGCCCGCCCCCGAACG